>JBMYYH010000016.1:0-39979 GCA_049609225.1 Planctomycetota bacterium | reverse complement strand
ATGCCCCAGTTCAGGGCCATCATGCGGGGTCCAGGCTTACCGTCTTCATGCGACGCCAAGGCATTCAGGAATGCGTTCGCCGCGACGTAATCCACCTGTCCAGCCGGCCCCAGTGCGACCGACGTCGAGGAGCACAGCAGGAAGAAGCGGAGTGGTTCTTCCCGCAGTAGATCACGCAAGACCACGGTGCCGTGGACCTTCGGTGTGAACACGCGTTCGACCGCTTCCGGGGTGCGCATCTGGATCACGCCATCTTCCAGGATGCCCGCCGCGTGGATCACACCATCCAATGCGCCGAAGCGACGTCGGGTCTGTTCCAACATGGCGCGGTTGTCTTCCAGGTTCGCGACATCGCCCTGGACCACCAACACTTCCGCGCCCTGCTTCTCGATCGCGCGTAGACGATGGATGCAACGTGCGGTGCGGTCGCGTTCGGTATGCGTCTTGATCCAATGATCCCAGCGATCGCGTGGCGGGAAGGCCGAGCGCCCTTGCAGCACCAGGCGCGCTTGGAAACGCGAAGCCAGATGTTCGGCCATGGTGAGGCCAAGTCCGCCGAGGCCGCCGGTGATCAGGACCACGCCCCGATGGGGGAGATAGTCGAGTTGCGGGGGCGTCGGTGCGAGGTCGAGGGCCTTGGAGGAAGGCGTGAACACCATCGCGTCGCGGATGGCGAGGATGGGCTCTTCGGATTTGCCGAGGAGCAAGGGCAACAGACTCTGAACGCGAGCCTCCGCATCATCCACCGCGACCGCACGGAACTCCAAGTCGAGGCTACGCGTCTGCAGCCAGTCGTATTCACGCGGGATCACGCGAATGGGGCCAAGCAGCAGCGCCTTCTCCGGTTGGATGACGTCTGAGGGGCGCACCTTCTGCAAGCCATCCGAAACGACGTCGAATTGCATCGGCGGTGGCGCATCCAATTCGCCTAAGGCTTGAGCGAGGAAGAACAGGCTGTAGAAGCCGCGTTCTTCATTGTGGTGGAACATGCTCGAACCCGGACGCGCTTCCATCTCGCCGGTCATCGCCCAGAAATGCACGATGCGATGCGGCAGACGCTCCTCCTCACTTAAGGTGCTGATCAGGGCGTCGTAATCGCCGCGGCCGGCTTCCGGGGAGAGTGCGAACTCCTGGTCATTGAAACGGTAGAAGGTGTCGCCTTCCTGCACCGTGATCACTTCTTGACCGGCATCCCGCAGTTCCGTGGCGAGTGCTTGGCCTAAACCCTGGCGGTCGAGGAACAGGAGCCAACGGCGTTGCGCCGACAGGGCATCGCGCGGTGGATCCGGCAAACTGACGCTGCGCCACGCCTCGTGAGAAAACCAGTCATCCTGGTTCTCCAAGCGTTCGGCAGTTTCCGCGGTGGGCACTTCCAAGACCGCACCGGCACCCGGCTCGATCCAATAATCTTGGCGCTCGAAGGGGTAGGTGGGCAGGGAGGTGCGTCGACGAGGTGCATCACCTTGCAGCGCTTCCCAGTCGGGAGACAGACCGTTGCACCACAGTTGTCCGAGATTGGCGAGCAACAGTTGTTGATCATCAACCTTCTCTTCCGGATGACGCAAGGACGACAGGATCAAACCCGCGCGCGGTGCATCCGGTTGTTGCCGTGCCAAAGAACCAAGCGCTTTGCCTGGACCCACCTCGAGAAGGATTCGCCCTTCCTGCTGTAGCAAGGTTGCGAGGTTCTCATCGAACCGCACCGTGTTACGCAGATGGCCGACCCAGTAGTCCGGGTCGGTGGCTTCTTCATCCGTCATCCAAGTGCCGCTGCGATTCGAAAGCAGTGGGATGCGCGGAGTTTGGCGTGGAATGCTCTGCAGGTAGCTGCGGAACTCGTCGAGGATCGGCTCGAGCATCGGCGAATGTGCGGCGCAATCGATTGGCACCGGCCGACATTCGATTGCTTCCGCATCGAGCTGTTGCTGCAAGCGCGCCAAAGCTTCCGGGGGGCCCGAAACGACTTGGGCCTCCGGCGCATTGTGCACCCCGATGACCAACTCCTCCGGCAATCGCGCCGCCAAGGTCTTTGCATCCAAGGTCACGCTGAGCATGCCACCTGCGGGCAGCTTCTCGAACAGACGTCCGCGCAAGGCGACTAGGCCAAGTGCGTCTTCAAAGCGGAACACGCCCGCCAGATATGCAGCCGTATTCTCTCCGAGACTATGCCCCAGGAGGTTGGCCGGTTGCACGCCCCAAGACATCCACAGGGCGGCAAGCCCGGCTTCGACCAGGAACACCGCCGGTAGCTGCAAAGACGGGCGCTCCAAAGCGGCTTGGGCCTCGGCACCCTTGTCGCCGAACATCAGGCTCTTGAGGTCGACGCCTTCCTGCGCGGTCATCCAAGCGAAACCGCGGTCCAACACGTCGCGGAATACTTCTTCCCCGCGGTAGAGGTCCTCCGCCATACCGACGTACTGACTGCCGCCGCCGGGCAAGAGGAAACTCACTTCCGGTGCAGCGCCAGTCTGTGAATCCACGCCTAAGCGGCTGAACTGCGGCTGCGGTTGGCGCAACAGGCGAATCGCTTCGGCATGATCGCGTGCGGCAATGGCCCGACGTTGCGGATAGGGCGTGCGCCCGACCTGCAAGGTGAACGACACATCTTCCATGGGACGTTCCGGCGCCGCTTCCAAGGCTGCCGCAAGGCGTTCGGCCATGGCTGCGAGTGCTGCTGGCGTCTTCGCTGCCAGAGGTAAGAGTTGGGTCTTCCGTTCCGACGGCGTGAAGGAAAGTTTGGGCGCCTCCTCCAAGACCACATGCGCATTGGTGCCGCCTACGCCGGTCGAACTCACGCCCGCGCGTCTCGGCGTCGTGCGTTGCGGCCAGGCCTCCAACTTCGACTGCACGCGGAAGGGGCTTTGCTCCAATTCCAACAAAGGGTTGGGGCGCTCAAAGTGCAGACTCGGCGGCAATTCCGCATGACGCAGGGCTTCCACCACCTTCAGGAAACTCGCGACACCAGCGGCGGTGTCCGCATGGCCGATATTCGACTTTACCGAACCCAAACTGCAGAAACCAACCGCATCGGTTGTCTCGCGGAAGGCTTGGGTCAGCGCGGCGACCTCAATCGGATCGCCGACTGGTGTTCCCGTGCCATGACACTCGACATAATCGATCGAAGTGGCATCCACTTCCGCAATCGCCAAGGCCTCGGCAACAGCGTGGGCTTGTCCATCCACGCTTGGAGCCAGATAACCGGCCTTCCGATCACCATCATTGTTGATCGCCGAGCCACGGATGACGGCGCGGATGTCATCTCCATCTTCGAGTGCATCCCTGAGTCGGCGCAACACCACCATGCCGGCACCACTGCCGAAGACGGTGCCGGCGCTGGCTGCATCAAAGGGGCGGCAATGGCCATCGGGCGACAGGATCTCGCCTTCTTGGAAGCGATAGCCAGAAATGTGGGGGAGCTCGACGGTGGAGCCACCGGCCAAGGCCATGTCGCACTCACCATTGAGCAAACTCTGCGCCGCGACGTGGATCGCTACCAGCGAAGTCGAGCAGGCTGTTTGCACTCCGACACTCGGCCCATCCAATCCCAGCTGATAGGAAGTGAAGGTGGTGAGGAAATCCTTGTCGTTGTTGGTATGACGCAATAAGAACATGCCGACCTGATCCACCAACTGGGGATTGGTCAGCAGGTTGAACATCAGGTAGCTGTTGGCGCCGCAACCTCCGAACACGCCGACGGTGCCGTCGAATCGTTGCGGATCATGGCCAGCATCTTCGAGTGCTTCATGCGCACACTCCAAGAAGTGCCGATGTTGCGGATCCATGATCGCGGCATCCTTCGGCGAGATACCCCAGAAGGCCGGATCGAAACCACCGACGCGCTCCAACACGGGGCTCGCTTTGACATAACCCGGCACGCCCAATTGCGCTGCGGGAATGCCCGCCTCCACCAGCTCTTCATCCGTAAAGAAGCGGATCGACTCGACGCCATTGCGGAGGTTCTGCCAGTACTTCGCGACGTCCATCGCGCCGGGCAAATGGCATGCGCTACCCACGACTGCGATGGCCGTATCCGGTAGGTCTCCGGTCAGCTCCGTAGAAGAAGGCATGAAGTGATGGGATTCAGGAAAAGGCGCGGGTATCCGGCCTTCACCCGTGGTAGTTTTCTTCGAGGAGATACCTTCCTCTCGGTCGGTTCCCCTCGCCGCCATTATGGATTCCAACCAGAACCCGGACAAGCTCAGCTGTGTACTCATCGGCGTTGACACGCTGCTTCTGGAGTGCGCAGAACGTCTTTTGGCCGCGAATTTCGCGATCACCGCGATTCTGACCGACGCCACCCGGGTGCGGACCTGGGCCGAGGCGCAGGGCATCGAGGTGCGCGGCGCTTCCGACCTATTGGCCGAGGATGTCGCCGACCTGCAATGCGACTACCTGTTCAGCATCACCTGGACCCGCGGATTGCCCGAGTTTCTGCGGAATTTGCCCGGTTTGGCGGCGATCAACATCCAAGATAGCCCGCTGCCGCGTTACTCCGGACCGCATGGTCCAGCCTGGGCCTTGATGGCGCAGGAACGCAGTTATGGCATCACTTGGCACCTCGCCGAAGAGGAAGTCGGGGCTGGCGAAGTCCTGAAACAAATTCCGGTCGCGATAGAGGAGGGAGAAACCTCGCTTTCGCTGAATATGAAGTGTTTCGAAGCAGCTTTGCAGGGCTTCGAAACCTTGTTGCCGGAGTTGGCTTTGGGCAAAGTCACTTGCACCGCGCAAGAGAGCAAGGGCCGCACGGTCTTCACGCAGGATCAACGTCCGGCGCACTGGGGTTGCCTCGATTGGGAACGTCGGGCGCCCGCATTGGAGGCGCAGGTGCGCGCCTTGGATTATGGCGGTTATGCCAATCCGTTCTGCATGGCCAAGTTGGTGCAGGAAGGGGAGGCCGTCGGGGTGACGGCGGCGATCGCGGAGCCGGCGACGGATGACCTCAAGATCGGCACCATCGTCGCGGCGTCGGATGACCGAGGTTTGGTAGTGGCTTGTGGGGATGGGAATCTGCGGATGACGTCCTTCCAATGCCTGCGCGGCACTCCACTTTCGGTCGACGCCGTGTTGCAGCGTTTCGGTTTGCGCGTCGGCCAAGTCTTGCAGGCCCCGCATGCCGGATATCTTTCCGGCCTTGGCGCTTTGATGCCGGAGATCGCGTCTTCCGAGCAACGCTGGCAACAACGCCTAGGTTCCTGCGACGCCCTGCGCCTCGCCTATGACCAGGATCAGGATCGCACTCCGGATTCCCTGGTGCGCCTTGATCTGCAGGTCCCCGAAGCCTTCCTGCGGACCTTCGAAGGCGATGTCCGACGTTCCGCCCTGCGCACCGCCTGCCTGGTGCACTTGAAGCGCCTGTCGCGGCAGCCGAGTTTCCGCGTGCGTTATGTCGATGAGGATCTGCTCACGCGCATCGATGGATTTGGTGGACTGTTGTCCGCATCCATTCCTCTCGGTGTCGAACTTGCGTCGGATCAATCCTTCGCCGACACCATGCAGTCCATCGACCTGCAGCTCGATGCCTGCCGCGCCTTGCCGCCATTCCTGAAGGACCTGCAGGCGCGCACTCTCGATGCCGAAACCGGTAGTCCGCTGCACTTGGCCGCGATCGGCATTGTCAGCGGCGACGTCGACCCGCAACCGCAAGATTCCTATCTGGTCTACCGTTTCCAGGCGGATGGCAGCTTGTGGTTGGAGTACGCTCCCAACCGCATTGATGCCACCTCAGCCGCCGCGATGGCCGGGCAACTGCAAATCCTGCTCGGTGCGATGGCCGCCGATCCCGAGTCCGCGATCGGACATCTTGCGCTCCTGCCCGAGGAGGTCTTGGCACAGATCCACGGCCCCTGGAATGACACCGCAGCCGCGCTTCCTGCCGATCAGTTGGTGCATGAACTCATTGCGCAGAAAGCTGCGGAGATGGGAGATGCCGAAGCCGTCGTCGCCGGTGGTGTGACGCTGAGTTATGCCGAACTCGATACCCGCGCCGAACGGCTCGCTGGGTATCTGGTCAGCCTCGGCGCCAAGCCCGATGCCTTCGTGGGTATCTGCATGCAACGCACCACCGACATGATGATTGGCCTGTTGGCGATCCTGAAATCGGGTGCGGGTTATCTGCCGTTGGATCCGGACTTCCCGCCGTCGCGCTTGGAGTACATGGTCAAGGATTCGGGTGTGCAGATCGTGTTGAGTGACCAGTGGAGTCGCGGTCTGGTCGAGGATCACGTCGCGCAACTGATCTGCCCCGAGGAGGAGTTGCCGGTCTTCGAGCGAGGCACCCCCGTGCGCCCGACGCCCCGCAATTTGGCCTATGCGATCTACACTTCGGGTTCGACGGGGGATCCGAAGGGTGTGTTGTTGGAGCACGAACAAGTCACCAACTTCTTCCTCGGCATGGATGAGCGTTTGGGCACCGATCCCGGCGTGTGGTTGGCGGTGACCAGCCTGTCCTTCGACATCTCGGTCCTGGAACTGCTGTGGACTTTGACCTGCGGCTACAAGGTCGTGGTCTTCGAAGGCTTCGATCGTGGATCGCGCGCGGCTGCACATGCGCCGGCGCCGCATGATTCCGGGCAGCTAGAGTTCAGTCTCATGTTGTGGGGCGCGAGTGGAGGTGGTGCGGGTGCACCGAACCCTTATCGCTTGATGATGGAAGCGGCGCAGTTCGGCGATCAGCATGGATTCCGCGCGATCTGGTTGCCGGAGCGTCACTTCCATGAGTTCGGAGGTCCGTATCCGAACCCCGCCGTCGCGGGTGCTGCGATTGCAGCCGTGACCGAGAACATCGGCATTCGCACCGGCAGTGTGGTGTTACCGCTGCATGATCCAGTGTTGATGGCAGAAGACTGGGCCATGGTCGACAACCTGTCGGGCGGACGCGTGGCATTGGCCATCGCATCCGGTTGGCACCCCAATGACTTCGTCCTCGATCCTGATAGTTATGAGGATCGCAAACAAGTGATGCGCACGCGCATGGGGCAACTGCGCAGCCTGTGGCGTGGAGAAGGCCTGGCGCGACCGAACCCCATCGGCGAGATGCCGGAGATCATCACGCGGCCACGTCCGGTGCAGCAGGAACTGCCGATCTGGTTGACCGCCGCCGGCAACCCCGACACCTTCCGTCTCGCAGGCGAGATGGGGGTGCATGTACTCACGCACTTGCTCGGCCAGAACGTCGAAGAGGTGGCGGAGAAGGTACGCATCTACCGTCAGGCCTGGAAGGATGCCGGCCATCCTGGATCCGGTCACATCACCATGATGCTGCACACCATGTTGGGTGCGGATCGTGAGGAGATCCGCGAGAAGGCGCGCGGCCCGATGTGCCAATACCTAGCGACTGCGGCGGATCTCTTGAAGGATCACATGTCGGCATGGGCAGCCGTCCGCACGCCGATGAATCAGGGCGCGTTGCAGACCGACTTCCACTTGGATGACCTCGATCCGCAGGATGTCCAAGACCTACTCGACTTCGCTTACGAACGTTACTTCGAGACCGACGCCCTGTTCGGCACGCCGGATACCTGCGGCGCCATGATCGACAAGTTGCGTCATCTGGAGGTCGATGAAGTCGCTTGCCTAGTGGATTTCGGAGCCGATCCGGAAGTCATCCTCGATCAACTGCCGTACCTGCAGCAGTTGAAAGCCAAGATTCAGGCCGAGGCCGGTGAGACTGCATCGGGCGAAGCGCTGGAGCAGTTGATCGCCGAACACCAGGTCACGCATCTGCAGTGCACGCCTTCGATGGCCACCATGCTTTTGGCCGAGCCCGCCATTGCCGAAGGATTAGGCACTTTGGAAGTGATGATGGTCGGAGGGGAAGCGCTCACCGAAGACCTGGCTTCCAAGTTGCGCAGCCTCGTGCCGGGGCGCGTCATCAACATGTACGGCCTGACGGAAACCGCCATCTGGTCTTCCACCGCCGACATCTTCCATGACACCACCACGGTGAGCTTGGGCAAGCCTTTGGCCAACAACCGCTTTTATGTGCTTGATGAGCAGCTGCAATTGGTTCCGCCTGGGTTGCCGGGGGAGCTCTACATCTCGGGCCTCTGCGTCGCCCGCGGTTATCACGGGCGCGAAGATCTCACCGCCCAGGCCTTCCTGCCGGATTCCCTAGAGGATGCAGCCGGTGGCTTCGGGCATGGTGTGCTCTACAAGTCAGGGGATACCGTCCGCCAACTCGACGATGGCACCATGCGCTTCCTCGGCCGCGGCGATCAGCAGGTGAAGGTCAATGGTTATCGCATCGAGCTAGGTGAGATCGAGGCGGCGCTGTTGAGTCATGAAGAGATCGCGCAGGCGGTGGTCTTGGTCATCACCAATCCTTTCGGCGCCAAGGTCCTGGCCGCGCACTTCGTGCTGGAGCCGAACAGCAAGCTCGAGATTGAGGTCCTGCGTTCCTACCTGCGCACTTGCCTGCCCGAGTACATGGTGCCGCGTGAGTTCCATGGGCACGAGCGCTTCCCGAAGACCAACAACGGCAAGACCGACCGCAAGGCCTTGGCTCGTGGTGCTGCGAAACCGAAGGACAAGCCCGTTCCTGCCGTTCCCGCTGCGGCGCCCGCTGCAAGCGCGGCAGCAGATGCTCCGGCGCGCAGTGTGACGGAGTTGGAATCCGCCCTAGAGTCCATCTGGTGCGACATTCTCGGCCTCGACACCCTCGATCGTGGCGCCAACTTCTTCGACCTCGGGGGGCACTCCTTGTTGACCATCAGCTTGAAGCGCATCCTCCAGGCGCAACTCGGTTTCGACGTGCCGCTGGTCGCCTTATTCCGCCACAGCACCGTGCGCGGTCAGGCCGCCTACCTCGCGGAACAACAAGGCCCATCCGCTGCCGCGGCTGCCACCGCCAGCACTCCCGAAGAAGGCTCCGGACAAAAACAAAGCGCGGCCGCTAAGAGGGCCGCGCTGCGTAAAAAGCGAAGGGGCGGTTAGGGCCGCCCCCCGCGTTTCAAGTTCTACTCCGCTGGTGTCGAGACTTCGGCCAGCCAGTCGAGCATGCCGAGCAGTTTGGGAGCCGTGGACTCGTCTTGGTTCTGCGCTTCGAGCGCACCCCAGCTGCCGTACTTGTTGTACTTGGTCACGTGACTGAAGGCCATGAAGAGGCCACCGCCAGAGTTGTCCCAGCGTGTCAGGTCGTCGAGGTAAAGCTGACGCATACCCATGTCGCGGTTGGAGTCAACGAACAGGTCGGTCAGGGTGTCGTTGTTCTGGTTGGCGCCGACGCCGACCAGGTGTTGACCACCTTCATAGGCGATCAGGGAGATACCGCGGTCTGTGGCATTGAGCGCGTTGGTCTCAGTGTGACCACCCAGACCGTTGACGGCTTGGCTATCCGCATCGCAAGCCGAAAGCACTTCCTCGATGGTCATGCCCACGGTGGTGGCAGCGTGCGGGTCGCGTCCGAGGTAGCCGCCGAAGTAAGGCGCGGTGGCATAGACGTCGTAGCGATCGGCGACGGTGGAGGACTCCTCCGTACCGAGGGCGCCGTTGTAGTCCATGATCGTGGTGCCGGTCCAAGGGTTGGAGCTCTGACCAGCGGCGACGCGCACCAGACGATCCGGCTGTGCCTCGAAGACCTCGGAGAAGATCGCGTGGACCTCTTGGCTACGCTTGGCGTAGAAGCGCAGTTGCGCAGTGAAGGTGTTCTCGGAAAGGTTCAGGGCCAGACCCGTATCGCGGGCATAGTTGGCGCCTGGGAAGAGGTTGTTCCACACCTCGTTGCTGTACTCGACGTAAACGCGCAGGCGGGAGTCGAGGCGGTCGCGCATCAGGATCGCAGCGTTGCGGACGAAATCGTCATCCGCCAGATAAGGCATGTTGATCCATGCATCGCTGAGGTTGGCGTTGGATAGATCGGCCATCAGCTCGAGGCAGACACCGGCGTTCGGGCCATCGATGCGAGCCTGCGTGAAGGTGTCGAGCGTGGTGCGATCCGACCAAGACTTCACTTCGGAGTGGTTGGTACGACCCCAGTCCATGAAGCGCAGCACATCGAAGTCGGAGACGCTCGCCAGGAAGTCTGGGTGGAACGGCTGGGTCTCGTAGGTGCTCTCGAACCCAGGCATGATCAAACGGATGTTGCGGACGTAATCCAGCTCATCTGTCGAGGTGATCCGCAGACGCACGATGCCACCCGAAGGCGTGATGTTGACGCCGATCCGACCCGGCGTGTTGAAGGTCTCGGTTGCATCACCCAGGAACTCCAAGGTGCCGGAGCCATCGTAGAGGCAGATGTATTCGCCCGACGGATAAATCCCTGCGACGTTCGTCATCATGATCGCGGCGACGGCTTGCCCTGGATCAAGGCGCGTGACCCAACCATTCTCATCGGTGGTGATGGCGTGGCCGTTGTTCCAAGCGCCACCGACCACGTCTTGTGGGATCCATTCCCGTGCGGTGCGGAAGACGTCTACAAAGGGAGTGTAAGGAGCGTAATCGGATACGGCGCCAAGGTTGATGCCGAGATGCGCATTGAGGTTTAGCAGTTCCTCGCTGGGCGGTGGCGGCGGTGGCGTGGTGTTGGTGCCATCGGTGGCAATCTCGTGCAAAGTGGCAGTTTGCGTTCCGATGACCAGAATCGTGCAGGCGAGCATCATGTCAGAATCCCGAATGAAGGGATCCAGGGTAGCGGTGCGCAAGGAATCTGCGGCGGCTGGGCGTTTCCAGGTCCAGCGGTTGTTGTCCCAGTTGGCCAAGCCGATCCAAGTGTTGTCGGCGCGCGGCTCACGCAGCCAGTCGAGCATCAACTGGGTGGCACCCGTGGTATCGGACATATCCAGCCAATACGTGGCATAAGCCAGGCGCTCATCACCATCCGCAGTGGTGGTGGCCCAGTTCGGGTCGAAGCGGCCGAGGTTTGATTGCGCGGTGACGTTTTCACCGATCACCATCGAGGCGAAGTTCGCGCCTGCAGCAATGGCTCCTGCGCCTGCTCCACCATCTGGGGTAAGAAGGCTTTCGGGCGCTGCAAGTTCAATCTCCGTGAATGGAGAAGTGAGGTTGAGGTTGGTATTGCCGCCTGTGCTTGTTAGGTCGGCGACGCCACCACAGCTAAAGAGCCCTAAGGCTAGGGCTAAAGGGGTGATTTTACTCATGCCACGGAGTCGGGACAGATTGGGAGTATGGGTTGCACTCACACGAACGCTCATGGCCCAACTGCGGCTTGAAAAGGGGGACACTTTAGGCCGGCTGAGGATGGGATTTTGCTTTCGCCCTGGGGGAGCGGTGCCGGAGTATACTTCGGCGAAAACGCCGAACAGAAGGCGTATTCGGCTGATTTGGGGAAGTCCCTTGGGCCAATTCCCCCGAAAACCGGCAAAAAAACAAGCAGACGGCTTGTTTTCTCGAAAAACGCCCTAGGCGTCAGCCCAGCTGTTGTCCTTCTCGTAGCCGAGCTTGATCAATCCATCGCCGAAAAGCTCGACGAAACGCTTCTTGTGCATCGGCTTCAACTTCTGCTCCCACTGCTTGGCTTTGCCCGAGCGAATGTGAATCGATTTCTTCGCTTTGCCTGAGAACAAGCTCTTATTGAAGGAAATCGCAAGCAGGCTCGGAATCACCGAACCGGGGAAACCGAGGAAGGTGAAGATCTCATGGAAGAGCTTGAGGTCGAAGTCCTGGATGAGGTCTTCGTACTGCAACTCCATGAAGAAAGGGCACTCATAATCCCATGCCAACATGTCCTGGATGGTGATGCGTGCCGAATGCTCCATCTCGAACAGAATCTGATCATCGACCTCGCTATAGGTGTTGATCTTTTCCTGGTAGGTCATGCCGCCGAGCTCTTCCATCGGCTCGTGCAACCAGGACTCCTGCGACTTCTGGTGGTAGAAGCAGCCCGACAACACAACATCACGTGGGTCGCGCACCATGTGGATACCACGGAAGGGGGCCCCCAAGCCATTTAAGTCGAACTCGGTGTGCTCTTGGACGAAAACATCGTACTCCCCAGGAAGTCCGGGTTGTTTGCCGTTGTAGTAGGCCAAGTTATGGAATCGGCAAATGGCTCGGAAGATGTTGTTGAGCCAAACGGTTCCGGTCTTGTGATGGGTGCCGACAAGAATCTTGTGATCCAGCTCCACACCCGACTCCAATTGCAGCGCGGACTTCAAGCTGGGCTCAAGAATGTTGAGCTTGGACAGCACACTGCGCAGCCGATCCTTCTGGGATGGGCTGAGCTTCTTTTCCGTGAAATGCTTGAAGTTCATGGCGATGGACTATTGTCGTCAGAAAGGACCCTCAAACACTAGGAAAATTTCGACATCCGCTTCAAGAAGGAAAGGGAAGTGAGTTGAGAAAAACTCTCTTATCTGCCGATAGGAAGCTAACCAGGGCCTTCCGGCCGTGGACGGGATGAGAAGTGTTAAGCTTCGCCTTTCTGGCCCCAGGTCCCAAACATCATGTCTCTACCGCAATCCTTGAGTTCCCTCGCCTCCAGGGCGCGTGCCCTGGTCGCTGCGCCTGCCGCCATCGCTCTGGCCTTCACGGCCTGCTCCGCGCCCGGCCCCGACCTTTCCAGCTTGCCACCGCTCCAGCCGGAAGTCGGCCCACCCGCCGAGTACCACGCCGAAGCCGTGCGCATTCTCGAAGAGTTCCGTGCCGCCGGTGAACGTGCCAACGCAGAGGGCTACCGCATCTCCGCTGGTGATGATGTCAGCGTGTCGGTGTTCGGTCGCGAAGACCTGTCCGGCACTCACCGTGTTGGCCCGGATGGTTTCATCAGCCTTCCCGTCGTCGGCGACGTGAAGTTGGGTGGCTTACTGCGCTCCGACGCGACTGCCGCTGTGCAGAACGCCATCGGTGGTGCCTATCCCGATCTCGCCCGCAGCGTGACGCTCTCCATCGACAGCTACACCGCCTACTCGGTGGTCGTGCTCGGTAGCGTCAACGCGCCTGGCGAATACGGTTTCGATGGAGTTCCCACCCTGTTGCGCGCCATCGGTTCCGCCGACGGCCTGATCACCGACGACTACGGCCTCAAGCCACAGCGTTGCTCGATCATGCGCGGTAAGGAAACCATCCTGTGGATCGACCTCGATCAACTCCTGTCCGAAGGCGACATGAGCCTCAACGTCGAACTGGTGCCGGGCGATGTGATTCACGTCACCGCCGATACCCAACGTTTGGTTTACGTCCTTGGAGAGGTGGCACGTCCGGGTATGTACCCGCTGCGTAACAACATGACGGCGCTGGATGCCTTGGCCCTCGCCGGTGGTATCACCGAAGACTGTGATGATGATGGCATTCGCCTACTGCGTCCGACTTCCGGGGAAAGCCACAACTTCGACTACGAGGAGTACTCGGAAGGTGACTTCCTGCAGAACCGTGCACTGGCACGGGGTGATGTGATCTTCGCACCACGTCACACCCTTGCTGAGATCGGTTGGGTCTTCGAGCAGATTCAGCCCATCGCACAGCTTGGCCTGCTCTACAACGTCGCTGACCGGAATAATTGAGCCAGGCCGATCCGCGTAGCCTGGCGACCACTCGACCTGGTCTCCAGCCGCAGCCGAAGGCCCTGAATATCCTTCAGGCCCTTCGGCGCTATTGGCTGCTGTCCTTGGTGGTGCTGGTCGTCCTTGGGGCTACCGGGGCCTACATGGCGAAAAAGCGCGATACCCTGGTCTACAGCTCCTTCTCCGAGATTCACGTCTCGCGGACCTACCAGCGGACGTTGCAGAACGACCGCGAGATGGACCTGCGCAACACGCAGGAATACGACATCTTCCGCAACGAGCAGATCGGCATCCTGTTGCGTCCGGATGTTCTGGAAGATGCCTTGCGTCGCTGCGGGCAGCTGGACAACGGTACTTGGGCTCCGGCGGAGTTCGGTCCCGATGCCTCGATCGGCGTATTCCGCGATTCGATCGACGCCTACCTGTTGGACCGCAGCTATCGCATCGCGGTCGACATCATTGGCTACAACCCTTACGCCCTGCAGGAAGCCTTGGATTCCTTGCTGGCGGCATTCCTGGACGCCCACGACCTTGAGTATTCGCTCTCGCAAGACGACCGTCCGGAAGTATTGCGTAAGGCGATGGGGGAGTTGGAAACCACGATCGCGCAGAAGCGTCAGCGTCTGCAGGCTTTGGCGGAAGAATTGAACGTGCTCAACTTCCGCGAGACCCGTTCGAACCCTTGGCTGACGCCATTGGAGAACGCCCGCCTCGCGCAGGTGGAAGCCAGTCGCAATGAGCGTGAATTGCGCGCCCAAGTCGCAGCCGCCGAGAACTCGGAGACGGGGCCGGTGGAGCTGGACATGGTTCTGCTCGGTGGTGCCGCTTCGGCAGGTCCGGGATTGGAATCCCTGGTTGGACCGCTGGTCGAACGTCGCTCCGAACTGTTGTCGCGACTGCTGGACATGGGACCGAGTCATCCGGCGCGTTCGGACCTGGAGACCAAGGTCACCAATCTGGAAGGTCAGATCGAAGACCTGTTGCAGCGTCATGCCGATGTGCAGACGGCGCAACTCCGCGAAGACTTGCGTAAGGCAACCGCACTGATCGAACAACTCGAGGCGGAAGTAGAAGACCTGGAGCAGCGTGCGAAGACCTTCGTCACGTCTTTCCAGGAAGGTATGGTGCTGGAGGCTTCCTTGGATGAGGATGTCACCAAGCGTCTGCAGTTCAAGGAGCGCTTGAGCTTCTTCGAGATCGAAGGACAGTCGCCGAGTTATGTCCGCGTGGCCATGGCGGCTTCGCAGGTGGACATGCGCGGCAGCAGTAACCTGACGCGGAACTATGGCATCGTCGCGGTGCTCGCCTTGATGGCGGCGTTGGCCTTGCCGATCCTGTTGGAAGTGCGTGACCATCGCATCCACACCACCAAGGATGTGCAGGAAGTTCTCGGCTTCCCACCCGCGATCTGGATTCCCGAGCGTAAGAAGGACAGTCAGAAACTTCTCGCCGCCGACCAGATCCGACGCTTCGCTCTCGCCCTCGATCGCGATCAGGCTTATGCACGTTCACGCATGATCCTGTTCACCGAGGTGAAGGATGGCAAGAACTATCAGCTCATGATCGAGGACATCGCCAAGGCCCTATCCGGCTTCGGTCGCAAGGTCCTGGTCGTCGATGCCTCGGCTCCACGCGGACGTCGGGCGCCCGATGCCTACTCCACGCCTGGATTCCTCGGGTTGCTTGCAGGCAAGGGCTTGCAGGTGCTGTCGAAGGAAGGCTGGGACTTCCTCGAGTATGGCAATCCGCTGCTCGAATCGGGGCATAGCCTCAGTGGTTGGAACGGCATCCTGCGCGCTGCAGCACAGGACTACGACATGGTCCTCATCAAGGCCGGCCCCGTGTTGGTATCGCCCGATGCGGAACACATGGCGTCGTCCGCGGACTTGGTGGTGCTGGTGGTCGAAGCCGAGAAGCAGACCCGCGGCGAGGTCCATCGTGCCGGCGACGTCTTGGCGGCCATCCAACCCGCTTCCGTCGGCTCGATCCTCAACAATGCCAAGGTCTTCAGCGGCCACGGTTATTACCGCGAATTGGTGAGGGACCGCAAAGCCCTTCCTGCTGGCCCGGCCTAGGCCTTTCGCGGTCGTTCCGTTCAGGAAACAGCCTGCGTCCGACGCCCACGTTGGCGCAGGCTATGCCAGAACAAGCGGAATGCGAAAGGGATGCCGTGGACCAAGTAACGCTTGGCCAGACGCCCTGGTTCCTGCAGCAGGCGATGGATCCATTCCAGGCCACTGACCTGCATCCAGCGCGGTGCGCGCTTCACTTCACCCGTGACGAAGCTGAAGCTGATGCCGATGCCAGCCCACCAGACGCTCGGCATTTGCTTGCGCCATTCCAGAATCAAGCGCTCACTCTTGGGCGCCCCGACTGCGACGAAAACCAGGTCTGGTTTGGCCGCGATCATGGCGTCGGTCAGGGCTTGGACCGCGGCGGGATTCTTTTCGAATCCGAAATCGGGGCAGACGATGCCGGCGACTTCAAAGCCAGGGAACTCTTGCGAAAGCTGTGCCGCGGCGCCTTCCGCAGCTCCAGGGTTCCCGCCCAAGAAGAAGATACGCCGTTTCCCCAAAGCTGCAGCCTGGGTGAGGCTGCGGATGAGGTCGGAGCCGGCCACGCGCTCGGGCAAGGGCGTTCCTTGAATGCGGCTTGCCCAGATCAAGGGTGCGCCATCGCAAACGCGCAGATCGGCGTCGGGAAGGCCTGTGGGGAAGAACTGCCCTGCGTGGATCATGCGCATGTGATCGAGGTTGATCGTATGCAGCCAACCACCCCTTTGCTCTTGCCACGCTTGAGCCACCAGACCGACGCATTGACTCTCGGTAATGGCATGTGCGGAGACCCCCATCAGGTCGATCTGTTGGGGTGGGGCGGGGTTGGGGTCGGGCATCGGCGGCTTTCGATTCAAGGTCTTGGTCAAGCTCCGAAAGATTACACCCAAAAGGGTGAATTCATCCGAAGTATAACAATGATTTGGGAGGTACAATCCTTTCAAAGAATGCTCCAAGAGATTCTGCGCAAACGTGCGCAACTTCCGCATGCATAAGGACAAACGACCGATTCTCGTGACCGGTTCGCACCGATCAGGGACAACCTGGATCGGGCGCACCATCGCGCGGCATCGCCAGGTGCGGTATGTGCAGGAGCCCTTTCATGTGCGGGTGCCGAATCGCATCGTCGGATTGGAGCTCGAGACCTGGTTTGAGCACTTCTGGTCGTCGTCGCAGAAAGAGGCCATCGAGACTTCCTTTGAGGAGCTACTCAACGCCAGTCCGATGAAATTCGCGATCGATGCATGTCGGGTGGCGGGGGCTGATGTCAAGACTCCCTTCCGCTTCGTCAAGCACTTGGCGACGGAGGGTTTGTTTCGTCCACGCATCCTGGTGAAGGATCCGATTGCACTGATGTCGGCCGGATGGTTGTCCGAGACTTTCGGCTTCCAGGTCGTCTGCATGACGCGCAATCCACTCGGTTTCGTCGGCAGTCTGAAGAAGGCCGGTTGGGATTTTGATTTCAACAACTTGGAGCGGCAGGAGAAGTTGATGGATGGAGTCTTGGCGCCTTATGCGGAAGACATTCGTCGCATGTGCCATGAGCGTGAGGACAGCGATTTCATCGGTCGCTCGATCCTGCTGTGGAACATCCTGCATCACGTCATCCTCGATTATCGTGCGACGCAACCCGACTGGCGGTTCGTGAAGCACGAGGATGTCGCCATGGATCCGGAAGCGGGATTCCGCGGGATCTTCGAGTACCTCGGTTTGGACTATTCGGATGCCGTCCGCAAGTACATCGCGGAGAGCACGTCAGCGACCAATCCCAAGGAAGGTTCCTCCAGCCTTTATCAGGCGCGGGATGCCAAGAAGGCTGTAACTGCTTGGCAAGAGCGCCTGACCGAAGCCGAGATCGCGCGCATTCAAGCCGAGACGGAAGAGATCGCACGCCAGTTGTATCCGGATTAGTCCGGCCCCCCACATGACGGAAACCGCCCAACAGAGCCTGTCCGGACGCGCAAAGCGTGGCGGAATGTGGGTGCTCGTGGGCAAGGCTTTCGAATCCGGGTCGCGCCTGATCAGCAACATCATCCTGGCATGGTTGCTGTTCCCGGAAGACTTCGGTGTGCTGGTGCCCGTGTCGGTGTTCATGGCCGGCATGCGCCTGTTCAGCGACGTCGGCATCGGGCCTTCGATCGTGCGTTCGAAGCGCGGCGAGAATCCTGATTTCCTGCGCACCGTGTGGACCGTGCAGGTCATCCGTGGATTCCTGCTGTATGGCGTCTGTCTGCTGTTGGCGGCACCCTACGCGCGATTGATCGCGGAGCCGGTCACCGCCAGCGGCATGCGCGAACAGGAAGTGGTCGAACTGCTGATCCTGATCGTTGGCCTATCGCCATTCTTCTTGGGCTTTCGATCGCCCAATTGGTTCACCGTCGACCGACGCATCGCCCAGGGCAAGAAGACCATCATCCTGGTCGTCAGCCAAATCATCAGTATGGCGACCACCATCACTTGGGCCTATTTCGCGCGTTCGCCGGTGGCTTTGGTCGGTGGGGGTGTGACCAATGCCTTGTGCCAGACGGTGTTGAGTCATCTGCTGCTACCTGGTGTCTCGATGCGTTTCCGCTTTGAGAAGGAAGCCTTGCAGGAGTTGTTCGGCTTCGGACGTTGGATCTTCCTCAGCACGGCGTTGTTCTTCCTCGCGTCGCAGGTCGATCGCATCATCATCAGTGACCTGCTCGAAGCCGGTCCGCGTGGTCTTTATCGCATCGGCGATATCCTGGCCGGCCTGGTACCGAGCGTGTTGGCCGCAGTCTCGGCAGCGGTGGTCTTCCCGACCTGGATGAAGAGCTATCGCAATCCGGAAGGCAGCCATGCGCGTCGCGTGAAACGTTCGCGCCGCGCCCTGAACTCGCTGGGCATGTCCGGCATCATCGGCGTGGTCACGGTGGTCCCATTCTTCTTCGAAGTGCTCTACGCCGACCGTTATCAAGGCGCGGCACCCATCGCACAGTTGTTGTGCATTGCCTATTGGTTCGAATCCCTGCGCGCCTCGACCACCAGCGCGGTCCTGGTCCATGGAGATTCGCGAGCCCTGTCGGGCTCCAACTTCCTGATCCTGTTGGTGAAGGTGCCGGCTTGTTGGTACGGCTTCCGTTACTTCGGGCTCGAAGGTTTCATTCTCGGCGTTGCCCTCGGAACCCTGGCAGGCCTGATGCGCCTGCACCTGCGCTTGATCAAGCATGGCACGCCCTTGCTGATGCAGGATCTGCAGTGCACCTTGATCCTCGGCGTCATCGCCGGACTCGGTTACTTCATCGGCGATTACGCCACGACCCTGCCGATGGTGTGGGGCATCCTTCTCGCCGGAGTCGCCGGGTGTGGTTTGGCCGCCCTGACGATCCGCCCTGCCCTCGGTCTCCTGGTGCGCAAGTAGATGTTCGATATCTATCCGCAGGGAACGATGCTCGCGATGCTGGTCATGGCCGGCTATCCGATCCTGGCGTTGATCTTCGACGCCACTCTGCAGCGTCATCGCGCGGTCATGGCCACGATGCTGTTCGGTTTCCTGTTCCTGCCGTCGATCAACATCGACGTCGCCGACACCATCTACTGGAACCGACGCACCGCTCCAGTCCTGGTCTGCATGATCGGAGTGATGTTCCGCGATGGCGCCTTATTGCGCACCCTCAAACCGCGGTTATTCGATCTGCCGATCATCCTGTGGTGCATCGCGCCGTTCTTCTCGGCGGTCAGTAATGGCTATGGCGCCAAGGAAGGCGTCTCCCTGGTGTTCTATCAGACCTTGCGTTGGGGCGGGCCTTACTTCCTCGGACGCCTGCATTTCCACACGCGGGAACAGCTGCTGGATCTCGCCAAAGTGCTGTTCTGGGGAGGTCTGATCTACCTGCCGTTGTGTGTGTTCGAGATCCGCTTCAGCCCGGTCCTGCATCACCATCTCTACGGCTTCAACCAGCATTCCTTCGCCCAGACCATCCGCGGTTCGACCTATCGTCCGATGGTCTTCCTGCAGCACGGCTTGATGGTGGCGATGTGGATGGCCATGACCGCCTACCTCGGTTGGATCCTGCACACGGGCAGATTCATCGGCCGCTTCCTCGGCGTGCCCTTGCGTTTCATGCCATGGATCATGGCGATCGTGATGGTAGCGATGCAATCCCTCGGTGCTTTGTTGCTCGCGATCCTAGGAGTGGGGGCAACTTTAGTCTGTCGCTGGTCCGGCGGACGTTTCGCGCTGCTGTTCCTCGCCGTCGTCCCCCTGGTTTGGGGTTTCACGCGGACGGCCGGCATCCTCCCGACCTCCGTCATCGCCAGCGCCGCCGAAACCGTGTCTTCCGACCGCGCGCGCTCCTTGAAGTTCCGCCTCGATGCGGAAGACAAGGTCAGTGACCATGCCATGCGCAAGCCGTTCTTCGGTTGGAGTACGCGTGGCTTCAACAAGTTGGAGGATGATGATCGCCCCAACCGCGGCGCCACCGTCGACGGCCTGTGGCTGATCGGTTTCTCCACCTACGGCATGCTCGGTCTGTTGGCGATCCTGGGCGTGCACTTCTTCCCCGTGCTTTACATCTTGGGACGCGCGCCGCCGCGTTATTGGCGTGAGGAACCCTATGTCCTGTTGGCAGGTGGCATGGCTGTGATCATCGCCTTGGTCTCGATCGACAACCTGCTCAACTCGATGGTCAACCCCATGTTCGTTTTGATGATTGCCGCCGTGCAGACGGTGCTTCAGCATCATGGATGGGAAAGCGCATCCGATGAGGAAGAAGTCGAAGCCGCCCCTCCAGAGTACCCACAACCGGAAAGCACCCGTTTCCGGCGACTCCTGGGAGAACCCCCGAAACCCTAGAATGCCATCTGCGTGGAGCCTCCCCATTCAGCATTGAACGAGCAGCAGTCGTGCGCCACTCCAAGCGCGACGCGGTGCCCGTTGGCCGTCGTGGTCTTGAACTACAAGACGCCGGCGTTGGTGCTGGATTGCCTGGAGACCTTGGTGCCGGAGATGGTGGCGGGGGAGCATGTCATCGTGGTCGATAATGCATCCGGCGATGATTCGGTGCCGTCGATTCGGGCACGCATCGAGGCGCGTGGTTGGCAAGAGCAAGTGCGTCTGGTCGAAGCCGGTGGCAACCATGGTTTTTCGGCAGGAAACAATGTCGGCATTCGCGCGGTGGATGCCGAGGCTTATCTGCTGTTGAATAGCGATACCTTGGTGCGCCCTGGAGCCATCGAGGGATTGCGTCGGGCGATGGCGGAGCATCCGGAAGTCGGCTTGTTCGGACCGCGTCTGGAATGGCCCGACGAAACGCCACAGGTGAGCGCCTTCCGTGACCCTTCTCCCTTGAGTGAGTTCGATCGCGCTGCCGGAACCGGGCCGGTGTCGAAAGTATTGCGTCGGTGGTCGGTCTCGCCACCACGCCAAGAGAAACCGGTGCCCTTCGCTTGGGCATCCTTCGCGGCCATCCTCGTGCGTCGTTCGGTGTTCGAAAAGATTGGCCTGATGGATGAGGGCTACTTCCTCTACTTCGAAGACATCGACTTCTGCCGACGCGCGCGTCTAGCCGGATTCCAAGGGCTCTATTGGCCGGAAGCGCGGATCGTGCATCTGCGTGGCGGCAGTGGACCCGTAAAGGAAAGTCAGGCGCAGAAGAGTCCCTTGCCGCCTTACTACTACGCCTCGCGTAGCCGCTTCTTCGCCAAGTCCTATGGCCGCGTGGGCTTGTTCTGCGCCAACTTGCTGTGGATGGGCGGGCGTTGCATCTCGATCGTGCGCGAGACCCTAACGCGCAAGAAACCTCATCTGTGCGCCAAGGAAGGACGTGGCATCTGGCACCGTTTCCTGCGCCCGGTGGATCCGGCAGAATCATGGAGGGGGAACTTCCCACCGACCGCATGAGCCGCGAAGCCCAGCCCGACTTCCTCATCATTGGAGCGATGAAATGCGCGACCAGCACCTTGCATGTGCAGCTGGCGTCGCAGTCCGGATTCCATATGTCGGAACCGAAGGAGCCCAACTTCTTCTCCGACGACGAGGTCTACGCCAAGGGTATGGCTTGGTATCGCTCCTTGTTCGAAGGCGCCTCTGAAGATGCCCTACGAGGGGAATCGAGCACGCACTACACCAAGCTGCCGGTGCATCCGCATACCTTGGAGCGCCTGCGTGATACTTTGGGCAAGACGCCGCTGAAGCTGATCTATGTCATGCGGCATCCGGTGGACCGTCTGGTTTCGCATTACATCCATGAGTGGTCGCAAGGGGTCTACTCCGGCGGGATCGCCGAGGAAGTGGAACGCCACCCGGAGATGATGGACTTCGGGCGTTATGCGATGCAGTTGAAGCCTTGGATAGAGGCTTTTGGCACGGCGTCGATCCTGCCGGTGTTCTCCGACAGCCTGCGCCAACATCCGCAACGCACTTTGGAGCGGGTCTGTGCCTTCCTCGGACATGAGGGTGCGGTGCAGTGGAATCATCAGCAGGGAGACCAGAATGTCTCGGCGGTACGGATGCGTCGGTCTTGGATGCGCCGTTTTGCAGCCATCGGATGGGTGCGCTGGATGCGTCGGACCTTCGTGCCGGTGGCCTGGCGTCAACGCGTGAAGAAGCGTTGGGTGATGGATGAGCGTCCGCAGTTGGATGATGCGATGCGCGCCAAACTCGAGCAGGAGTTCGATCGGGACTTGGCCGAACTCGGTGCCATGGTCGGCATGGAGTTGCACTGCGCGAACTGGAAAGACGTCGCTGCGGATGCGGAACCGCAATGGGCGACGGAGGACGCATAGGCATGGAGCACCTGGGGGTCGTCGCGATCGGGCGCAATGAAGGGGAGCGTCTGCGACGTTGCCTGGAGTCCGTCGTGGGCGATGGAAGATTGGTGGTCTATGTCGATTCGGGCAGCACCGATGACAGCCTCGCGATGGCCAAGAGCCTCGGGGTGGAAGTGGTGGAGTTGGACCTGTCGATTCCATTCACGGCGGCACGGGCGCGGAATGAGGGGTGGCGTCGGTTGTGTGAGCTGGATCCGGAACTTGCCTTCGTGCAGTTCCTGGATGGGGATTGTGAACTGCAAGCGGATTGGTTGCCGGCGGCATGGCAAGCTTTGCAACAGGATGATGGACTTGCGGTTGCCTGCGGACGTCGGCGCGAACGCTTCCCTGAGAAGACCCTGCTCAACCGCCTCTGCGATATGGAATGGGATACGCCCATCGGAGAGGCCGATGCCTGTGGTGGAGATGCCTTATTCCGCATCGCAGCCCTGCGCGAGGTCGATGGTTTCGACGATACGTCGATCGCCGGCGAAGAACCGGAGCTCTGTTTCCGTTTGCGCGCGGCTTCCTGGCGCATCGTCCGCCTGGATGTCGAGATGACACTGCACGATGCAGCCATGGATCGCTTCAGCCAATGGTGGCAACGCAGTAAACGCGCCGGCCACGCCTATGCCGGCAACTTCCGACGTCATTCCGAAGCCGGTTTCCGCAAGGGCCAACTGCGCAGCGCTTGGTTCTGGGGTGCGGCCGTGCCGCTGGGCCTGATCGCCTTCTCCATGCTCCTGCATCCTTGGGGTTGGCTCGCTTGGCTGGTCTATCCCTTGCAGGTGCTTCGCGTCGCCCTCGGCTTAAGGCACGGGCATGGCGATCTGCCGTTGCGTTGGCACTTGATCTACGCAGCGCATTGCATCGCCAGCAAGTTCCCGCATGTTGCAGGGATCCTGGATGAGCGCAGTGCCCATCGCCAAGGGCGCATTGCCCTGATCGAGTACAAATAGCCCGCTAGCTGGCGTAGTGGCGGAAATGCTCCGCCATCTTCGACGCCGTCACCCGTACATCATGGCGTGCGCGCGCGCGTTCCGCGGCGGCTGCACCCATGCGCGTGAGAGTCGGTTCCTCCGTAGCCAAGGCACGTTTCATGCCTTCCGCGAGTGCTTGCGGATCTCCAGTCGGCACCAACCATCCTTCGACGTCCTGGCGCACCAGCTCCGGAATCGCAGCGATGAAGGTGGTGATCACCGGGCGGCCCAAAGCCATCGATTCCATCAAGACCACCGGCAATCCTTCGGCCGAACTCGGCAGCACCATGGCGCGGCTTTCGAGGATGCATTCGCGCACCCCGGCACCATCGACGGTGCCATGCAAAGTGACATGCTGCTCCAGACCATGACGCGCAATCGCCGCTTCCACTTGCGGACGCAACTCTCCATCGCCGATCAGGTCCAGATGAAACGTCACGCCTTCCTGTTTGAGGATCGCAGCCGCTTCCAACATCACCACCGGCTGTTTCTGCTGGCAAAAACGTCCGACGAACAAGAGTCGGTGACCGGATGGGGGAGTGACTTCCCCTTCGAGGAAATCCTGATCCAAACCGCAGTGCACCACACGAATCCGTTCATGGACTTCCGGAGGTGCGAACAGTTGCAGCTGACTGCGGCCGAAGCGGCTGATGGCGGCAACGAATCGCGCACTCTGCACCTTCTCCGCCAACTTCAAGCTGACGGCGCGATAGTACTCCTCCGAACCATGCGCAGTGAAGCTGAAGCCCGGGCCACCTAACGCCTCATTGAGGATGCACACGATCGGCGGATTGGTCGAGAAGTGCGCATGCACATGATGAACACCTTCCTTGGCGCAGATGCGAGCCAAGGCACAAGCCTCCGCGAAGTAGGCGCAGTGCACCCCGAATCCTCGTTCGGCGCCACGTGCCAACTTGGTCATGCGGACCAGGCCTTTCAGGAAGCGCAGCGGCCGCGTACATGCGACGGCAAGCATGGACTTCAGGAGCCCCATGGCGCCAAGGCCAAGCAAAGACTGCGTGATCGCCGCCTCTTCACGGTCCGCCGCCTCGACGAACTCCTGGTCCATCGGGCGAATCGACACGCGCACCACCGGAATGCCATGCTCCTCGACACCACGGATCTCGCGGCGCACGAAGGTGTGGCTGTTCTTCGGGTACTGATTGACCAGGTAGACGACTTTCATGGCCGGTTAGAAACGCGGCAGACGGCGGGACGGGGGCGTCCGGCGCACCCTAGAATATCGGTGCTTCTAGGGGCTTTCCTGTCCCGAAAAGCCCATCCGGATGGACTTCCTCGGCAGTGTCGTCACCTGGGCTGGCGTATTGCTGTGCCTACCCACCTACTTCCTCCTCCTGGAGGTCGTGGCGGGCCTGCCGAAACGCCGCGAACATGCGCCATCGGGAGGGTCGGAGGAGGCAGAAGTCGATGCCGTCCTGCTGATCCCGGCACATGATGAAGGCTTGGGAATGGCCCGGATTCTGGAGCGTTTGTTGCCCTCAGTCGAAGAGGGGGTGCGTCCGATCGTGATTGCGGACAACTGCACCGACGACACCGCGGCGATTGCGCGCGAGGCGGGCGTCGAAGTGTGGGAGCGGGATATGCCGGATCTGCGCGGCAAACCGCAGGCTTTGGCTTGGGCTTTCGAGCGCCTGCAGGAGCAGCCACCGGAGGTCGTCCTCATCGTCGATGCGGATACTTGGTTCTCGCACGGTGGTCCATTGGATCTGGCCTTGGCGGCGAAGCGTCGGCAGAAACCGGTGCAGGCGATCAACCGGATTGACGGCAGCGGCCTGCGTGACTTCGCCTTCCGCTTCCGCAATGAAGCACGCTTGAATGGTCTGGCGAACTTCGGTGCGCCGACCCAGTTGAGTGGTACCGGATTCGCGATGCCCTGGACCTTGCTACAGGATCATCCATTGCCGCTCGGTGAGTTGGCGGAGGATGCCTCATGGGGTTGGGAATTGACCATGGCCGGTCACGGAACCTACCTGCATCCGGAAGTCGCGATCCTGAGTGCGCCGCCGCAATCCAAGGAAGGAGAACGCACTCAAGTCAGGCGTTGGGAGCATGGCATCCTGGCCGCGACCATGCGTTATCTGCCGCGTCTGTTGTTTACCGCAGTGGTGCCGCTGCGTCCGCGTCGATTCTTGCATGCACTGGATGTAGCAGTTCCACCTTTGGCCTTGTTGGTCCTGTCCTGCCTAGCTGTTGGCGCATTGGGACTCGTGGTAGGCGAAGTAACGGTGCTGGCTCCGGTGGCATCAGCCTTGTGCGCCATGGTGCTTGCGGTCTTGCTCGGCTGGTGGCGTTATGGCCGCGAGGACCTGCCGTTCACCCAACTACTGCGCGCACCCTTCTATGCCCTGGCCAAGTTAGGCCTCTACGTAGGCTTCGTGTTCAAGCGCGAGAAGGGTTGGAAGCGCACCGAGCGCGATGCCGATTAAGGCCGCTGGTCCCAGCGTTGCCCAAGCAAGTTGAAGCGGAAGAAATCCCACAGGAAGTGGGGTGGATCGACGGCTTGTTTGCCTTTGATCCAAGCGCGCAGCTGCCAGAAGGCACGGCCTTTGAAGAAAATGGCATCGCAGGCCAAGACGTAAAGGAAGCCGTGGTACTTGCGCAGATAACGTCGGCGTGAATCGAACCACCAACCTGGCATGCGTTGCGCGCCGCCCTCACCGCTGACGATACCAGTGGACGAACCTGCGAAGTGCATGATGACGGCTTCCGGTACATACCAAGTGCGGAAGCCTGCATCGGCGGCGCGATGGCAGAGGTCGACCTCTTCGAAGTAGAGGAAGAAATCCTCATCGAATAACCCGATCGTCTCGAGCACTTCGCGACGCATCAGCAAGCAGCCGCCCGAAACCCATTCCGCTTGATGCGCTTCTTCGCGTGGAGGCGGCGCGGTGCGATGTTTGGCGCACCAGCGGTCGAGAAAGCCAAGGCGGAAGCCGTCGCTGAGGGCGTTGAGATAACGCGGGAAGCGAAAAGCAGTGGGGTCGGCCAGGCCGGGGGTGCTTTCGGTGCGTGGACCGGTGAGGGAAGCTTCCGGATGATCCTGCATGAACTGGATCTGCTTGGCGATGCCGCCCGGCAGGATTTCCGTATCCGGATTGAGGATGAGGAAGAAGTCGGCGGGGGTGTCGCGCTGCAGTTCCGCACTTAGGGCGAGGTTGTTGCCACTGCCATACCCGGAGTTCTCCGGATTCGCGATGACCTGCGCCCAATCCGCATAGCCGCCTTGTTCGATGCCCTCTTGGATCTGCTGCAAGGAGCCATCACCCGAGGCATTGTCGACCACGACCGCACGCAACTCTGGAACCAAGGCACGTTCACGTTCCAACGATGCCAAGCAACGCAAGGTCAACTCCGGAGTGCGGAAGTTGACGATCGATACGAGCATAGAGGGGGGATTCAAGCGTTCGGAAAGGTCCGGCCGGTGGGCTCAGGAACCCAGACGCGTCAGCGTATCAAGGATCCGTGCCGACGCCTTGCCATCCCCGAATGGATTCGCAGTGCGCGCCATGGCTGCATAAGCTTCCGCATCGTTCAAGAGATGCGTGGCGGCCTGGTAAATCCGTTCTGCATCGGTGCCGACCAGCTGCGCGACTCCTGCATCCACAGCTTCCGGCCGCTCGGTGACGTTGCGTAGGACCAGGACCGGGCTTCCAAGGCTAGGCGCTTCTTCTTGCACGCCGCCACTGTCCGACAGGATCAGATCACTCTGCGCCATCGCTTGGACGAAGCGCACATAATCCAATGGCGCAGTCAGGCGAATGCGCGGATGGGATCCCAGGCGTGTTTCCAGGACCGCGCGGACGGCGGGATTAGGGTGCACGGGGCAGGTGCAGTGGAGTTCTGGATGCTCCTCCAACAAACGCAGGACGGCGTCGCAGATGGACTCCATCGGAGGGCCGAAACTCTCGCGTCGGTGACAGGTCAGGAGTAACTGGCGCGTATCGGCATCTTTGGAGGAGGCCTCCACGGGGAAGCGCGTAAGCGTTTGCAGCAGGGCATCAATCCCGGTGTTGCCGGTGACCACGCATGCCTCCGGCGCAACACCTTCCGCGAGGAGATTGGCCTTGGCGCCTTCCGTCGGCGGAAAATGAACATCCGTCACCTGCGCGATGAGACGCCGGTTATCTTCCTCAGGCCACGGAAAGGCGCGATCATGACTGCGCAGTCCGGCCTCGACATGCGCCACGCGCAGACGTCGGAAGGAGGCGGCGAGGGCACCGGCGAGTGCGGTGGTGGTATCGCCTTGGACCATCACGACGTCGGGGCGGTGCGTATCCATCACCGCATCCAAGGCTTGCATCGCCGCAACCAAGACTTCTCCGGGCTGTTGCCCAGGTTTCATCAAGGCAAGGTCGACATCGGGGCGGACGTCGAAGTGTTGGAACACGGCGTCGAGCATCTCGCGATGCTGGCCAGTGCTGACGATGGTGACTTGGACGGCTTCAGGACGACGTCGGGCCTCGAGAATGACCGGCAACAGCTTGATCGCCTCCGGACGCGTGCCGACGACCACCATCAGATGCAGCGGGGCGGTGGTTGTGGCCTCAGGCATCGGGGGCTTGCGGTTTGGGATTGCGTCGGAACAAGCGCGAACAGATCACGCGGATCAGCAGCAGGGAATGCCCAACGATGGTGCGCAAGGTCTTCATCTTGGAATGCCCCAGGATGCGCGCCTCCAAGACCGCCGGGCATTCGACCAGTTTGGCACCTTGGGCATCCAGCACCGCCAACATCTCCACCACACCAAGGAAACCCTTGTTGCGCACTTGGAGGTCCTCCATGGAAGATTTGCGATAGACGCGGAAGCAACTGGTGTAGGTGGAAAACTTATGCGTTAGGATGCCGCGGTACAGACGCGACAGTCCGCGCGATAAACCCAGGCGCCACCGCGGTACCCCGACCGCCTCACCGAGCAGATGATAGGGCGAAGCAGTGACCATGGCGACATCGTCACGCAGCAATGGAATCATCGCCGAGAGTTGATGCGGGTCATAGGAACCATCGCAGTCGATCGAGCAGACCACTTCGGTATCGGCATGTTCGATGCCAGTCAGGATGGCGGCGGCGATGCCAAAATTGCGTCCATGGCGCACGACTTCACACCGCGGTTTGCCTTCGAACAAGTCGAGGATGGCGCGGTAAGTGCCGTCGGTGCTGCCGTCATCGACGAAAACGAGATGGGTCAAGTATCGATCGCCCAGCTCTTGCAACAGCGAATCCAAAACTCGCGCGAGATAGGGCAGCACCCTTTCCTCGTTGTAGCAAGGAACCACGAGTGTGATGGGCTCCAGGTCGACGTCCGCCTCGGGCACGACTTCCGCTTCCCGCTTCGGACGCACCTGCACGCGCTCTACCTCATCCTTGCCGACCTCCATCGACGAGGCTTCCAGGCCTAGATGCTGCGCAATGGTCTCGAAGTTGTAGGTCTCGAGGTAATGCCCGAGGATGCGCGGCATATGGCGCAGGTTGCGGTACTGACGAATCCGCGTGAGCAATCCTGCGGAAGAGATCCGCGGCAGGTCCGGATCGAGCTCCCACACATGGAAGTACATGTTGAAGGGCGATTCATAATGCTCCACCCAATGCGCGACGGCTTTCTGCATCAAGCTCGACGGCAGTTGGCGCATGTAATTGCCACCCGCGACGGGAACCAGCAGGCTGCCCTTGCCCCAAGTCGACAATGGCATCTCCATGATCTCGCGTTCGCCGCTCTGGTGGTAATGCGGGAACCGACGCCAAGGTTCGCGCGCGGCGGAACGGAAGCGCGGATAGATGCTGGAGTCGTAGGCGAATCCGAGTTCGGCCAGGATGTCGAGTGCCCAGATATCCTCATCGGTGATATGCCCTTTGGCCACGCGGTGACCAAGCACCTGCGTGCCGGTCGCCTGCTCCAGGACATCACGCGCCTTCTCGGCATCCTCGCGGAAGGCTTCGCGCGACATCTCATGCAGATGCAGCGGCGCATATCCCTTGCTCGCGATCTCATGACCACGCTCGGCGATCTCGCGTACCAGTTCGGGCATCTCTTCGGCGATGCAGCCGAGGATGAAGAAGGTCGCCTTGTGCCCGTATTGATCGAGGAAGTCGAGCGTGCGCCGCGTGTTGGCGGCAACGCGGGATTCCAAGTACTCCCACTGCTTCTCACGCACCAAAGGCCGCAGGGCAGTGGCTTGGAAGTAATCCTCCACCGCGATGGTCAGGACATTGCGCTTGCCCTGGTTCATCGACCCTCCTCCCGACGCAGCAGGCGATCCTGCAGACCACTCACTTCCGCGCGGAACAGCGTGCTCGAGGCGCCGCCGAGGATTCCCGCAAGCCGTTGCTCACTGATGTAGCGTCGTTTTAGGGTGAAGGCGCCAGCAGCTTTGGCATTGGATCCATTCACCGTCGTGACTGCGCAGGTGTAGCCCGCTTCCTCGACTTGCGCCACGGTGAAGGCATCATGGTCGCCGTTCGGATAGCAGAAGGAAGTCATCAAACGACCTACCGATTCCGCCAACTGGCGCCCGGAATCATGCACCTCCGCGGTGCAGGCCTCCTTGGAGAGTTGGGTCAGGATTTCATGGCTGACGGAATGCGAACCGATCTCGTGGCCGGCGTCGCGCAGGGCTCGCAGTTGCTGCGAATCCATCACCAGATCCTGCGGCGCGAAATCCGGTGCTTCGCCGAGTCGTTCCCGCAGGCGCTCGATCACGGCATGACGCATCTCCGGCTCCAACTGCTTGGCCGCTTCGACCAAGTCCACTGGTGCCACTCCCGCCGCAGGCTCGGCGGCAATGCCCAATAGGTCACTTCCTTCTCCGCGGGCCATCAGTTGCTGCACACAGCGCGCGGCGACGTCGTACCAAGGGGGATCCGATGTGCCACTCAGCCCGGAAACGATGAAGAAGGTTGCGGGCAGGTCGAACTCCTTCAGAATCGGCGCCGCCACTTCCAGGTTGTCGACATAACCATCATCGAAAGTGATCGCCAACAAGGGTTTGTCCGCTTCGCCCGCAGCCTCTTCCTCTTCCAAGGCGAGATAGGCTTCGGTGAAAGGCAACACGCGGTAATGCTTGGCCAAAGCCGCGCAATGCACGCGGAAGGCTTCCGGCGTGACCACCAAATCCGGGCAGAAGTACTTCTGTTTCTCCGCCTCCGGCAAGACGCGGTGATAGCAAAGAATCGTCAGACGTCCGCGGGCCTCTTTTTCCTGTTTGGCTAAGGCGCCGCTGAAACGGCAGGCCTGCGCCAACAGGTTGCGAACGACGGCCTTGGCCACGATTCCCTACCCGAGGACTCCCTCGCTCTCGAGTTCCCGTAGGCTGACGCCCTCCAGGTCCTTAGCCGATAGTGACGGCTTCTGTCCGGCTTCCAGTGGCCACGCGACGGCGACCTCCGGATCGTTCCACATCAAGCAACGCTCACATTCCGGAGCGTAGTAGTCGGTGGCCTTGTAGAGCATCTCCGCGGTATCGCTGAGAGTCAGGAAACCATGCGCATAACCGGCAGGGATCCACAACTGCTTCTTGTTCTCGGCCGTCAGCTCCACACCGACCCATTGGCGATAGGTGGGGGAAGCCGGGTTGATGTCCACCGCGACGTCGAAAACGGCGCCGTTGACCACACGCACCAACTTGCCTTGGGCATGCGGCGGCAACTGCAGATGCAGTCCACGCAAGACACCCTTGGAAGAGGAGGAGTGGTTGTCCTGGACGAAATCAGGCGTAGTGCCCGTAGCTTCCAGAAAAGTGTTGCGATTCCAACTCTCGAGAAAGAAACCGCGATCATCGCCGAAGACCCGAGGCTCGAGGATCAAGACCCCCTCCAGTGCAGTCTTCTCGACGTTCACGCCTCGCCCTCCAGGATGCGCAAGAGATAGCCGCCATAGCCGCTATTCTTCAGTTCTCCGGCGAGATCCCGCAGTTGGGCATCGTCGATGAAACCTTTACGCCAAGCGATTTCTTCCGGTGCGGCAATCTTCATGCCCTGACGCTTTTCGACCGTCTGCACGAAGCTCGAGGCTTCCAGCAGCGAATCGTAAGTGCCGGTATCGAGCCAAGCGAAGCCGCGTCCGAGGGTGCACACTTCGAGCGTACCCTCTTCGAGATACAGCTTGTTGAGATCAGTGATCTCCAGCTCCCCCCGCGGGCTCGGCTTGAGCTTCTTGGCGAACTCGGAGGCGCGGCCGTCGTAGAAGTAGAGGCCCGTCACCGCATAGTTGGACTTGGGGTGCTCCGGCTTTTCTTCCAGGCTCAAGACCTTGCCATCCTCATCGAATTCGGCGATGCCATAGCGATGTGGATCCTGCACGCGGTAGGCGAATACGCGCGCGCCTTGTTCTTGATCGGAGGCAGCGGAAAGTTCGCGCGAGAAGCCTTTGCCGAAGAAGATGTTGTCGCCAAGCACCAATGCACTGGGCGCACCATCGAGGAATTCTTCGCCGATCAAGTAAGCCTGCGCCAAACCATTGGGTTCAGGCTGCACGGCGTATTGGATGTCCAAGCCCCAACGTTTGCCATCGCCAAGTAGGTCCTGGAAACGAGGCGTGTCGTGGGGGGTCGAGATGATCAGGATCTCGCGAATACCGGCCAGCATCAAGACGCTGAGCGGGTAGTAGATCATCGGCTTGTCGTAGACCGGCAACAGCTGCTTCGACACCGCGCGGGTGATCGGGTGCAGGCGGGTTCCGGAGCCACCGGCGAGGATGATGCCTTTACGGGCTAGCGCCATGCGTAATTCTCCTCCATCCACTTGAGGTAGTCCCCGCTGCGGATCGACTCGAGCCAGGCGTCGTTATCCAGATACCACTGAATCGTACGTTTCAGGCCCGATTCAAAGCTTTCCTGCGGACGCCATCCCAACTCGGAAGTGGTTGCACTGGCATCGATGGCGTAGCGGAAATCGTGTCCAGGGCGGTCGGTCACGAACTCGATCAAGTTGCGACGCCCACCAATCTCCGCGTTCGGTTCGATCTCATCGAGGATGTCGCAGATGGTGTGGACCACATCCAGGTTGGTGTGTTCTTCATCACCCCCGACGAGGTAAGTGTTGCCTACTTTGCCATGCTTGGCAGCGGTCCAGATGGCGCGCGCATGATCCTCCACGTAGAGCCAATCGCGGACGTTATCGCCCTTGCCATAGACCGGCAGCTTGATGCCTTCGCGGGCATTCAGGATCATCAACGGGATCAACTTCTCCGGGAACTGGCATGGGCCATAGTTGTTGGAGCAGTTGGTGATGATCACCGGCAAGTCGAAGCTTCGTCCCCAGGCCCGCACCAAGTGATCCGACGCCGCTTTCGAAGCCGAATACGGCGAACTGGGATCGTAGGGGGAGTCCGGAGTGAACTTGCCATCGTCTTCGAGCGAACCGAAGACTTCGTCGGTCGAGATGTGCAGGAAACGGAAGCCAGCTTTCTCGTCTTCTGGAAGTTGATCGAAGTAATCGCGAGAGGCCTGCAGCATGACGCCGGTGCCGACCACGTTGGTCTCGATGAAGGCCTGCGGGCCGCTCAGCGAACGATCAACATGAGACTCCGCCGCGAGGTGCAGCACATGCGTGGGGCGGAAGTCGCGGAAGGCGGTCTGCACCGCTTCAAGGTCGCGGATATCGCCGCGCAGGAAACGATACCGGGAATCCTGCTCACAGCTCTGCAGCGAAAGGAGGTTGGCGGCATAGGTGAGGGAGTCGAAGTTGAGCACCTCGACGTCGGGGGATTCCAGCAGGTGGCGGACGACAGAAGAGCCGATGAAACCAGCACCTCCAGTCACCAGGACACGGTCTTGGGACGTCATCGAATTATTCTATCGTTTCGGCAAGAAGAAGCGGCATGGCTGAGGAGAGGACCTCAGACCAAATCCCTTGTGAAATATCGACTTCCGACCAGGCCTCACTGAAGCGCAGAGGGCTCCAGCTGGGGCGTGCCGCAGGGGTCGGATACTCGGTGCTCGGGCATGGCGCCACGGAGGACTCCTCCAGGGCTAGCCCCTGAGCGATGCCTTGGTCCCGAATCCCAACTGCAAATTCGTACCAAGAGCAGATTCCACCGTCGGTGTAGTGAAGGATGGGCGGCATTTCTGCCGCGCCTGGCTTAGCTAGAGCCCAAAGTGCTTGGGCGATGCCGTCGGCAAAGGTGGGAGCACCGAGTTGATCGGCCACGACTTTCAGATCGCGCCCCTGCTGCATGAATTTCAGCATGGTGCGGACGAAGTTGTTGCCGCGTCGGCCATAAACCCAGCTGGTGCGGACGACATGGCCGCGGTCCCCCAAATGGGCGGCCAAAGCCTGTTCTCCAGCCAGTTTGGTACGCCCATAAGCATTCAAAGGCGCGACGGCATCCTGTTCCAGCCAGGGCTCGGTGCCTTCGCCGGAGAAGACGTAGTCGGTCGAGACGAAGGCCATGCGCGCACCTTGGCGCGCCAGTTCTTCCGCCATCACGGCGGTGGCGGTGCCATTGATGGCGAGGGCAGCGGCTTCCTGTTCCTCGGCCGCATCGACGGCGGTCCAAGCGGCATTATGCAGGACCATCGTTGGTTGCACTTCGCGCAAGACCCTGAGGATGGCATCGGGATCGGCGAGATCACACTCCGCGCGTCCGACGAACACTGCTTCCACATCCTCCGGAACAAAAAGCGAGCATGCGTGGCCCACCTGACCGTCGCGGCCGGTGATGAGGATACGAGTTGGCGTGGACATTTAGCGGAGGAGTTCGTTCTCGCGCTCCTGCATCTTCAGACGCAGGCGTTCGACGTTTGCCTTCCAACCAAGGCGTCGGCTGATGGCCATCTACATGACATTGCCGAAGCCGAAGCGTTGGATACGGAAACGCAGCTTGGCCAGACGCGTCTTCAAGACCAGACGTCGGCGCAACATGCCGGTGACGGCAAGTGCGGGTTGGCCGGAAGGTTCATAACCCAAGCGCTTGAGCCATGCTCCGGCGCGCGCTTCCACCAACTGAATCTCACGTGGCGAGAGCTTCTTCTTCCAACGCGCGGCAGCCGAAGCATCGGGCGCTGGATAGGTGGTGTCGTTGGGATAGGACAATATCGCTTCGTCGTAAGGCAGACCAAGCATGTCGCAGATCTTGGTCAAGGAATCGACCGGATGGGACACCAGGTCCTCGAAGCGCAACTGCACGAAACGACCCTCTGGGACCAATTTGCGCAGCCTTTCCATGTCTTCCTGCGCATCCACCCAGAAGCGTGTGCCATGCCAGGTATCGCCGGCCCAACCCATCTTGATGACGGATGGCGCGACGTCGCGCGGATCACGAATCAGGTTGACGAAGCGGGCATCGGGCCACACTTTGAGGATGTCGGGAAGGCGTCGGTGGATGGTGGAACCGGCGATCGGTTTACCACTGAGGCGCAACTGCTCCTCGAAGAAAGCGCGGACGCCTTCACGATAAGGAACGCCATCTTCGATCTCGAATCCGGCCCTGCGTGCCGCGCGATCCAAGGCGACTTGCTGTTGCGACCAAGCGGGATCGGGATCGCCGCCATCGTCGGTCAGATAGTCGACGAAGAAGTTGGACTCGAATAGGCAGCAGATCTGCGGATGGTGGTCCATCATCAACCGCAGCAGGGTGGTGCCGGACCGTTCCGCGCCGACCAGAAAATATGGTGGGGCGGAGGAAGGTTTCGCACCGTCCATGGTGGGAGAGGCCTCGGCCATGATGGGATTCTAGGCTTTCGGGAGGGGTGTAGAAACGCTCAGTCCTGCACGATCGGGCGAATCCCGACGGGGTGCTGCAGGGCGTCGGATGCGGCGCGACGATCGGGGGAGGCCAGGGTGACCTGGAAACTCTGGGACTGACCCGCCACGCAAGTGATCGCGGTGGTCAGATTGGGTCCAGCGGTCTGACGTCGGTTCGGAAGCCAAGCCAGGGTCCATTCTCCTTCCGCGATGGGCGGGAAGAGGAAGTTGCCTTGGACATCGGGCTTGCACCACAGGACGTCGACTTTGCGATCGGCGGTTGGACGCAACGCGAGCACGCCGTGATTGCGGGGGGCACCATCGGCTCCATCCAAACGTCCGCCGACGCGTGCGCCGAGTTGCATCGGGATGAGGGTCATGATGCCGTCCTTTGGAAGCTCCAAAGTGACGATTTCGACGGGCAGGAAGTCGTCGGCCTCGATCTGAATCTCATAAAGCCCTGGCTGCAGGCGCTGGCTGAGGAACTGGCCGCCCTCATTGGAAAGACTGTCGGCGACACGGCCGATGCTGGTCTCAGTGACTCGATCGCAGGCAATCCGAGCGCCGATCACAGGCTCCCCGAACTGGTCCTGAAGCTGCAGTTTGATCTGCAAAGTGGTCTGGAAGTCCGTGCGGTCGTCGGTCTGTGCCTGCAGGTCGCCGCGGACGCCTTCCTGAAGCTGGCCTTGACGATGCCATTCCCGCAGCAAATCCCAGGCACTCTCCCGCTCACCGCTGCCCCCGTGGAGGGTCGGCAGGGCAAGGGCAAAGCTGGCCAACGTCACGATGGACGCGGTCAGGGCAAGAAGGGACCAGGCGGAATTGCGCATTCCAATCCTTTATCGGCCTGCTCGACGATTTCCCGTAGGTGCGTTGGGCCTGGAAAGGGCTAGAATTCCGTCGCTCATGCCACTCGACCTTCATCAAGCTGCCCGCATGCTCGGCGTCTCACCGGCGACGGTGCAGCGTTGGGCGCGTCAGGGGCGTTTGGGCGTGATGAAGCCGAGCGGTGAGTTTCGTTTCGAGGAAGAAGAGCTCGGGCGTTGGGCGACGGATCAGGGTTTGAGCCTGCGTAAGAATGTGGTGCGGTCGCGGCGCATCGTGATGGATCCGGATAGTCAGCCCTTGAGTGCGGCGGTGGCGGCTGGATCGGTCTTGCACCGCGTGCCTGGAATCTCCGCGGGTGAAGTCCTGTCGAACTTGGTCGAGCTCGCGCCGCTGGCGGAATCCTGCGACCGCCTGGCCTTGTTGGAACAACTGCAAGGTCGTGAAGCCTTGGCCTCGACGGCCTTGGGGCATGGAGTCTCCTTGCCGCACCCGCGCACGCCTTCGCAGCAGTTCGTGGAAGAACCGATGGTGGTCATCGCGATGCTGGAAGACGTCGCCGATTGGAAAGCTATCGATGAGGAACCGGTGCACACCGCGATCCTGTTGTTGAGCCCGAGTCCGCAGCAGCATCTGCAGGTCTTGTCGCGCATCGCATTCGTATTGCGCGAGCCACGCTTCGTGGATTCCTTGCGCAGTCACGCCGCTGCCGACGACCTCGTGCAGCTTCTTGCCGAACTCGAAGCGGGTTTCGCGAAGTGAAGCGCGAGACCGTCTTCCGTACGCGCGGAAAGCGCAGTGAGCCTTGGCAGTTGGCCATGGCTGCTGCCTTGGTCGGAGTCGCAAGTGCCGCAGTCGCGGTCCTTTTGCGGAATGGCGTACATTTCCTATTCGACGCCTTGGAGCCACTGCGTGAGGTCTGGTGGGGGATGTTGTTCCTGCCGGGCGTTGGTGCGTTGTTAGGTGTGCTCCTGATCCGCGTGATCTTCCAGGAACCAGGCGGCCATGGGGTCCCGGCGGTCCTGGATGCCGTCACCCAGAAAGCCGGCCACATGCGACGCCGTTCGATCTTCAGTCGCTTGATCGGAAGTCTGGTGAACGTCGCTTCCGGTGGCTCGGCTGGCCTGGAGGGACCGATTGTCTACAGCGCTGCGGCGGTAGGAAGCACGCTGTCGGAAGGGATGCGTCTTGCCGAACGCCAACGCGTGTTGCTTTTGGCCTGTGGTGTCGCCGGTGGTATCGGCGCGATCTTCAATGCGCCCTTGACGGGCATGATCTTCGCGATGGAAGTGGTACTCGCGGAATGGACGTTGGGCGCACTGTTGCCGATTGCTGTTTCGGCGACCGTCGCCACCGAAATCGGACGCCTGGTCATGGGCTCCGATGGTGCATTCGTGGTTGCCGCCGACATGAGTTGGGGGGCTCGCGACCTGCTGGCAAGTAGTGCCCTCGGCGGCATGGCGGGCATCCTTTCAGTGCTCCTGGTCGCGATGATCTTCAAGATGGAGCACTTCACACGTGGCTTGAAGACGGGCTTTGTCTCCGGCAAAGTCGGCCTGGTCGCCGGAATGGCTGGCGTCTGCGTGGGCCTGCTCGGTCTATTCCAACCGCAAGCCATCGGCGAAGGTTATGAAGCGGTGAGTGCGGCCTTGAGTGGCGAGATGGTCGCCGGCTCCGCTCTGCTGGTCTTGTTGGGTGTCAAACTCCTGGCCACGACCCTGACTTTGGGAAGTAATGCCCCTGGCGGCATCTTCGCGCCATCTCTCGTGCTCGGTGCCTTGCTGGGATACGGCTTCGGCGGCCTCTTGCATTGGCTGTTCCCGACATTCGGCTTCGCCAATCCATCCTTCTTCGCCTTGGCGGCGATGGCCGGCTTGGTCGCCGGATCGATGCAAGCTCCGTTCACCGGCATCATGCTGGCGATGGAAACTACCGGTGGGTGGAATGGCACCTTGCCTCTTATCCTGGTTTCGGTGGTCTCGGTGTTGGTCTCGCGCACCTTCCTGAAGCACAGTTTCTATACCTGGGAGCTGGCTGAACGCGGTTCCTTGATGCGCCCTGGTTCCGACCGCCGCATCTTGTCCGAATTGCGCATCGGCGAGATGTTGGATGAGGAATCCATCACCATCCAAGGCGGTTCCAGTCTGGATGACTTGGCGCGCATGTTGCCGAGTACCGTGCGCAATCACTTCGCCGTCGTCGACGAAGACGGACGCCTGCTCGGTATGCTCGACCTCACCTCTTTGCGCGGGGTGATCTTCGATGAAGTCGTACGCCGCGTGACGCCAGTCGACACCGTGATGGAGGTCGATGTACCGCGCATCCCCGAATCCGAGACTCTTCTCGGCGCTTCCGAAGTCTTCGCCAGTTCCGGCGCCTGGGTCCTGCCCGTGATCGACGCCAGCGGCAAATTCCTCGGCACCGTCTCGAAATCCACCCTGTTCGACCGCTACCGCACGGAACTCATCGTGCAGACGGCCGACCACAGGGAGTAGTGGCTGTTGGGTCCTATTCCTCCAAGTGGATGGTTCCTTCATGAAGTAGGCTGCCTTTCTGCAGAAGAACCTCTCTCTCAATTAGCCCTGCAAGGCTGCTTTCAAGAATAAGCTTCATTGGAGCAGTAACGCGATGAAATCCTAAGCGTTGGGCAGCCTCGGAAATAGCATCGGAGTTCGAAATCGAGAAGTGTGTGCGGACCGTCAAGTAAATAGATTGATCGACTTCCTCAGAGGCAATTCGATCAAACTTCTTGTCCTGCGGCGAAAACTTTGATCGGTCACGAACTGGAACAGTCTCTTGAGTTGGAAGCCACAAAAACTCACCGCGACGCTCTATTTTCCCTTCTGTGGAGGCTATCTCCACTCCCCGAAGGACATTCTCTTGGACTCGGGCACCTGCCCTTTGCAGCCCGGCCGCATGAGTGATTCGGCGGACTAAATCATCCACATGAAGCGGGGATTCAATACCTACAACCTCAACGATTGGCTTGACCAGACCTTGTGCCGCCATGGTGCCAAGTTCGGATTTCCCAGCGTTTACCTCGACAACAGCAGCTGAATAAAGGTTACAACGGGCATCTCCGAGTGAATCTGGGTTGCTCTCATTGCTCGCTCCCTCGTGAATCGTCGAATAGTCCTGGCGACTGGCAGTCTCAGTATGTAAATCCGTGTGCTTAGAGGTGTGTGATTGCGTGCCTTCCGACTCCTGAGCTCTTTCCTTTTGTAGTAAAGAGTTCAAGCCCTGATTGATTGCATCTAAGGCGCTGGCTTGATCCACCCACCAATCAGTGGACCATACTCGAAGAAGGTTCCAGCCAAGGCCCTCAAGGACTGACTGGCGGATTTTGTCACGCTCCCGAGCGTACTTCGAACTGTGATACATTGCACCGTCGCACTCAACGCCAGCGAGGAACCTGCCAGGTTTGTCAGGGTGGACAATACCCAAGTCCACTCGGTATGCCGAAACACCAATCTGAGGGCGCACGGTCCAGCCTCGATCGCGGAGGCGGGAGGCAACAGCTGCTTCGAAGGGTGAATCAAAGCCGCCAACCGAACCTCGGTCTAGAGCTGCAATCGCAGAAGGACCTTTCTTGGCATACTCGAGGAAGTGTTTCAAATCGGCCACAGCCCTCGCGCTCGTACGTGATAAGTCAATTCTGTCGGCCTCAAGGGTTGAAAAAACCACCATCTGGGAACGTGCTCGAGTCATCGCTACATTGAGTCGCCGCTCTCCTCCTTGTTTGTTCAGTGGGCCAAAGTTCATCGTTAAGTGATTGGCCTCATCAGGTCCATAGGTGACGCTAAATAGGATTACATCTCTCTCGTCCCCCTGTACAGTCTCAAGATTCTTTACAAAAACTGATTCGATTTTGTCCTCGCTGAAAGCCCACTCGATTTCAGGAAGATTGGATCGAGCCTGGTCAAGGAGGTCCTGAATCAGAGACTGTTGCTCCGAGTTAAAAGTGACGACACCAATGGTTTGATTGCGGATGTCTGGGTCCTCAGATACCAAGCGGCTGGTGACTTCATTGACAATTGCCTCGGCCTCTCCTCGGTTCGTCCGAGACTTTCCGCGATCATAATGACCAGAAGGTACAACTAGGCTAACACCAAGATCAGGTTGTACCGGTGCAGGGAAAGTGACTAATCCGTTGTCATAGTAGCGACTGTTGGAGAAGGCAATTAGGCTCTCTTTACGC
>JBMYYH010000015.1:0-42331 GCA_049609225.1 Planctomycetota bacterium | reverse complement strand
GCTTGCCTCCGCCCTTAGAAGTAGCAAGGTGCAGCGAGCTGCCGATCGGAAGGTGTCCACTGAAATAAGCCAAGGCGACAAAGCTGCCATCGTGCGCGAGCACCGGACCATTGACCGGACAAGACGCCGTAATCCAATCCTCATGACCAATCTTCGTGGGCTTGGACCAAGAACTCGGATCCTCTGGCTTGCCGCGCACGACATGAATATCACGCACTTCCTCTTCGGAACGATCGCGATAAGCCACCACGACATTGCCACTTGGCAACACGATCGAATCGGTCCCGCAACAATCACACACCATCGGATCGAGCACGGTTTCCGCTTTGATCTCGCCGGATGGCCCCATCACGCCGCCACGCAGATGGGTCGGCCGCCCGCTCTCTTCACTCTGTAACCAGTTGGCGAAGAAACGACCTTGCCCCAGCGGAACCAGAGAGACGAAACCATGCTCCGCAGCTTTGCGGTCGGCATGAAGCACTTGCGGCATGGTCCAAGCGGCGCCGGATTCACGACGTTTTCGGAACATGGTTCCATAACCATGCCCGGTCTGCGGATGCGCCAACCAACTCACGACGGCTCCCCCATCTCCATCCTCTTGGAACTGCGGGAAGTCGGCCCAGTTCACGAACCAACCCTTCCCCTGCGCGAGGACCTGCGCCTCACTCCATTCCTTGTCCCGGTAGACGCGATGATGGATGCGGTTTTCACCAGGCTGCTCGGTGCCACTCATCCAGATCAGATGCGTCGCACCATCGAGGCCGGTGGACAGCTGCGGCGTATGGCCCAATAGCCCCTGTTCCAAGGTGACAGGCTCGAACTGGAGCTCGGGCGGGAACGGCACGGCGGCCTCCTGCATAGCGGCCACGGTAAGCGAAAGGAGAATGCTACTGAGCACGACCTAGTTTAGACCCTTCCCTACACTTCGCCCAAACGCTTTAATGGCTACATCGGACGCGCCGACCCTGCACTCGTTGCCGCAATCGACCTTGGCTCCAACTCCTTCCACCTGGTGGTCGCGAAGGCGTCGGATGCTGGATTGCAGGTGGTGGATCGGATCAAGGAGCGGGTGTTTCTTGCGTCTGGCTTGGATCACAAGAACCGCCTGTCCGAGGATGCGCTGGAGAGAGCGCTAGCTTGCCTGCAGGTCTTCGGCCAACGCGTCGATGGCATCGCCAAGAAACGGGTGCGCGTAGTCGGCACCAACACCTTCCGTACCACCAAGCAGCCAAGCGATTTGTTGGCGCAGGCCGAGGCGGCACTGGGGCATCGCGTCGAAGTGTTGTCGGGAGAGGAAGAGGCGCGTTTGATTTACAGGGGTGTGCGTTATGACCTCGGACCGGAAGAGCACCTACTGGATTGCGATATCGGCGGCGGCAGCACGGAGTTGGTTTGCGGCGCTCCCGGTAAGCATGCGCCGCATCGCGCGGAAAGCTTGAGCATGGGCAGTTCGTCTTGGAGTCGGCAGTACTTCGAAGATGGCAAGATCAGTTCCAAACGGTTCCGCAAGGCGATCTTGGCGGCACGTCATGAGTTGGAGCCGGTGCGTCAGGCATTCCAGGGGCACCAGGAAGGTCGGGTGGTGGCATCGTCGGGCACGGCATTGTCCTTGGCGAACATTTTGCGTCGCAATGACTTCGATGACGACGGCCTCAGTTTGCGCGGCCTGCATGCCTTGCGCGAGGACCTGCTGCGCTTTGAGAAACTCGAAGCGTTGCAGCTGCATGGTTTGAAAGAGGGACGGCGTCCCACATTCCTCGGCGGCTTGGCGGTGTTGATCGGCGTGATGGAATCGCTGGAGGTCGAGCGCATGGAAACTTCCGAGGCGGCACTGCGCGAAGGGTTGTTGGTGGATCTGCTCGGACGTCTACTCCATGAGGATGCGCGCGATACCACCGTGCGGGCGATGCAGGAACGGCATGATGTGGACCGGTCGCAGGCCAAACGCGTCGCACAGGCTGCATCGATACTTGGAGAGGTCTTGACGGATGTATGGGATCTAGGCATCGATGACCTGAAACTGCTGGATTGGGCATCCAAACTGCATGAGGTGGGTTTGGCGGTGCGTCATACCGGTTATCACCGTCATGGTGCGTATCTAGTGCGGAACTCAGACTTGCCTGGGTTCTCGCGTACGGAAGCAAACCTCCTGGCCTTCCTGATTGAGAATCATCGGCACCGATTCCGTCCCAGCGAGTTGGAAGACCTCGCTCGCAGTGACCGCAAACGTGGATTGCAACTCACGCTGCTCCTGCGTTTGGCGGCGCATATTCATCGCACGCGCAATGCCACCAAGATTCCGGCAGAGGTTTCCGTCGACGGTAAAGCGGTGCGCCTTGATTTCCCGGAGGATTGGCTCGATGCACATCCGCTGACGGTGCTCGACCTCGAGCGGGAAGTCGCGATTTGGAAGGACCTGGATCTGGAACTGCGGTTCTAGAGCTTGGCGTATCGCGCTAAAGCTGCGGCTTGCGAACCGAAGGCAGCTTCCTCCTGGGGAGCAACGCGACGGTAATCCCCATCAGGCAGGAGTTCCCAGGCATCGGTGTCGTCGGCCATGCCCGCTTCGAAGACATCTTCGATCACGCGCGCCTTCAAGTCTGGATCGAGGATGGGGAAGCAGACTTCCACACGCCCATGGAGATTCCGCTCCATCCAATCGGCACTGCCGGCGAAGAGCAGGTCTTCCCCCCCACCATGAAAACGGTAGACCCTTGAGTGCTCGAGAAAACGACCGACGATCGACCGCACCCGAATGTTCTCCGAGACTCCCGCAATGCCCGGACGCAGACGGCAGATGCCACGCACGATCAAGTCGATCTGTACTCCAGCCTGCGACGCCTTATACAGAGCTTGGATCACACCCTTGTCTGAAAGGCTGTTGACCTTGGCCTGCACCGCCGCCGGCTCACCCCGACGCGCTGCTTCTGCCTCGGCTTCAATCCGCTGCAGCAACTGCTCATAGAGGTTGTTCGGCGAGACCAGCAGGCGATCCAACTGCGGTGCCCGCCCCAGCCCCGTGAGCTGCAGGAACACCCGGTGCACATCTTCGGTCAAGGCCGCATCACTGCTGAACAGGTTCAGATCGGTGTAGGCCTTGGCATTGCCCGGGTGGTAGTTGCCGGTGCCGACATGCACATATCGCCGCAACTTGCCAGCTTCACGCCGCACGATCAGCAACATCTTCGCGTGCGTCTTATGTCCGACGACACCGTAAAGCACATTGGCTCCGGCATCCATCAGCGTGTTCGCCAATTCGATGTTCTCCGCTTCATCAAAACGCGCACGCAACTCGATCACCACCGTGACTTCCTTGCCCGCCCGTGCCGCCCGACTCAACAAGGCGACCACCGGACTCTCCGCACCACTGCGGTAAAGCGTTTGCTTGATGGCCAGGACTTCTGGATCCGCCGCAGCCTGCTGGAGTAGATCCAACACCGGCTTGAATGATTGATACGGGCTCTCCAACAGATGATCGCGACGCCGAAGCGAGGAGAACAAATCTTCCTCCTCATCCAACTCCGGCGGTACTCCCGGCACGAATGGAGACAACTTCAGATCGGCCTGATCGACCACATCGTAAAGCGCTCCCAAGCGATGCAAGTTCACGGGTCCGTGCACGCGGTAAAGCGCATCTTCCTCCAACTCGAAGCGCTCCAAAAGGAAATCCGCCACTCCTTCGGGGCAACTGGTGGTGACTTCAAGCCGCACCGGGAAGCTGAAGTGACGATGCGACAACTGCGATTTCACCGCCTTCAACACGCTATCCACTTCTTCCTCATCCAGACGGAAGTCGCTGTTACGGGTGACGCGGAATTGATGGCAGCCATCCACGCGTAATCCCGGGAAGATGCCACCGATGTTGTGGTGCACCACCGCGCTCAACATGAGATACCCACGGTAGCCCTCGCAGAGTTCCTCCGGCAGCGGAATGATCCGCGGCAGGCTGCGTGGCACCGGCACCACGGCCAGGGAAACATCCCGTCCGAAGGCATCGGCCCCTTGCACTTCCACCAGGAAGTTCAGGCTCTTATTCAACACGCGCGGGAAGGGGTGTGCCGGATCCAGCGCGACCGGGGTGAGGACTGGCAGGACCTGCTCGTGGAAGTACTTCTCCACCCAATGGCGTTGGGCCTCATCCCATTCATCCCGACGGAGCAGATGAATGCCCTGGTCCTGCAGCTGCGGCAGGACTTCCTCATTCAATGCCCGGTATTGCTCCTCCACCAAGGCATGCGAGGCCGCGCCGATGTCGGCCAAGGCCATGCCGGGAGTGCGGCCATCCACACCTGGCTTATCCAGGCCATATTTGACCTGATCCTTCAGGCCTGCGACGCGGACCTCGAAGAACTCATCGAGGTTGCTGGAGCAGATCGTGAGGAAGCGCAATCGTTCCAGCAACGGCAAGCGCGGATCCAAGGTCTGCGCAAGCACGCGTCTTTGGAACTGGAGCAAGCTCAATTCACGATTGAAAAACAGCTCCGGGCTCCCGAGATCGACTTGCGGATCCGATTCGGAAGAGGTGTCCTTCTGCATCGTGGAAGCCTACCATGGAAACAGCCCCGCCGGCCGAAGTCTCCGGTGGACCCCCCGATGGTCTTCAACAGCATCCTTTTCCTGCTGTTTTTCCCCGCAATCTTCGCGGGGAATTCACTCCTCCTACGCAAGCCAACCTTGCGGAAGGTGTTTCTGCTGTTGGCCAGCTACTTCTTTTATGCGCAGTGGGATTATCGGTTCCTGTTCCTGATCTGGACCAGCACTGCGGTCGACTGGTTCGTCGGTGGAGCCATCGGGCGCGAAGAACGACCCAAGCAGAGGAAGTGGTGGTTGTGGTTGAGTTTGGCGGTGAACATCGGCTTGTTGGCCACGTTCAAGTACCTCGGTTTCTTTATCGAGAGCGCCAACGACATGCTCGAGATGATGGGCTTCGAAGGGCACTTGCCGGTGCTGAAGTTGATCCTGCCCGTCGGTATCTCCTTCTATACCTTCCAGACCCTCAGCTACACGCTGGATATCTACTTCAAGAAGCTGAAGCCGCATGATTCGGCGTTGGACTTCGCCCTGTTCGTGGGTTTCTTTCCGCAGCTGGTCGCCGGCCCGATCGTGCGCGCGCGCGATTTCCTGCCGCAGCTGAAGGAGAACCCTGCCCCCTCGCGCGACGACCTGCGCATGGGTGTTTATCACATCCTTTCAGGCCTCTTCAAGAAGGTCATCATCGCCGATGTCCTGGGTTCCGACCTCGCGCAACCGTTCTACGGCAACCCCGAACAGTACGGCTTCTTCGGCGCCATGGCCGGCATCTATGGCTTCGCCTTCCAGCTCTTCGGCGACTTCGCCGGCTACTCGCAGATGGCGATCGGTTGCGCGATGCTGCTCGGTTTCCGCCTACCGAAGAACTTCGACAACCCCTTCATGGCGCGCAACAACCTCGAGATCTGGAGGCGTTGGCACATCACGCTGCTGACTTGGATGCGCGATTACATCTACATCCCTTGTGGAGGTAGCCGCGGCGGCGAGAAGCAGACCTACCGCAACATCATGATCACCAACATCTTCAGCGGCGTGTGGCACGGCGCGGGTTGGAACTTCCTGATCTGGGGTATCGTCGATGGCATCACCATCTGCATCTCGCGCATGTACCAGATGGCGCGCAAGGCCGCAGGCAAGGTGGACTTGCCGACCGACCCGGCGCTGAAGATCTGGTGGCAGCGCTTCTTGACCTTTCATGTGTGGCTGATCGCCATGCCGATCTTCCGCACCGAGACCTTGGGGCAATTGGCGGAAGTGGGCAAGGCATTGGTGCGCATGGGACCTGCAGCCGGTGTGGATGCCGGCCCCATTCCGATCCGCGGGCTGGTGTTAATCGCACTCGGCCTCGCCATGACTATCATCTCCGAGTACTTCGGCAAGGCGATCCGTGCGCGTTGGCGTACGCTGTCGCCGGAACTTCTGGGCGTGGCATTCCTCCTCATCGTCGGCCTTGCGGGTCTGCTCAGCACCGAGGGCTCCCGCTTCATCTACTTCCAGTTCTGATGCGACAGAACCTCATCTTCCTGCTCCGCTTCGGCATCGCCGCGCTCGTCGCGCTGATTGCCAGCGACCGCCTGGCCGACGCCCTCGACCTGCGCTGGAAGGACGTGCCGAACCACAGTTACTTGCATGTGGTGCGCGGCTTCGCGGATTCACCGGCAGAGGTGGATGTGGCTTTCTTCGGCACCAGCTCGATGCGCAATGCGGTGGCACCGGAACATCTAGCGCAGATCCTGGCGCAGGAGTTGGGCCGGGAATCCGAGTGTTGGAACTTGGCCATGCCTGGCGCCACGCCGGAGATCCTGCGTTATTACACGCGGGAACTGTTCACCGAGAAACGGCCACGCATCTTGGTGTTGGAGGCCGCCCCCTTCCTGTGGGATGCCGACCGTCGCGCGCACCCGGATTCGGAGGTCTACTGGCGTTGGTTCGCGGGAGTGGGTGAATTGGCGAGCGAAGGTTCGCGCATGCGCACGCGGGATATCCCGGAAGCCCTGCATGGATTGGGCTGGGGCATCGAGGCCTTGTGGAAGGCGTCGGGTGTGGTGGGTGATGATTTCAAGGAAGGCGCGCATCACACGGCGCAGTTTGGTGGCGTCTATGAGCTGGAGGAGTTGCCGATGCCACGACGTCAGGTGATCGTGAGCGAGCAGGATCCGGTGCGGGAAAAGCTGCGCGTCGGAGGTTATGCCACCAGTGAAGTCTGGGCAGATGATCTGCGCGAGATCGCGGCGAACTGCAAGGAGCTCGGCATCGAGTTGGTGTTGGTGCATCAACCCTTCTACGTCGGGTTGCACGAGCATTTCCCCGCAGGCGCTTACGATGCCTACCGCGAATGGATGGGCAACCTCGCCGATGAGTTGCAGTTACCCCTGCTCGATGCCCATGCGGAATGGGATTTCGATATCGAGCACTACCGTGACTTCATCCACTATGCCCCACGTGGAGCCGCGGCCTTCACCGAACGCTTGGCAGAGGAACTCCTGCTGCCACGCCTGCGTTAAGCACCGAAGGCATCGGGCAGCAGGACTGCCAGGGTGGTCTTCTTGATGTCGGTTCGCCCACCCATCAAGACCTCGATTTCCCCCGCTGCACCTGCAGCGAACTCGATCAACACCTGACGACATGCGCCACAAGGGCTCACCGTCTCTTCGACATCGGCCCAGACCGCAACACGCTTGATCACGCGGTGACCTAAGCCGACTCCGGCACTGACAGCACTGCGCTCAGCGCAAACCGTCACCGGATAACTCGCGTTCTCGACATTACAGCCGACCGTGGTCGAACCATCGGCCCACACAATCGCGGCGCCGACATGAAAACCGCTGTAGGGGCAATGCGCATTCTCTGCGACATCGCGCGCGAGCTGCATCAGGGTTTGGTCATCAGGCATGATCAGTAGCGCGTGGATGCAGGGCCTCAGCGGCCAGCTCCTCATACGCCTCCAAGGCCAGAGGATACAGTTCCTCGAGCTCCGCGGGGAAGGGAGCCGTCTTCGGCACATGCACACGCCAGCCAGTGGAAGTCTCGACCTTGGCGTACCAGGCGGGCGCCCAGATGCCATAGGACTCGTGGCGTCCGGCGGGCCAAGTCATCATGCATGAATCGAACTCCAAGCCGACCTTGGTACAGAGGGCGCGCAACATGGTTTCTGGATCAGCCAACAGTTCGGTGGAATCCACTACCGCCGCCGCACGTCCAGCAGCCTTCAACTTGCGAAACAACTCCACTTGCTGCAGATATCCGATATCCACCGCTTCCAGGCTGCCCAAATCCTGCAACAAGCTCGGCAGCATCTCACGCGGATGCCGGATCAGGAACAGGTTGATCGTGTCGTCGGCCAAGGCGAAGTCGGTCTCGACTCCCCCTTCCAGATGATGCGCCATATGCTTGACGAACTGCACCGGCTTCTCACACGGCGCCGCCAAGGTCTGCGCAACCACATCACGCCAATCCTGCGGCTGTGATGCCAACACTTCCTCGCGCATCGGATGCCGCTTGCCGGTGGCAGCGAGGTAATGCGCGTACAAGGGTTCATCCACCCCCACGGTGTCGGGGCGTTGACAGAAACTCCGCAACAGTGCCGTCGAGACCGTGCGCGGGCACGACCACATCGCCAAACGCACCGTGTTGCTCACGCTTAGTCCTCGCTCGCGGCCTTCTTGGCGACCTTCTTGGTGGCTTTCTTCTTCGTTGCCTTCTTCTTGGTCGCTTTCTTCTTGGTGGCCTTCTTCTTCACCACCTTCTTCTTGCGCGGCCCGCCTTCGCGAGGCTTGAACTCGAAACCGTGGCGGCCGTTTGGCTTGCGCACCAAACGCGCGGTGAAGTTACGCCCCTTACGCGAGACGAAATCCTCGATCCAATCGGTATGCCCGACTTCCGGATCAAAGAACGGCAGCAGATCCGAACGACGCATCTCGCGCTTGCACACGGTGCGCGGCATCTTGATGCCCTTCGGTTCTGAAGACTCGAAGTGGGTCGGCGTCTCGATGATCTTGCCCTTGCCCAGTGGACAATCCACATAAGGCGATTCATCGACCGCGTAGGAAACCAGTTCCGGAGCCACGGCGCCGGAATCATCACTGCCCTTGAAGTCCTTCACCGGCTCGAACACCAGCTTCCACTCCTCGTCGACCAGAATACGACCGGCATAAGTCTCGCCGCGCATACTCACGAAACCCTCAATCGGCCCCGAATCCTTGGTCTCCAGCAGCTTCGAAGCCACCGGGCGGTTGATGTAACGCCCACGGAACTCCTTCCAGATGGTGTAGCCACAAGCATCCGGCTCGACGGCTTCCATCTTCAGTTCTTCCTTCAGGCTCTCAGCGGGAACCGCCTTCTCGAGCTCTGGCAGCATCTCGGCGATGGCATCCTCACACATCCGCTCGACCTTCAATTTGAAGTTGAGGTAGGCATTGGTGCGTTTCACGTCCGGCTCGACTGCGACCACATCTTCGCGCTTCTCGAGTTCCTTCTGCAGCAACTCGGTGACCTCCTTCAGAGGCATCTTGGCTTCCTTACCGAGGCTCTTGATGGTCACCTTGTACTGCGTGCCTTTCGACTTCCGTACGCAGCGATAACCCTTAAGGCCTTCGCGCATCTCATGCCCATCCTTCGGGCAAGTTCCGATCGACGCCTCTTCGGCATACAGATCCTCATACTCGAAGGTGCGCAACTTCTCGACCAATGCCGTGACCGAAGTCTCGATCTCCGACATATAACTTTCCCGCGTGCGCTGACCGTTCTCCACCTGATACAGGTGCGATTCCATTTCCGCGGTCTGCGAAGCCTTGGCCAGGTCATCCGCCTGCAGACGCTCGAGGAAGTCGATCAAGGTGATGCCCTTGGCCGAAGCACGCAGGGTCTTGCCGCTGCGCAACACATAGCCCTTGGCGATCAAGGCCTCGATGATGTCCGCGCGCGTGGCCGGCGTACCGAGCCCCTTCTCCTTCAGGAGCTGCACGGCTTCGGTGTCTTCGATGTCTTCCCAGGCATCGAGATCGATATCCGAGGCGGTCTCCATCGCCTTCAGCAACCCAGCTTCGGTGAAACGCTTCGGCGGACGCGTGGCATCTTCCTCCAGGTTGAGCTCCTTGGTGTCGCCATTGGCCATCTGGCCCGGCTCCACCCCCAGTTCACCCAGTTGCTCCGACGCCTTCGGGCGCCGATCCACCAACTGCCAACCGGGCTCGACCATCCGGCTAGCCTCGGTGAAGAAGGAGAAGGATGCGACCGGCTTCTCCGCCAAGGTCGCTCCAGCACCAGCATTCTGGATCTTGGTCTCGCGCACCACCTTCTCCCACTTACTGGGAGTCAGGAAAGCACCCAAGAAGCGACGCATCACCAACTCGAACACCTTGGCGTCGTCGCCGCCTAGAGGGCTATCCGGCACCTTGCCGGTCGGGATGATGGCGAAGTGATCGCTCACGCCAGCATCGTTGAAGTTGCGCTTCTGGTTGTGGAGCCCTTTCGACTGCAGCAACTTGGCCGCAGTATCGATCGCCTCATGGCGTTCCGGCTCACTGAAAGCCTCCGACATCTCGCCGTTGGCCAAAGTGCCCAGCACCTCATCGACGTGGCCGCGGTAATCCTGCGGCAGACAGTTCGAATCGGTACGCGGATAAGTCAGGACCTTATGACCCTCATAAAGACGCTGCGCAGCCTGCAGGGTACGACGCGCCGACAAACCGAAACGCGAGTTACCTTCCTTCTGCAGGGAGGTCAGCGAATGCAATGGCGGCACCGCGCGCTTGCTTTCCGTGATCTTCTCGACCACTTCGGTCGGCTGCTTTTCACAAGCAGCAACCACCATCTTAGCTTCGGCCTCGTTCCAGATCTTCTCGACATCCTTACCGGTGCGGCTGGAACGGAACTGACCTTCATAGCTGAGGCCATTGGCGTTGAAACTACCCTTCAAGCGCCAGAATGGAACCGGCACGTGGGCCAACACCTTGCTCTCGCGGTGCACCATCAGCGCCAGGGTCGGAGTCTGCACACGGCCCGCCGACCACACACCCCGCTCGCGACGCCCCTTCAGGCGCTTGGTGATACCGCGCGTGGCGTTGATGCCGATCAGCCAGTCCGCCTCGGCGCGACAGTAAGCCGCAGCACTGAGGCCTTCGAGCTCCTCACCCGGACGCAGCTGACCAAAGGCCTCGCGAATCGAATCCGCGGTCATGGACTGCAGCCACAGGCGCTGGATCGGCACATCGAGCTGTAGATGATCCGCGATCTCACGGAAGATCAACTCACCCTCGCGCGCAGCATCACAAGCATTGACCAGAGAAGTGATATCTCCGCGCTTGCCGAGCTTCTTCAAGAGCCGCAGTTGCGTCGACTGCCCTTTACGCGGACGCCGTCGGAAGGGCTTCGGCAGCACGGGCAGGTTGGCCAGAGACCAATTCTTGAGCTCCGGATCGTAATCCTCGGGCTCAGAGAGCTCCAGAAGGTGGCCGACGGCCCAGGAGATCAAGGTATCCGGACCTTCCCAGTAGCCATCCTGCTGCTGAAAGGTGCCTGGGAGTGCGCGGGCCAAATCGGCGGCCACGCTGGGTTTCTCGGCGATGATGAGTTGCATGCGGCTTTTCTGCCCTTTCCGGCTTACCCGGAGACGATTTTCTGGTTTTTTCCGCAGACCCTCTGGACGGGACTCGGAAAGATTCCTGAAAGATTAACGTGCCGGAGGAGTGGTTCCACCCCCTCAAGGGGCTCTCAAAGGGATTTTCACGCTTCCGACAGGGGTTCTTTCGGACCTGGGGTCAGGGAGTTTAGGAAAAAAGTCGAAAAAGGATGGTGCCGCTTTTCGCTTTTTCCAGACCTCCGTCCCCGCCAGAACCCATACTTCAGGCGTCAAGTTCGAAATCGCAAATAGCCGATAAGCCACTTGCCCAAGGACCAATGAAACAACGCCTTCCCCTGTTCGAAACCCTCGCCGCTGTCCTCGCCGTAGCTGCAGTGGCCTTTTTGACCGCTTTACCCAACTCCGGAGAGAAGGGCGAGAAGAATGTCGAGCTGCTCGACAGCCTCAGCGTCATGCGGACCGCGGTCTTCCGCTTCTCGATGGACCACCAGGACCAGGGCATGCCGATGATGCCTGGCCGGGAAGGCCTCGACGTCGGCGATCAGCTGGTCAGCCGTAGCCGTGCCGACGGCAGCTTCAACGTGGTCGGTGAGTTCGAGGATCGTCACTGCGGTCCTTACCTGGAAAGCCTGCCGGTGAATCCGGTCAACGGCCTGTCCTCCATCCGCTCGATGCCGATCAGCTACAACGCTCCGGTCCTGAACGGATCCGCCGGCTGGGTCTACGTGCCAGCCACCGGCAAGATCTTCGCCGACCTGCCGGGCGTCGACAGCCGCGGCGTGGCCTTCCTCGAGTACTAGACCACGCGGTCCTAGAAAGGCAAAGGGGTTCCTTCCATACGGGAGGAACCCTTCTTCTATTGAGGCCTGCAGCAGCGGCGGACGACACCCCGCCAGTTTTCGTGCATGCGCGGCAGCCTTATTCGTTGCGGTAGTCGCGGTGGCAATCCTTGCAGGATGCTGCGACGTCGCGGTAACTCGCTTCCAGAGCCTTGAGGTCGTGGACTTCCGCAGCCTCCATCAGAGCGCGCGAGAAGACGACCATATCTTCCATCCCCTTCCGCAGCACCGGATCCCCTTCATGTTCGACGGGAATGCGGCCAGCGCAATCCTCCAACTGCTGCAGCAAGATGGAAGTCTCGTGACGCAGGGATAGGTCTGGCTGCGAGGCTGGAGTCTCCCAACCGGCCTTACGCAAGGCCTTGATGTTGTCCCAGGTGCGGTCGGCGACAGCCATGCCGGATGCGAAATCCGCAACACGGGCTTCCGCGACCAGTTCCGGTAGCTCTTGATCCGGACGCGGCGCCGTCCAGGCTGCGACATCACGCCACAAGCCAGGATATCCAGGGCTGGTTTCGGCCAACTCCAGGATCTTCAAGGCGGTTTGGGCATCGCACCCGGTGGAGGCGCGCAGCGCGACTGCCACGGCGGCGGGTCCACGGTGCTTACCGTGATGGCAATGGAAGTAGAGCGGTCCCTCTGCTTCCTGCATGGTGCGATAGAAGCTATCGCCAGCATCCTGCTCGATGGCGTCGTAGCCGATCGGGACGTGGATGTAACGCAGGCCTTCCGCGGCTGCGAGTTCGATATCCGGGCGTGCACCATCGACGCACACCACCGTCTTGATGCCGAGTTCTTTCAGCGCAGCAAAGGCTTCCGCGCCATGCGGCTGGGCGCCGGAGTAGAGGTCTTCATCGACCTGAATCAGACGGTGGAGCACCGGATGCTCCATCTTCACCGGGGTAAAGGCGACGTCTGCCTGAGGCAAAGCAGTGGACAGGGAGGCATGCTCGGCGCTCTGCTCCACTTCCTCCTGGATCTGGACCTCTGCTTCCTGCTCTGCCTGACCGCACGAAGCGGCGAGGAGGATGGGAAGGAGTAGGGTTCTACGCATGGTCTCTAAGAGGCAAATGGCGTGCCAGGAGCTGGCCTAGGATAACAGGCCGTTTGGTTCCCGGGCGGGAACAGCCGCTCTAGGCATCTCTCAGGGTCTGCAGCAGGCGCATGGCGGCTCCAGACTCCACCGCATCGCAGGCCTTGCCCAAACACGAGGCCAAATCCAGCTGCGGCTCGGCCAAACTGATCAACATGCCCGCGCCGAGGGTCACCGCACAAGCTTCTGGGCCTGTAGAAGCCAACAAAGCCTGCTGCGTAGCGATCACTGCTGCTTCGATGGGCTCCTCATGACGGTGGGTCGGCTCGGATTCCTCGAACAAGGCGAAATCTCCAGGACGCAAGCGCACCGGCGCCTTCACTCCATCCAAAAGACGCAGCCCCCGGGTGGTCTCCACCACCGACGGGTCCACCGAACCTTCGACGCCTTGCATCACCAGCCCATGACGATGCCCGAGGCTCTCCAACGCATCTCCCGCCATGCCCAAGACCGGGCCGGGCAGTGCCGCCGCCAGCACCGGACATCCATCCGGGATCAACAGCTTGGTGACCACATCCGGAATCCCGCGGATCCCCGTCTCATCTTCGACGCGTTGCAGGCGCTGCCACCCGGTATCGGCCAGGGTGGGTTGCCAACAAGCGAGTCCGAAACGATGCAGCTGCTCCTGGGTGTGGTTGGGGTCGCCGAGCAGCGGACCGACCATGCTTTGCCAAACTTCACCAGGGGTGACGCCCCCACCGATCAAGCTCGGCGCCGACTGCAACAACACCGGTACTCCGGCTGCTGCGGCGGCGGCAGAGGAAGCCAAGGCCATCGGTGGACTGTGGCGCTTGCCATGACGGCTGGTGGCAACGACCACGCATTGCGGCGGCAACTCCGGGAACTGAATGCGCGCGCGTGCTGCACGCGAGGCACCGACCAGTTCCTCGGCGGTGGTTCCTTTGACCCGCATGGTCGCGAGGAACATGGCGATCTGTGCATCGGTGCCTTCGCCGCCGAGCAACAGACCAAACAACTTCTCGGCACCCTCGGCCGTGAGGTTGTGAATACGACCACCGTTCACCGCACCGGAGATCCGGTGGAGCAGCGGGCGGAGGCCGTCGGGCATGGTCAGTTCTGGTGCTCCTCCTGAAGCCGCTTCATGACACGTGCCACATGACCCTTCACCCGCAGGTTATCCCACAGGTGGGCGATCCGGCCAGAGGGATCGATGAGGAAGGTGGAACGTACGATGCCGAAGTAGTCGCGGGCGCTACTCTTGCGCTCGCGATAGACACCATACTTGATGGCGAGCTTGGCGTCGCGGTCGTGGAGTAGAGGAAAACCTAAGCGGCAATCCTTGCGGAACTGGGACAGGCGCTCCAGTGGATTCGGGCAAACCCCCAAGACCATGGCACCGAGCTTTTGAAACTCGGTAGCGGCTGCCTGAAAGTCGAGCACTTCGCGGCGGCAAGTGGGGCTCAAGGCCTTCGGGAAGAAGAACAACACGACCCAACGCCCGCGATGTTCGGTAAGACGCACTCGCTCGCCCTTATCGGACTGCAGTGTGAAAGCTGGGGCTCGTTTCCCGGGGGAGAGAACGGAGTTGGTCACGACTTGCTGCCCTTCAACCGAAAAGGGCGAGCCGATTATGGCTCGCCCTTTGGAATCTGCCAAGGCCGATTCGGAAGCTTCGTTATTCCACTTCCGGAGCATCAACGGCGTGTTCTTCCACACTCTCTGCATGCTCCTCTTCCAGCATCTCCGCACCATCGACAGCGCGCTCGATTTCTTCGAGCACTTCCTCCATCGATGCGGCTTCCCGCGGACGAATATGCGCGAAGTAAGGTGCCTTCATCTTGTCGTAGACCACGGTGCCATCGACCACCGACCACTGCACGAAGGTGCGGTAGTGGAAGAGGTCGCCGTCGCAGATGATGAGATCGGCATCCTTACCAACTTCGATTGAACCGAGGCGATGATCCACACCAAGCATCTTGGCGGCGTCGATGGTGACGGCGCGCAAGGCTACTTTCTGGGGCAGGCCACCACGAATGGCGAAGGCTGCTTCCATCGGCAAGGTCAGCAAGTCACGACCTGCGATACCACCGGTGCTGATCCAACGCTCATTCGGCAGGATCGCGAAGGGCACACCATGCTCCCACAGGATGCGGGCATTCTCGATGGTCCAACCACTCGGGCGGTTGACATCATCGTCTTGCCAGCTCTTGGAACGTGGAGTGATGATCAACTGGGCTCCGACACGACCGAGGCGTCCGGCGCAAGCCCAAGCTTCGCGACCACCGACGATGACCGACTGCATCGGGTATTCCTCGAGCAGATCGCAAGTGGCGAGTAGATCCTTCAGGCTGTTGGCACTGAAGCGTGCAGTGGCTTCGCCCTTCAGGAGAGCCAAGTAGGTCTTGTTGATGCCCTTGGCTTCCGGCTCTTCTCCGGCATCCTCACCCAATTCCTGATCCAGCGACCAGGAACGATGATCACGCAGGAACTGACGCACCTTGGCGAACTCTTCGCGCAACTTCCGACGTCCGCCAGGCGAAGTCGTGGAGTAGCTGAGGTTGACCCAACCGGTCTCGCCGATGAGCACTCCATCCAAAGTGCCGCGCTTCAACTTGGCCAGCGCGCCACCCGACTGCACCATGGTCAAGCCACCGGCCAAGCCGAGGTCGACATTGAGTGCATAAGGATCGAAATCATCGCGCACCGAGGTTCCCCGACCACGCACGATGCCGGAACTATCGACGGCCACCAGACCTGGATAGATCTGCATGCCCTTCGCATCGATCCGACGCGCACCTTTCGGAATCCGCACGCGCGTTCCAAGCTTCAGGATGCGACCATCCTTCACTAGGATCGTGCCGCGACGGATCAGTCCATCGGTGACGGTGTGGATGTCGGCACCATAAATCGCGAGGTAAGGGCTGTTCGGATCGACCGCATTCGGGTCCTCCACAGGCTCCTCTTCTTCCACGACCTCTTCGACGACTTCCTCTTCCGGAGTTTCCTCGACAGGCTCCTGCGGCTCTTCGACGATCTCCTCGACCACCTCTTCCACAGGCTCTTCCTCCTCTTCAATCTCCTCAGGAGGCTCGGGAGCAGGTGGCGGATCCTGCGGCATGGCGTAGGCGGAAACTTGGGGCGCTGCGACGAGCAGCACTCCGAGAGTCAAGATCAGGGTAAGCAGCTTGTTCATCGCTGGTCCTCCGCTTCGGCCTTGGCGCGGTCATAGACCACCTTGCCTTCGGACAACACCATGTCGGCTTCGCTCATGGGATTGAGCGGATCACCATTCCAGATCACGAAGGTCGCGGGACCACCGACGGCGAGAGGAGCCAAACGCTCTTCCTGCCCCATCGACGTGGCCGTCTCGACACTCATGCCTCGCAGGGCGAGGTTGCGGTCGAGCCCTTCGGCGACGACCTGGGCTACCGACAAGCGGTAGTTCTGCAGACCAAAGAGGGAGTCCGTCGTGGGCGACAGGATCATCTTGGTCACACCGGCTGCAGCCAGTTCGGCCGGCAGGTTGGTGCGGGTCCGCGTGTAAGGCAAGTAGCTGATGCGAGCCGGCACATCGACGCGCAACTCGGTGGCGGCGATGGCGTCAGCAGCTTCGAACAGGTTTTGCGTAGTGCCATGACGCAGCACGATCTCATAAGGAAGCTCGCGCTCGCCGAGCAGGTCCTGCCAGTGCAGCCAATCGGATGCGGTACCTAGCCACACCTGACCGACGCGTTCCGAACGCACCCATTCCACCAGCGGTTCGGTGTTGGGGTCCATCTTCGGCGGCTCGAAGGTCTCGGGCGGACCTTTGTCTTCTTCGCCCTTACCGTTGCCGCCTTTGCCGTTGCCATTGCCGTCTTGGGCAGCGGTGGCTTCTTTGCTGCCGTCTTTGCCTTCGGCTTCCTTGGCTTTCTCAGCTTCGGCTTTGGCTTTCTGCTCGGCTTCCCAATCGGCACGCGCCTTCTTCCAATCGGCGTGGGCTTTCTCTTCCTTTTCGATCGCTTTGTCGGCGGCCTTGAAGCCATCGCGCACCAAGCGCTTGGCCGAAGAGGAAGTGGAAACCATCACCTTCAAGTGCAGGTCGGCGACCAGTGGATCAGGCTGACCGGTTTGGCCATCGGCCCACAGCACCGAAGTGCGTCCGGGCATGCCACGACCAGGAGGGTCGATACCGACGAGCAGCACTCCTTCCTCAAGCAGGTCCTCTTCCCAACCATCGTCGAGCCACAAGGACTCCACCGCAGTGAAGCGAGTGTTGCGACCACTACCGCGGCGGTCTCCCACCAGGAAGTTGGCATGGCTCAGGGCGAAGGGAGGCATCGCGACTTTGCCGCTGCCGCGGTAGTCGTGCACGGTGGCGTGGTCGGGAATGACCACCGCCTGGCCCATGCGTTCGATGATGCCATCACGCACCAGAAGAGTGACGTTCTTGAGCGCGTCGCCGTCGAGAGTCTCGACTTGATCGAAGCGGTAGACGTCTACGGGACCCACTGGGTCACGCGGCGTATCCTGCGGCACCGCGGCGGGTGTCGGCAAGAGGAGGATCAGGGAAGCGAGCATCGGTAGGTAAGGATGTCGATCGTTGGGATGTTCAGTAAAGCTGGCCGGCGGCGATGTCGTAGGTCACATCACCCTCAATGAGGACGAGTTCTACGGCAGCGCGTGGGTCCAGCGGCTGCCCGGTGCTGACGATGATGTCAGCTTGCAGACCGGGGAGCAGACGACCGACCTGATCATCGATCAGGATCTGTCGCGCGGGATTGACGTTCAAGGATTCCAGGGCGATCCAAGTGGAACAGCCCAGGCGTTCGGCCAAGGTGGCCTGGTAGACGAATTCCTCTTGTGGAATCACGCCGGCGTCGGTCTGCACCGAGATGTCGGTGTTGCCGGCGCTTTCGTAGGCTTCGACCAGTCCGCGGAACTGCGCGTTGCGGCTGACGGTGTAGTCGAAGTTGCGCGGCCCGATGTTGAGCGGCGTCTGGAGTTCGGCGATGGCTTCGCCGGCCATGAAACCGTTGAAGGAACCGTGACTCACAATCACGGGCACTCCGGCTTCGACCTGGAACATACGCACGGTGCCGTAGGTGTCGCGGGCGCCGGCGGTGTGCACCAGGAAGGGATACTTCTTTTGGAAGATGCCAGCGATACTCGCGACATCGGGGTTCTCCTTCAGCGTATCGGCATCCGCAACTTCTTCCGCGCGGTCGAGATACCAACGCAGCATCCACCACATGCCCATGCGCGCGCCGCCAAGGTCCCCGCTGCGTTCCGGGTTGTAACCTTGCGCGACCTTGACCGAACCGGGGTAGCGGAACACGACATCATCGAGGTCATCGGAGTTCTTGAGCTTCACCAGGGTGCCGGAACCGGAGATGTTGGTGCCGGATCCAGGAATGGCATTGACCAGGGTGACTCCCCCAGCGCGGCCCATCTGATGCAAGCGGTTGTTGGCGACGATGGTGTCGAGGGTGCGCAACTCGGGGTTGTCGGGGTGGACCATGTCGTTGATGTCCTCCCAGCCGCCGGTATGCGTATGCGAATGCAGATCGATACCGCCCGGCCAAGCAAAGGAAGTGGGATGACTGCGATGCTCCCAACCTTCCGGCGCTTCGAGTTCGGCCTGACGTCCCACCTCTTGGATGCGGCCATCGGCACCAATGAGGATGCGCGCGTTATGAATCACCTTGCGCTCTTCCATGGTCAAGGCCACACCCACGTCGAGCACCATTCCGGGCTCGGCTTGGGCACTGGGCGCTTGCGCCAGTGGAAGAAGCAGCATTAGCGACAGCATCAGAAGCGGCGCTGGTCCTCCTCGACGTCGTAGACCTTTTCACCACGCACCCAAACCTTGAGCACGGAGCTACGTGGATCGACGGGATCTCCAGTCCAGGCCACGAGGTCGGCCTCGAGCCCTTCGACCAGACGTCCGGCGATGTCTTCCATCAGCAGTGCCTTGGCTGCATTGGCAGTCATGCCGCGCAGTGCACTTTCGGCATCACCGGCACCCAGACGCACACCCATCGCAGCCTGGAACGGAAGTTCCTCCTGCGGGATGACCGGGCTATCCGTGTTGTAGCCGAGGATGATGCCTTCGGCGCTATCCCAACCTGCCGCACAACCCATGATCTGGGAAGTGGAGCGGTCGAACCAGAACTGACGCGGCCCGTTCATCACCGGCACGCCAAGTTCTGCAGCCAAAGGGGCGACCTTGTAACCATCGAATGTTCCGTGGTCGACGAAGGACTTCAATCCGAGTTCCTGCACCTGCATGGTGAGGGTCTCGAGCACCACCTGGTAGATCTGCGTGTGCACACTGACCGGCACGGTGCCATTACGCAGGCCGACGAAGTCCTGGTAACGCGGATCGAAATCCGCCTCGCCTGCTTCATATGCCGCGGCCCACTCGAGGCCTTCACGCAAGGTGTTGCGCGTGTTCCAGTTCATCATCGCGCGACGCACACCCCAGGAGTAACGCTCGGGGTTACCCGACTGCGCCACCTTCAAGGAACCTGGCGAACGCACCACCATCTCATCCGGCGTCTTGCCGGAAGTCTTGACTAGCATGCCGAAACCACCCATGTTCGATCCCGATCCAGGAATGAACAAGGCCGAAGTCACACCACCGGCCACCGCATCCTTCAGATACGGGTTCTGCGGTTCGAGCACTTCGTAGGTATGCAGTTCCGGGTTGGTCAGGAACACGGTGTCGTTGAGGTCACGCAGCGAACCGGCCACGTGGTTGTGCGGCTCGATCAATCCTGGAACCAGCCAAACTTGGCCGAGGTCCTGGATTTCGACGCCATCCGCAACCTCCACACCCTTGGCTTCGCCGACCCAAACGATCTTGTCGTTTTGGATGACGACCATGCCATTGTTGATCATGCCCGCTTCATCGGCGGTGTAGACCTTGGCGGCCTTCAACACCGTGAACTCGGAGGCATCCACACCTGGATCCTGGGGACCCAGAAGAAGAGCGGCTTGTGCAAGCAGAGTCAGGATCATGGTTGTGGTACCTCACGGCCCCCGACGAACACATGCGCCACATGCGAGCGCAGGTCGAAGGGATGTCCTTGGAAGACGACGATGTCGCCATCGAGACCAGGCTTCACCCGGCCGACGCGATCCGCAACCCCGAGCATGTCGGCGGTCGAGGAAGTCAGTCCAGCCAGTGCCTGTTCCGCACCCAGGCCATAGCGCGTGGCCATGGTCAGAACTTGCGGTAGGAATCGTGCACCGATGGTGCTGTCGGATTGGAACGCCACCGGGATGCCGGCAGCATGGAGTTCCGCAGCGGGCACATGGTCGACGTTCTCGGTGCGCTGGGTCACTGCAGGCGACACGATCACACCGACGTTTTGCTGACGCAGTTGATCGGCGATATCCAATGCCTCGTCGGCGTACATCAACTGCACCGGCAGTTTGTGTGCCGCGAAGAGTTGCAACACCGATTCGATCTCATCGCGACGCGAAGCTGCGACGACCGCACGGCCACGCCCTTCGTACATCGCGCGGATGCCTTCCAGACGCCAGTCCATGCTCGGAGGCTGTGGACCTTCATCCTTCTTGGTGCGCTTCTTGGCGATCGGCGCGGCGCCGGCCTCTTCGATCTCGATCCGTGCCATGGTGAACTCGGCACTACCGAAACCAGCCAGCTCGATCTTCACCGACATGCTGTCAGGAGCATCGATGACGCCGTCGATCATGACTTGACCGACCTCGGTGGGGATCTCGAAGTGAACGGTGTTGTTCTCGAAGGTGCCCTCCAACTCGGCTTCCTCACCCGGAGCTTCCGGAGTGCTGAAGATACCGGTCAGTTGCTTGCCTTCGTGATGCAAACGCGCGTTGACCGTCAGAGGTTCGGGCAACATCTCATGCTCGATGGTGCCTTCCCAAAGACCGTTGACCGGATCGACAGGAGCGGCCTCCTCTTCTTCCTCCTCAACTTCTTCGGACTCTTCTTCCTCGACGACTTCCTCTTCCACCTTCGGAGCGGAACCCTGCGCAAGACGCATGCGCAACTCCTTCTCCTTGGCAGCACGGTCATCGGAAGACTTGGTGCCGTTTTCGGCTTCCCAAGCAGCACGCTCTTCGCGGTATTTCTCCCACTTGTCGAAGTAGGCCTTACCCTTCTTCAGGGAACCTTCCAGAGCATTGCGGCTGGCGGCGCGATCACTCGCACGCGCATCGAAGAACACCACATAACGATCGCGGATTCCACCGGCTTCGGCACTTGCCGCAGTCTTCACCACGGAGGCGCGAGAGCCACCGGTGCCGAGGTTGCGCGGGCCCATCACCATCGAGGTGATGCCAGCCTGCGCGATTGGACGCCACAGATCATTGAAGTAACTGCCGTCTGCCAAGCGTGTCAGGTCGACGCGATCCGGCAGCGAGCGAGCACCATTGGTGCCGAGATAACCGCGAGCATCGATGAAGCCAGGCGTGATGTGCGCATCGGCTCCAGCATCGACGACTTTGGCACCGGCTGGGTGAGGCACCCGACGTCCGGCGGCGATGATGCGGCCATCTTCCAACAGGACTTCGACGCCACCCGTCAAAGGTGCGCCTTCGCCGGTCCAAAGGGTGCCGGCGCGGACCACGACGGCGTCGGAGCTGAGTGCTTCGATGCCACTGCGGCTCCAGACCGAAGCGCCTTCGATGTAAACCTTCTGCACGCTTGCGGCGCTACTCAGAGGATCTCCATCGACCACGACGAAATCTGCATCCAAGCCTGCAGCCAGGCGTCCGACGCGTTGGTCGACACCGAGCAGCGTGGCTGGGATTGCGGTGATGCCATTGAGGGCATCGGCTTCACTCAAGCCATAACCAGTCGCGGTTGCAGCGGCTTCGAGCAGCCAAGTCCAGCGTCCGTAACGGCCCGGCTGCAACGCGATCGGTGCAGCGGAAGCCAAAGTGCTAAGGCAATCCGAAGCCGGGAACTGCCAGTTGATGTCCAAGTTCGGCATGCTGCTGAACAAAGGCACCTCGAACAAGACGGTAGCGCCTTGATCCTCCAACAGAGCCGCCAAGTGCTCCGGGTCGGCCTGACTCAGACCGGCGAGCACCGCACGACGCCCCATCAGTTGGGCGAACTCCAAAGCCGAAGCCGCTTCATCGGCGGTATCGACGACCAAACGCAGACTGTCATCCGAACCGAGGAAGGCGCGCAGGCCATCGGCGTTGGGATCGAAGGCATCCCCTGCTTCCGCAGAAGCGGCTGCATGGGCCTCGCGCAGGGCCAACATCGCACCGGGGCGCGAGTTTGGAGCCTGATCGACAGCGGGCAGGATGGGGTTATCGGCAGTCGGTGGAATCGGCGGACGGAAGTAGTCCGGTGGATTCCAAGCCGCCGGCGTGAGGTTCACGCGCAGGTCGCCGTCGGTATCGAGCATGCGTGCTTCGCCACCCGCCTTGACCACGGCACCGCGTCCGCCGATGAGGCGGGAACGGTCGGGCGACAGGTAGTACGTGGTGATGCCACGCTCAAGGATCTTCGACTGGTCGAGCCAAGGATCGAAGGCATCGGAAGCGCGCAGGTGGGCACCCATGGTGCGATCACCCTGACCGGAAAGGCCGGTGACGGTGGTGTCGGCGGCAACCAGACCAGGCATGATCTGCGCATCGCCGAGTTCGATGATGGGAGTCATCAACGGCAAGGTATCTGCCGAAGCGACCACATCGACGACTTTGCCATCTTGGACCACCAAGTAAGCATCGTCCATGGTGCCCTTGGCACCTGCGGTGTGGATCCGCGCGGCGTGGTAGGCCGTGGCCGTACCGCTACCGGGCAGCTCCATCTTCACCACCGGAGTCGGCGGTGTGTGATTCTCGCCGGAGAGGGCGGCGACCAACAGGCCGGCCCCTCCTACGGCGGTCAGGAGTAGAGCATTGGGCTTCACTTCAGGCGGCCCTCCTCGAGGCGCTGCAGACGTTGGTCCTCGCTGCGGTCGTAGCTCTTGACGCCACGAATCCAGACTTCGAGCACATGGGCGTCGGCGGCGAGCGGGTCACGGTCGAAGACCACGAAGGTGCCATCGGCGCCCTCTTGGAAATCACCGAGGTCATTTTCCAGACCCCAGAACTTGGCCGGACGCGAAGTGACCGAAGCCAACGCCACGTCGCGCGAAACACCCTCGCGGATGCACATCGCAGCTTGGTAAGCAAGGCGGTCCGGGCCCATGCGGCCTTCGACCGAACCAATCGCGAACTCAACACCGGCATCATTCAAAGCCGAAGGTGCGAAGGTGCGAATCTCCTTCCAAGAGACCGGGTCACGCTCGACATGCCAGAGGTCGCCGCTGATGACGACTGGGCGGCCCATCGCTGCGAGTTGATCGGCAGCTTTCCAAGCGGCAGAACTCACGACCATGATGGAGTTGCCAAGCAGGTCGTATTCGCCCAACCAGCTGTTGGCCAGAGCGACATCACTTGCGGTTGGAGCCCAAACCCACAGGCGCTCTTCGCCGTTGCGGATGGCGACCAGACCACGCTGACCATCGTTGAGGTCTTGCTCGGAGATGAGCTCCTTACCGGGGAAGTCGTCGCCGAAGCGGACGAAACCGCCAGCGTCATCCCAGCCATCGCCATCGGCGCCGGCCTCGTCTTCCTCATCACCAGCCTTGGCGCGATCGGCCTTGGCCTTGCCATCTTCCTGCAACTTCGCGCCGAGGGCTTCGAGGTCGCGGTCGAGCTTGGCGAAGGTCTCGCGCAGTTCCGCGATCTGAGTGCTGCGACTCCAACCGCGCTTGGCGCCAATCGCGAGCTTCATGCCGAGGCCATCATCCAGAGTCATCTGCTCGATGGTCATGCCGGCGGGAGCGACCACACGACCACGGCCACCGATCACGGTGTTGTTGCCGGGCATGATGCCGATCGCCACGGTGCCACCGCGCAGTTCATCCTCGAAGTAGAAGGAGACCGGATCGATCGAATCCTTCACGTTGAGGAAGGGCGCGACCGGCACGTTCTCGTTGGCACGGTCCATGCCATTCGAGCTATGCGCTTCGAAGAAGCCCGGGAAGATCACCGCATCGGGGTATTCGTTGAGGATGACATCAAAGGGAACTTCGAGGTCGGCCCCACCGAGTGCGGAGATGCGTCCGTTCTCGATCACCAAAGTGCCGTTTTCGACGACCGAACCATCGGCCTTCATGATCTTGCCACCGCGAACGGCGATGGAGCCTCCTTGCGCCGCAAGGGGCGCGGACAAGAGGGCGGAAGCGAGAAGAAGAGTTGCGTTGCGCATGCTCAGACTATTGCTGGGGACGGTGATCGACCGCGATGCGGCCATCGAGGATGACGAGAATGGGACGGGAGGAGCTGTCGAGCGGATCACCCGACCAGAGCACCAGGTCGGCGTCCATGCCGACTTCAATCTTGCCGACGGAATCGCCGACGCCGCAGAGTTCCGCGGGCTTCGAAGTGATGGCTGCAAGAGCCACCTGTGGATCCATGCCCCACCGCACCGCGCTACGCGCTTGGTAGATGAGACTGGATTCGGTCAGCGCTTGGTCATGTGCTTCCGCACTTCCCATCGCCAGACCGACGCCCGCATCATGAAGGAGGGTCGGCAGTGCTGGAGTGGCACCGCGTCCTTCCGAGAAGCGACCGTTGTTGAGGCCCTGTGCTGCGCCGTAACGTGGCGCGACGGTGACCAGCAGATCCAATGCAGTACCGCTGAGTTCCACCACACCCGTTCCTTCGAGCGGATGTTCATGGCCTTCGACGTCGTGCATGTCTTCACAGCAGACGGCCGGTGGATTCGCCATCAACTTCAAGGTCGAGGCTTGCGGTCCGCGTGCAATCGCGCGACTGCCGGAGTCGTACGCCGGGCCCGTAGCCACTGCGACGCCTGCCTCGACCAAATCGGCGGCAGCTTCCTGACCTTCGGTGGCCTCTTCGATCACCAAGCGCGGCCATCCGAACTCTTCCTGCAGACGCAGGGCAGTCTGAATGTCGTGCGAGCGACGTGCCATCACGCGGATCGGGATCTCACCTTCCATCGCAGCAACGAGCACTTCCAGATCCTTGTCGAAGACCGGCAAACCATTGGCGCGATCCTTCTGATAATCCATCGCGCGGTAGAACTCGCGACGCACCACCCAAACCGTGCCCATGCGGGTGTTCGGACGGCGAGCGCGGAAGTCGCGGGTGAACTGCCCAGAGGGAGTCCTGTTGCCCCAAGAGGTGTCGTTACCGAGCGAGATCTTCAGGGCTTCCTTGCCCTCCAAGATGCGCGCAGCACTACCTTCCTCGGCGAAGAGGTTGGCGCTGGTGCCACCACCGGTCTTCACCATAGTGCCAAGACCGCCAATCACGTTGAGGCTATCCGGCGACAGGAAGGCCGCGGTCACGCCTTCGCCCAATGCATTACTGAAGGCTTCGGCATCGAGGTCAGCGGTATTGGCGATGCGCATGGATGGGGTCGATTCGCGCGACTCCTCCACCGTGGTGGCGTTGATGCCCATCAAGGAGAAGGCATCGACCAAGCCAGGAGTGAGGTGCGCACCTTCGACATGCAATGCGCCGGCAGCACTACCGCCCGGGATGACCGAAACGATCTTGCCATCTTCCATCACCACCAAAGCATTCTCGATGGTCTCGCCATTGCCGACATGCAAAAGGTCGACGGCGATGCTGGTTGGTTCCTGCGCCAACATGGCGGCGCAGCTCAAGCTCAGAACTGTTGCAAGGATCATCTTATTGCTCCACTCCAGGCGCACGGTAGGCGGTTTCGCCGCCGATCAACACCGCTTCGACGCGAGCCGTCGCATCGAGCGGGTGGGCGGACCAAAGGACCAAGTCGGCGCGTGCACCGGCTTGGATGGTGCCCATCTCTTTTTCCATACCAAGCATGGTGGCAGGATTCGAGGTGACGCTGGCCCAAGCTGCTTCGGCATCTCCAGTGAAACGGCTGAAGGCCATCGCGGAGGTGCGCAGCGAATCCCACTCACGGTTGCCCGCGCGGGTGCCGAAGGCGAACTGCACTCCAGCTTTGTGCATGCGACGCCAACTTTCAGCGCGTCGTGCAAGGCCGCCGTAACCCATAGTCGGCATTCCGACCAGTTGTCCAGCGAACAGACCACCATAGGAACCGACTTCCCCCATCAAGATGGGCGTGACCACCTGCTTGCCCTGGATGCTCTGTGCGCCACGCGCACCTTCGGCATTCTCCAGGAAGAACCAGAGGCTCGGTGACAGGTCTTTGGTGTCCGGGTGGGTCATGGCCTGCTCGAGAATCTCCAGAGCACCGGCCAGCGAACTGGGGCCGACCCGGTTATCGGTTACCGAAGAAGTCACCAGCGAAGCAATCTGCTTGGTCTGACCCTGCAGGACACGCTCCGAAAGCTCGCCACCGGTGCTGACCAGCGCACCCCAACCCGCGAGCACATTGGTCGCATCGGGAGTGATGTGGACGGCGGTGATGCCACGCGCGAGCAGGCTATCCCAAACCGGGGAAGTGAGCTGAAGGCCGTCGGCGGCGCGCAGGTCCGGGGTGATCTGCGCCGACTGCTCGGTGAGCAGACGATCGGCACCGCGGCCGGAGAAGGCGTCGATCATGCCGGGAGCCAGAACGCCATCAAGCATGACGGCATCTTGACCATCCTTGGCCTTGGCGACGGAGACGATCTTGCCATCACGAATGAGGACAGTCATGCCTTCCTGAAGCGAGCCGTCCGGCGCGACGATCGCATCCGGCTGGAGCAGCAGATCGCCTTGTTGCGCAACCGGTGTGGCCGCAAGGCTGGAAAGCAGCAGGGTGGTGGAAAGGAACATCACTACTTCGGCTTGTGGGCCTTGAATGGCGCGGAGGCGTCGAACGGGGAACGCCCTTCGAACAGGATCATGGTGGCGCTCTTGCCACGATGGAGGCTGCCGAATCCGTTGAGCCCCAGGATCTCGGCAGGGATGGTGGTCAGGGAAGCCCAGACGTCTTCCTCGGAACCGCCGGCGGCGATGATTTCACCGGCTCGCAGCGGCAGCAGCAGTTGGGCACCCTCGGTACCCCCACTGGCGATCGCGACCTGGACTCCAGCTTTGTGCAGGGTCAGGTAGCGGGTGGCGAAGGAGCGCTCGGCATCGGGCTGCGCGTGGTGGTCGGCAACCACCGGCAGGATGACGGGGATTTCAGCGTCTGCGAGTGCATCGGCGACGAAATCAGCATCGTAAGCGCCTACCAGGACTAGGTTTAGGCCATAAGCATCCTTCAGAGCGATGAGATCGCGAATGTCTGTGACCCGGTCGGCAACCACGCGGACGGCCATCTTGCCATCCATGGCGTTGAGCAGCAGATCGCGCTCAGCCTTGACCTGGGGCTTCTTCGGCACTTTCGGACGCTTCGGTGCTTTCGGCGCCTTTTCCTTGCCGTTTTCGCCTTCGCCCGACATCGCGCCTTCGGCTTCTTGCTTCTCATCGAAAGCCTTCTTGTCCTCGATGTACTTGGTCAGCTTCTCCTCGTACTTCTCGAGGTCCTTCGCGTATTTCTCAAGCGCCTCATCGTAGTCATCCCAGCTAGAACGCCAGTCCTTGGCTTCCTCAAAGGCAGCCTCCAACTCATCCATCTGGAAGGTCCGCTCGACGCCCCGTGCAGCCGCTGCTCCCACAGCAAACTCCAAGGCCTCTGTACCTGCCTGCAAAGGCAGATCCAAGGCAGTGAACTCCACCGCCGTACCGACCCCGCGACGCAAACCCTGGTTGCCACCCTCTAGATAGGTGGCCGCAATGCCCGCCTGACGCGCCGCCAACACCTGCGTGTGCAGCTGCAGATCCTCGCGCGGTGCTTGCACCGGCAACGAATCCTCCACCCGACGGATGGCGCTTGGCTTGCGATCGCGGTTGTAGCCCTGCGGCGCCATGCCGCTCCAGGCATCGACCATGCCAGGCGCGAGCGTGCCCGAGACCTTGATCAGCGCAGTCTTGCCGGTGGACTGCCCAAACATGTTGGTGCCCTCGCGACGATGGTCTTCCTGGCTGATCCAGTCGATGCGGCCATCGGAAATCTGCACGAAGGCAGGTTCCAGGTAGAGGCCAGGGCCGACCCATGCACCATCTGCCTGAATGACATAGGTACGCGTGTAACCCGTCGACCCCTCAGAGGAGTCGGCTTGGGCTAGGGCTGGGACGGCGGAAAGGAGGATGGTGCCGCATGTAGCGGCAAGATGGGTTCGCAGATTCAAGGGGAGTCTCCGGAGGATTTCGGCTTGGGATGCGGACGTCGGCCAGAATACGCCGCACATGCAGTCGAGTCAGGGGATTTTCTAGACTATCTCCATGAAGCCTTCCCCCGCTGAGACGGTCTTCCACCCCACCGCGGTCGTCATGCCGGGGGCGGAAATCGGTTCAAACGTAGAAATTGGCCCTTTCAGCGTGGTCGAACCGGGTGTGGTGCTGGGCGACGGCTGCCGCATCGGCCCTCATGTCCACCTCTTGGGGCGGACGGAATTAGGCCAGAATTGTGTGGTCCGGTCCGGCTCGGTGCTCGGCGGCGAGCCTCAGGACGACAAATATGATGGCGCGCGCACCCTGGTGCGGATTGGCGATGGTTGTCAGTTTCACGAGCACACCACCGTCCACCGGCCCACCGGCGAGGGCAATGAGACCGTGCTCGGCGACCGCGTGCGGATGATGGCCGGCAGTCATGTCGGGCATAACTGCACGGTGGGCGATGATGTGGTGCTGGTAAATGGCAGCGCCTTGGGTGGCCATGCTCAGATTGGCGAGCGCTGCATCCTGTCGGGCAATAGTGCGGTGCATCAGTTCACTCGCGTCGGACGCCTCACCATGGTGGCCGGCGGCAGCATGGTCACGCGGGATGCCCCACCGTTTTCGATCGTGACCGGCGCCCATCCGGTTCGTTGGCGCGGGGTGAATAAGGTAGGCATGCAACGCGCCGGCATCGATGAGCTCGAACGCAATGCCATTCGGCGCCACCTCCGACGTCTGTTCGATCCCGAAACCGTGATCGCTGAATTCGCTGCATCGCTGCAGCGCAGTGATTATCCTGCAGTCCGCGAGCTCGCTGAGTTCGTCCTCGCATCCCCGCGCGGCCTTTGCGCCGGCCTCCCGAAAAGATGAGTGATTCCGACCCCAAAACCATCGACACCCTCCTTTCCGAGCATCGTCAGTTCGCGCCACCGGCCGAGTTCACGGCGCAGGCTAATGTTTCGGATCCGGCGATCTACGCCGACGCCGATGCCGATTGGCAAGGTTGGTGGGCATCCTGGGCCGAGAAGCTGCACTGGGATCGCAAATGGGACACCGTGCTCGAATGGGAGGCACCCTATGCCAAGTGGTTTGTCGGCGGCAAGCTGAACGCGAGCGTGCAATGCTTGGATCGGCATGTGGATGCTGGACATGGCGATCGCGTGGCCTTCCACTTTGAAGGCGAACCGGGTGACATGCGCACCCTCACCTATGCCGACATGCTTGCCGGTGTTTGCCAGGTGGCAAATGGCTTGAAGCAGTTGGGCGTGGGCAAAGGCGATCGCGTGACCGTGTACATGCCGATGGTGCCCGAATTGGCCATGACGGTTTTGGCCTGCGCGCGCATCGGCGCGATCTTCTCGGTGGTCTTCGCCGGTTTCAGCCCCACCTCGCTGAAGGATCGGGTGCAGGACCAGGAAGCCAAGTTGGTGGTCTGCGCCGATGGCTGCTGGCGTCGCGGCAAGGTGCTCGACTTGAAGACGGTAGTCAACGAGGCGGTTGCGGAATGCCCGAGTGTCGAGAACGTGTTGGTGTGGAAACGTGGTGGTGCGTTGCAAAGTGCAGCACCTGCGATCGACCGCGACGTCGCCTGGGAAGACCTGGTCGACGGCCAGGCCACCACTTGCGAGCCCGAGTCCATGGATGCGGAGGACCCGCTGTTCATCCTCTACACCAGCGGCACGACCGGCAAGCCGAAAGGCATCCTGCACACCACTGCCGGTTATCTGACCGGTGCCATGACCACCAGCAACTTGGTCTTCGACTTGAAGCCTGAGCGCGACATCTACTGGTGCACGGCCGACATCGGTTGGATCACCGGCCATAGTTACATCGTGTTCGGCCCGATGGCTAATGGTGTCACGCAGGTCATGTACGAGGGTGCGCCGAACCATCCTGGACTCGATCGTTTCTGGGAATTGGTAGACAAATATAAAGTCACCATTTTCTACACCGCCCCTACCGCGATCCGCGCCTTCATGAAGTGGGGCGATGAGCATCCGGCCAAGCACGACCTCAGTTCGCTGCGCCTGCTCGGCACCGTTGGGGAACCGATCAACCCTGAAGCCTGGGTTTGGTATCTCCACCACATCGGCGGCGGACGTTGCCCGATCGTCGACACCTGGTGGCAGACCGAAACCGGCGGCATCATGATCACGCCGCTACCTGGCATCACCACCACGGTGCCTGGTTCCGCCACCACTCCCTTCCCTGGCATCGAGGCCAAGCTGCTCGACGAAGATGGCAAGGAGGTCGAAGGCGCCGGCGGTGGTTATCTAGCTCTCACACGTCCCTGGCCAAGCATGTTGCGTGGCATTTGGGGCGACAACGAGCGCTACGAGGAGACCTACTGGTCGCGTTTCCCCGGTCGTTACTTCGCCGGCGATGGCGCCAAGCGCGATGAGGATGGCTTCCTTTGGATCCTCGGCCGCGTCGATGATGTGATGAACGTGTCGGGACATCGTCTCAGCACCATGGAAATCGAGAGTTCGCTGGTAGCGCATGATGCGGTGGCGGAAGCTGCGGTGATCGGCACCGCGCATGAACTGAAGGGACAGGCGCCCGTCGGATTCGTGATCCTGCGCAGTGGCCATGAGGCCTCGCCGGAACTTGCGGAAGAGCTACGCGGTTTCGTCGCCAAGGAGATCGGTGGATTGGCGCGTCCGGAGAAGGTCATCTTCACGCCGGAGCTGCCGAAGACGCGTAGCGGCAAGATCATGCGTCGACTGCTGCGCGACGTCGCGGAAGGCAAGGCCATCGGCGACGTCACGACTTTGGCGGATCCCAGTGTGCTGCAAGGTCTGCAGACCGAATACGAAGCGAAGGAAAGCTAGGCGAAGCGTCTTGCTGCTGGAAGTCTGCACCGAAACCCTCGAGGGTGCGATGGCTGCCGAGATCGGCGGTGCTGCACGGATTGAATTGTGCAGTCACCTCGATGAGGATGGCCTGACCCCGCCCCCCGCCTTGATGCGCGAGGTGCGGACCACGGTGCAGTTACCCATCTGCGCGATGGCGCGGCCGCATGCCGGCCCCTTCCACTATCCCACCGAAGACACCCTGTTCCAGATGCTCACGGATATCGCACGTCTGCGCGATCAAGGAGCCGACGGCATCGTGGTCGGCATGTTGGACCTGGATGGGCAGATCCATGTGGATCATCTAGAACGCGCGGTTGCGGCTGCAGGTCCACTGCCCGTGACCTTTCATCGTGCCTTTGATGGCTTGCGTGATCAAGCGGCGGGACTGGAAACCCTCATTCGTTGTGGAGTGCAACGGGTGCTCACGGGCGGCGGTCCGGGGCCCGCGGAGGAACATCTTGAGGAGCTGGCAGCCTTGGTCGGGCAAGCCGGCGACCGCATCGAGATCCTCGTCGGCGGCAGTGTGCGGGAACATAATCTCGCCCTGCTGAAGAGTGCGACTTGCGCCGAGGCTTTCCACTCGGCCCTGGATCGCGCACCCACGGCTGCGTCGGTGCGCGATCTTCTGCAGGCTGGAGCCTGAGCCTTACATCGCCTTGCGCATCGCGGCGAGGAAGCGATCGATGTGATCGAGATGTCCCTTGGACTGACGCACCAGGAGCAGGCCATTCCAGGTCTCGATACTCGGCCAACCGTATTCCCATGCGTATTCCCCGATGCTGTTTCGCACCAGGTCCTGAAGCTCTTCGATCTGCCAATCCCCTTCGACGCCTTCGTCCAATAGGTCGAGGATCTCGAAGGCGCGCAACTCCATGCGCGGCTCCACGGTGAACAACAAGAAGCCATCCTCTTGCACGATCTGCATGTCATGCGCTTCAGCCAACCAGGCGAGAACCTCACCTAATGGGGCCTGCTCCAACTTCAAAGCGCTGACGTCATCCCAACCATTGTCTTCACGCACCACCAAAGGCAACCCATACGCACGACTGAGAGTGTCCAGGGCCTCGGCAAGCATCATGTCTTCGAGCTTGACATCGACCTTCATGGCCAACTTCGCGCGCAGGGTCTTCACCCAGGGCTCTTCCGGCACCTGCGGTTCCTCGCCACGGTTCAGCAGGAAGTTGAGGAAGGACTCAAGCTCAGTGTGCACCGCATCGGATTGATCCACCAGCAGCATGTTGTTCCATACCCGGATGGTGGCACCACTGTATTCCCACGACTCTGGCGCGACTTGGTTCATGACCATCTCTACCAGACGCTCGTGGTGATATTCCTCAGCCCACCCCGACTCACCCTTGGTCGGCATGAGTTCGCTGATGTTGTAGAACCGTTGATCATGCGCAAAGCTCATCTCATAAGGATTGCCGAGCACGACGGCATTGCGGTGCAGGACATAGGCATAGCCCGTTTGCGCGCAGAGTAGATCCAGCAACCGATGCGCTGGATAATCCGAAACCTTCAGGGTGATCTCTGGGTTGTCATCGAAAATGACTTGGCGCAGCACATAGTTGATGCCGGTTTCCCTGCGCAGAACATCAATCACGCGATCGATGTCTTCATCCTCCAAGTCCATCGTGATGGGCGTCTGCAATTTGATCTCGAGGCCCTCCTTCCAGGTCGGCACTGGATCCTGGCGCGAGACCGTCACGCTGCGTCCTTCGAACAGATGCCCAAGGACCGGGAGGCGTTCGGCGTTTGGATTGCCGTCGGTGGGTTCCTGTGTATGGGCCTCGGTGAGGCCAGCCCAACCGAGGGTGAGCAGGAGTGTCGCGCCAAGGAAGCGCGAACTGGTGTGGTTCTTTTGGAATGCGAAAATCATCTCAATCCTCTGCCGGATGGCGGATGGTCGTGGAAGGATGCCCACCATTTGGGTGGACTGCGGCCGGCTGATCGGAACTTGAGCCAGCTTGAGGAGTGCGGACGCGCCGGCGCGCGGTGCCGCAGGACGGAGGCAAGCCATGGCTTCCCAATCGCGCAGGTTCTCTTGATCCAAGCGCAGGCGATGGAAGGCATAACGCACCAAGGGGTGGTACCAATGCACGGCCTGCAGGATTTGGAGCAGCGCGTTCAAGGCCACGTCATGACGACGTTGATGGCCGAGTTCATGCAGCAATACGAAACGCAACTCGTCGGTGGCGAGGGCGTCCCAGTGACCTCGGGGCATGAGGAGTTTGGGGCGGAGCCAACCGCAAAGTGCAGGGCTGCTGACGAGGGATGTCTCGAGGACTTGGGGAAGGCGTCGGACATGGAGGGAGGTGGCGGCTTCCTGCAGTAATGGATGCAGGCGGGTGGATTGGAGGGGGATGGCGTCGCGGTGAAGACGGCGACGGAAGCGCATTTCTTGGAGGAGAAGATGCGCAAGGCTTAACGCGATGCCGGCAGTCCAGATCAGGAGGATCCAGGAGCGCCAGGCCCAAGACGTCGGACCGGAATCTCCCTGCTCGGCCGCGAGGGAGGTGGAAACCGGGGTTTGGACATCCTGGGCCGGCAAGATGGGTTGGACGGCTGGGCCTTGAGGGGCGTCGGCGCGTGAGGATGGATGGGGTTGCGCGGGGGTGGCGGAACCATCCGGCGCGGAGGGGTCCGCAAGTGCGGCGGAGCCAGTTGCAGTTTTGCCCTTCCCATCCGAGCGCTTCACTTGGATGGAAGCTAGACCGGGGTTGGGTTGGACTGGGAGTTCTGGAGTTGCAGTCACGGTTGGCGTCGGACGCCAATCGAAAAGAGAACCACCTTGAAACTGCGGGACCGTCGGCATCATCAAACGAGCGATGACGAGGAACCACAGCGCATAACGCCAACGTGTGGTCAGCCAACGCGCGCAGAGTTGTTGCACGAGCAAGACTGCAAGCACCAAGAGGCTCAAATCCACCGCCGTTTCAAAACCGAAATCAAAAAGCGTGAGGATGCGTTCTTCGCTCATGCCTTTGCCTCCCCATCTTGTTCCTCGAGCAGTTTGCGCAGGGCGTCCAGCTCGTCTTCGCTCAACCTTTGCTTCTTCACGAAGAAGGACAGCAGCGGACTCGCATCACCTTGGCAGACGCGATCCAGGAATCGGTCGGTCTGTTGATGCACCGCCTGCTCGCGACTCACCTTCGCGCTGTAGCGATAACGACGCCCTTCACTCTTGTGCTTCAACGCCCCCTTCTTCACCAGACGATTGAGCATGGTCTTGACCGTGGCCTCCGACCAACTGCGCTTGGGGCTTAACTGCGCAATGATCTCGGCTGCGGTGATCGAGGCGTGGGGCCAGATGGCCTCCATGACCTCCCATTCGGCATCGCTGATCTTGATGGGGTCGCTCATGACTTCTCCACCCTAACGTCTACATTCGTAATCGTAACTACATTTGTAAACGTTTTTCAGATTCTCGCACCGCTACAATGCCCTCTGCGACGTCCTGTCGCCGTTCCCTACCAATCCGCTAACCCTTCGCGATCCGGGGAAGGAGGTGTAATTCCTCCACGGGTCCGCCACCGTGAACGCATTTTCGTGCAAAGTCGGGGCACCGGCGTGAAGGAAGCATCACCCAAGCTCCGGTCGAGACACCGGAAGGAGACAGCCATGCTTTCTGCATGCACCCGCGCCGTGCTTTGTGCCGGCCTTTTCGCGGCCCCCGTTGCCGCTCAGGATTTTCACACTGAGATCGACCTGTTCGGACTCGGCGACCCTTTGGCCCCCGCCAAGCCTTTCGGCATCACTTATGAGCCGGTCAGCGATCGATTGTTCGTGGCATTGTCGGGAGATTTTGCCGGCGCCAACCGCGCAGTGGTCATCATCGATCCGCTGACCGATACAGTGGTCGGCACGATTGATGTGGGCTTGTTCCCCGAAGACATCGCCTTCGCTTACGACGCGCTCGGCAATGTCCTGTTCGGTGCCGTGACCAACTCCACCGACGGCAGCATCACGATCTGGGATGCGGCGGACCAGGTGGTTGCCACCGTGACACTCCCCGATGCCTTTGGACTCGGCACTTGTTATCCCTTCGGCATCGTGGCGAAGGATGGGCATTTCTATGTGAGCACTCAAGATGGCAGCGGCGATGTGCATGCTGTGAACTGGAATACCCAGACTTACGATGCTGGCGCGAGCTTCAACATCAACTTCCGCAGTGGCAGCCGCATGGCGGTGCAGGGAGATTCCTTATGGATCCCGTCGACGGAGTTCTTGCCGGCTTTTGAAGGCGGCAAAGGTGGGCTCTACACCCATGACTTGCAGGGCGTGCATGCCGATGAAACCTGGTTTGCGGCTTATGCTGACCAGTTCCTGGGTTATCCGTCCGGGCAGGATATTGCGGTGTTGTCCGATGGAAGTGCTTACCTCACTGGCCTCGATTTCGGCGGACGCCTGTTCAAGGTTGATGCGCAAGGTCAGTTGGATCGCGCCATCGATTGTGAAGGTGTCGATGGTTATGGCCTGGCGGTTTCCGCAGATGAAACCTTGATGGCGGTGGCTGGATTGGTGGCGAATGAGGTGCTGCTGATCGACCTCTTGAACCAGAAGCTACTCAGTCGGACGGATGTTGTCGGCCTTGGCAGTGGTTCGATGCAGCCGAACGATGTGGTGTTCGCACAGGGCAAGCTTTATGTCACGGTGCAGTCGAGCGAGCGCGTGTTGGTGTTCGACAATCTCCCGACCGTGAGTGGTGGCACTGCTTACCAGGGGACTTTGGCACTCAGCGATTCCACGCCTTTGCGCGGCGATCAAATCACCATCGATCTCACAGGAACCGCCGGCTTCCCGGTCGCGCTGATGAGCGCCATGGGCACCACGCCGACCGCACACTTGGGCGTCGCCTTCGAAATCGGTTCTACCCTGACTCGCCGCGCCTCGGACTTGAGTGGATCCCTTCAGGTTTCCCTCAGCATCCCCCAGAATCCGATTCTGGAAGGCAAGACCTTCTTCCTGCAAGGTTATGTGGCCGACGCCAGTGGTGCTCACGTCACTGCGCCGAAGGTGATGGTCATCCAGTAGCGCGCGCCGCCGCCGCATCCCGAGGCCAGACGTTGCTATCCTTTGCCCATGCGCATCGGATCCGCGTCTGGCCTTCTTTGCATTGCTGCCCTCGGTATGGGTGGCATGTCCTGCAACTTCATCCCACCTTATTCCGACATCAAGAAACAGTCGGTTGCGGGTTTTCACACGCTGAAGTTCCGCACCGCGGCCTACAGCTCGATGGATATCGAGCACATCGATACCGCGAATCGTCCGCCGGTGGATGGTTCCAGCCGCGAACTCGATCGTTTTTCGAGTTATGGCCTGGAACTCGAACGCCTGATCGGCAATCAGTTCAGCGCTACCGTGAGTCTCGATCAGCGCGAATACCACGAGGATCCCAACGGCTCCCCCATCAAGGCCAATCAGATCACCGCCGGCATGCGTCGTTACTTCGGCAACCGCGCGCTGACGGCTTTCCTCACGGCCCAACTGCAGTACAACTTCGGCCTCGAGCTGCAGAAACAGAACTTCGAGAGCGACGGCTACCTCGGCTGGGGTGTGGGAACCGGGCTCAACTGGGCGCTGACCGAAGACTTCTCGGTCGAGACGTATCTTCTCTATGAAGGTATGCCCGATATCAGCTCCCACCTCAAAGGCGACAACGCCACGAGCTCGGGCTTCGACCACAACCTGTCTGGATTGACGGGTTATGTGGCAGTGGGTTTCCACTTCTAGGGAAGCGGCTGCTTAGGATACGCTTCGAGTGAGGGACTCCCTCACTTCATGGCCTCATGGGCCGGTGCATCGAGTTGCCCCAACATGCCGAGAAATGCATCTTTGCTCATGCCCCCAGCCTTCCGCTGAAGGACGACGCCGCGCGAGTCTGTAAGGATGGTCGTCGGCGTGACGCCTATCTGATAGCGGGTTAAGGCAGCTGCGGATTCGGCTGCATCCACATCGATCGTCACTGGGATGAAGGATGCATTGACGTTCTTCGCTACTTCTTCATCCGCAAACACCTGACGCTTCATGATCTGGCAAGGCGAGCACCACTTGCCGGTGAAGAACAACAAGATCGGTTTGTCCTCCTGGACTGCTAGTTCCTGTGCCGCTTCGTAATCCTCCGCCCACACGATGTCATTCGAAGGCGCATAAAAGGAGTACCAAGCGTAGGCCAAGGACACCACCAAGAACGTCAGCCAAAAAACCTGTGAGAACCGCTGCGCCTTGGTCTTGCCGGGCGATGCTTCGGAGGAGGTTGCGTTCATGATGGAATTCATTCTATCGGACAGAAGAGGTCAGTCACGCAACGGCTGATCGGTGGGTTCCCAATCCATCTCATAGAGCACTTTCTCAATCATGGCGCAGAAGGCTTGATACTCAGGTGGGGAGGCCTTTCCGTAGTCCGAAACCTTTATCGTGGATCCATCCTTCATCAAGATTTTCACGTTGACCCATTCGGCATGCGAGGTCGGATATCGATAACGTTCTTCCAGATCGCCGATCTCGAAATGTTCAACCAGCGAGCAAAGGCGTGCATAGTCCCATAGGTGCAATTCCCCTGCATAGTCACCTTCCAACCGATTTAGCATGAATCCGGAGTATTGGGCCATGCCATCCGAGGAAAGAACAGCCCAGTAGACTGGATTTCCGTAGGTGCCATTGTTCGTTCGCGAGAATTCGATTCTGTCGACCGGCAAGCCATCCCAGCAGGCTTGATAGTCCTCCTCGGTTTCGATCTCCTGACTTGGGTTCAGGAACCAATAGGGACCGGAAAACGACTCGGGCCCAGTCCAGCCTTCTTCTTGAACAATACTGCCGCTACAGGAAGTGATCAGTGCAAGGGCCGTTATCAGGATGTGCTTGTTCCTATTTCGTCTTATCGTGCTCATGGGATTGGCCGGGAGCGGATTGTCGGAAGCAACAGCCGCTTAGACATCCTACCGGACTACGAAAGGAGTTCACTTGCCTCAACAAGTGAATCATCGATGGTTCCTGAGTCTCCAAGAGCCTTCATGAACAATGCGAAGGCAAGACCTGTTATGCATCCATGAATCAGCGCGAAGGACACCATCCAAAGGGATGGCATTTCGAGCGGGCTTGAGAACAACACAACTCCTGCGAGGAACAAGGTTGCGCCTAATCCGCCTGCGAACGTCATGAACATCGCACGACCTTGCAAACCTGCAAGGGAAATAAAATACAGCGCGGGGAGGCCAACGGTGACGAGACCCAAAAAAGAAACCGTAGCCATCAGGGACCAATATTCTTCACCCAGGACGGCGCCGAGGGAGCCGTCTCGATACAAAAAGCCGTGAGCGATAGTCGCAACCGCAAGGCCAAGGCCCTGGGCGAGTACCACCGCAACGATTCGTATCACGACATTCATTTCTCTTATCCCTGATTGGTGGGTTGTGAGTCTAGTGGAAACATTGAGTCGCCCATATTAGTAGCCACACACCTACTGAGGAACCCATCCATTCCAATCTCGTAAGGGACAATCAGTGACATGGCTCATAGCTTCCCCCGTGAACTCAACTAATTCCTCGAGCTCTATCACTGCTGGCATCGGGTCCTCGGGAGGCACAATTTTCATCGCCTTGCTGCATTCGGGCTCGCGAGGCAAGGAGGTTGCAGGGCTGGCCCCGGCGCAGGAAACCAACGCCCCCAAGGTCAGGGCGGACAGCGCCCTCATCCCCTCTCTTATGGAATCGGCCATATCAGGGCAACGGACCACCTGGGAGGCGGTTCGAAAACCTGGCCGATGATTTCTGTGGAACTCCCTAAACAGTCGAAGCCGTCAGCGCGCCGACGACGAGGTCGCCAATCTCCGTGGTGCCGTGTTCGCCGACTTCCAAACTGCGGATCGTGCCGCTTTGCAGCAAGCCAGCGACGGCATTCTCCACCGCGGCGGAAGCTTCCTTCTCGCCGAGGTAATCGAGCATCATCGCCACGGCATTGATCGTGGCGATCGGGTTGGCAATATCCTTGCCCGCGGCCTGCGGGAAACTGCCGTGGACGGATTCGAACAAGGAAACCTCGCCCGGACGCAGGTTGGCGCTTGCAGCAACCCCCATACCTCCCTGCAGCATCGCGCCGAGGTCGGTCACGATGTCGCCGAACAGGTTGGTGGTCACGGCCACATCGATCGACTCCGGGGATTCGACCATGCGCATGCATGCTGCATCGACATAAAGATGCCCCGTCTCCACCTCCGGGAACTCCTTCGACATCTCGGCGAAGATCCGCGTGTACAAGGACTGCGCGCGCACCGCATTGGCCTTATCGATCAAGGTCAGATGCTTGCGCGGGCGCGTCATCGCGGTCTCGAAGGCGTAACGAATGATGCGCTCGGTACCCTTGTAGGTGTAGAGCATCGCTTGCTGCGCGATCTCCTCTTCGGTGCCCTCATTCTCGTAATGAGGCTTCTGGACATAAGCATCCTCCGTGTTCTCACGCACGATGACCATGTCGATATCGGCCGGGCACTTCCCCTTCAGCGGACAGAACTTCTCATCCAGCAGCTTGATCGGGCGCAGGTTGACCCACAAATCCAGATCCCAGCGCAGACGACCGATGATGCCGCGCTCGATCAAACCGATCGGTGCACGCGGATCGCCAATCGCGCCAAGCAAAATGGCATCCATCGACTTCAGCGACTCGAAGGCCTCATCCGGGAAGATCTCCTCGGTGGCGAGCCAATGCTCGGTTCCATAAGGCATCTCGACCAGGTCGAGTGCGAAACCATGGACTTCAGCCGCTGCGTGCAAGACGCGCAGGCCCTGGGCGACGACTTCCGGACCAATGCCGTCGCCGCCGATCACCGCGATGCGATGGGTGTTCATGGGGCCTATTGTACGAGGCCCCAGGATCGCTTGGAATTCTAGGGCAGGAAACGAATACCCACCACGATAGAACTCTTCTCCGAGACTCCCGAGGCGTCGGCGGTGACGGCGGCCAGGTAGAAAGTCTTGCCGACCATCCATCCGGGCACCTCCAGCGGCTGGAACACGATCTGCGCGGTGGCATCTCCATCGGGATCGAGGAGACCGTGCATGCCGGTGTGGTTCGCGAAGGGATATTGCCCTCCCGCCGCGTTGCGGAAGACCTGATCCGGAGTCAGCGGAATGCGGATGCCGGCGCCTTGGAAGGGACCGGTGCCGCGTCGGGAGGCAAGCACGGCATAGGATTGTCCGGCGTCGACCTGTGGGAAGTCGATGTTCAGATCAACGGTGCCGCCAAGACTTGCAGATACCTCGGTGGTGCTGGCGGTCATCTGTGGGTTAAAGCCGAAGACCAACACGCGTCCCTTAGAGATACCGTGCTCATCATCCCCCACCGCAAATTCGGTGCGACCATCCCCATTGATATCGCCGACCGCCGCAACGGCTTCCCCGAAGCGAATGGAACTGTCGCCATCACTATCGGAAAGGCGCGCCAGGAACTTACCGTTGTGCCCAGCTACCAACATGGCGGAACGTCGGGGGCGACTGAGACTGCCGCCATAATCGCCTTGGATGCCGACCAGCAGGTCAGGGATGCCGTCGCCATTGATGTCTCCGGTGCCTGCGACATCCATGCCAATTTTTTGGTCGCCGACGCCAGCCCACTCCCATAACGCCAGGCCGCTAGCCCCGGAATAGACCGTAACGACTCCGCGACGATCCCATGGCAAGCCGGTGGAGTGGTCGCCGACCGCGATGTCATCCAAGCCATCACCATCGACATCACCAATGCCATCGGCGCGCATCCAAATACCGGATTGCCCATTTTCTCCCGTAGCGCGGAGCAGCTGACTACCATCCACGCCGGAATAAACGATCGTGGCTCCCAAAGTTCCCAGCGGTTGGGTGTCCCTGCTGGCAACGACGAGGAAATCAGGGGTGCCATCTCCATTGACGTCGCCGGCATCATTGACGTGCCGGCCAAAGGAGGCGTAACTGATATCTCCATCGACCCTCAGCACCTGAGTTCCGCTGGCTCCGGAGAAGACGAAAGCGCTGCCGCAGAAATTGTGCGGCGGCACGGAGGTACTCCTCGCCCCGACGAGGATGTCGGGGATGCCATCACCCGTGACATCTTCGAGGCCAGCGATGGAGCAACCAAAATCGGAGTAGACCGGCGGACCGGAAAGCGTGTGCAGCAAGGAGCCGTCCATTCCGGAATGAAGATAGACCCTGGCATCTCCGCGATCCCCTACGGCAACATCTGCGAAACCATCGCCGTTGATATCTCCAACTCCAGCGACTTCGGATCCATAGACGGAAGAACTTCCTACCCGCGTGAACCAATGAAGAGTGGAACCATCCTTACCGGAATAGACCACTGCAGCATCAAGGCCGTAACAAGCGGCGATGATGTCATCGAAGCCATCGCCGTTGACATCCCCGGCGCCGTCGACATCGACTCCGAGGGAGCCCAAAAGAGAACCGCCGGGTGGCAAGTGATCACGAATCAATCCGACGCGACCGCCGACTTGGGCTTCGGCCGTGGCTGCGAGAGACAAGGCCATGAGCGAGGCTAGAGCGATATCGTATTTCATAGTGTCATCATCCTAACCGAAGCTGGGATACCGGGCGAAGGAGGAGGGCAGCTTAGGATCCGCTGTACTGCAGCTTGACCAAGCAGGCATAAAGCCCATCCTGGTCCATCAAGGCATCGTGACCACCTTCTTCGGCGAGCTCGCCTTGGTGGAAGACGAGGATGCGGTCGGCGTCGCGCACGGTGCTGAGGCGGTGGGCGATGGCGAGGGAGGTGCGGCCTTGCATGATGTCGTGCACGGCTTCCTGCAGGAGGTGCTCGGTGTGCGAATCGACATTGCTGGTGGCTTCATCCAACACCAGCACGCGCGGTGATGCGGCAAGTACGCGGGCGAAGCTGATGAGTTGTTTCTCGCCGGAGCTGAGGTTGCGGCCGCGTTCGCGCACCTTTTCCTTCCAGCCATGCGGGAAGCGGGAGACGAGTTCATCGAGGTGCAAACGGGATGCTGCTTCGATGGCTTTTTGTGCATCGATGTCAGGATTGCCGAGGCGGATGTTCTCGAGGATGTCACCCTCGAACAGGAAGACATCTTGCGGCACGAGTCCGATACGCCGACGCAGGTCTTGTACTTCATAGTCACGCAGGTCGATGCCATCGAGCAGGATGCGACCTTCCTGTGGATCGTAAAGGCGAGTCAGCAGTTTCAGCACTGTGGTCTTGCCGGCGCCAGTTGCCCCAACCAGCGCAACCTTCTCTCCAGGCGCGACAGCAAAGCTGACATCCTTCAACACCG
>JBMYYH010000014.1:0-42595 GCA_049609225.1 Planctomycetota bacterium | reverse complement strand
GATTTCGATGATGGCAAGGCCAAGTACCACGACATCAACAAGCTGGCTTTGCCGCTGGTGAAGGAAGGTGGCTTCTACCTGAGTTGTTCCTGCAGCGGCCTACTCGAACCGCTCACCTTCCAAGAGATCCTGCGTCGCGCCGCGCGTCTGCGCACGGTCCGGATCGAACGCGAAACCGGCGCTGGCCCCGATCACCCCGTTCGCATCGACTTCCCCGAAGGCCGCTACTTGAAGGCCTTGTGGGCGCAGTTGGACTAGGCAACCCTAGAAGCGCAACAAGTAGCCGACGAGCGACTTCGGGCCATCTTCCGGAGCCTCCATACGCACTGCGAGGACTTCCTCGCGGCCGTCGCCATCGATGTCGCGGATGGTGAGGGCATGTGGCTCCGACCAGTTCTCCAGACGCATGTCCAAGTCGGGGTCGATCCCCACCGTCATGGAGGTCATCGCCGAAGTGCGGCCCAGGGTCCATTGGGTCAAAGTGGAGATGCCTACATCCAGATCGCCGGAGCCGGACAAGGTCTGCTGCAGGAACTTCTCAATCGCGCCATGCAGGACCGATTCATCCGACACCAGGCCGAGCCAAACCTGGAGGCGGCCACCGGCACCCAGCGTGACGAGGTCGGTGCGCACCCCATCGCCGTCGTAATCGCACATGCGTACGACCTTCTGACGTAGATTGGTGAACTGGTCCTTCTCGTTCTTATAGACGGAGACCAGGCTCTCGCCTGTGAGTTTGGCAGTGCGCTCGCGGAACGGACGCTTCTCGAAATCGCCATCGCCCTTGCCGCGGAAAACGAGGAAATCGAACTCGATCTCCCAGGAGAAGATGGCTGCGCGCAACAACTTGCCGATGCCGAGGTCTTCCACCCGCACCAACACCAGGTCCGGCACATCATCCTCATCAATTCTTGCCGGATAGATGTAGAACACATTGCCGCGCACCTTCAAGCGCGTCTTCTCATTCGCCAGATCGACGCCATCATCACCGCCGAGGAAGACGCGGATGCGGCCGTCGGCGAGGACCACCACGTCGGTCGAACCATCGCCGTTGAGATCGGCCCACTTATCCTGGACCAGGAAGCGCACACTGCTGGTCAGGTTGCCGAGGTCGACATCGAACTCCTCGAGATCCGCCTGGAAGCGCGATAGATCGAGAGTGCGCGTGGGTATTTCGGGGAAGCCCTCCGGCCCCAAGACGAACTGACGCACCTGCAGGCCATCGCTGACCACCAAGTCAGGGCGTCCATCGCCGCTGACATCCTCGGGGAACAGCTGCGGCACCACCAGCTTGCGCCCGACCTTGCTCATCAGGCCGCCACCGGTGCGCAACTCCAGGTACGACAACGAACCGAGATCCGGACCTTCTTGGAAGCCATCCTCGCCCCCCATCCACAACTGCACGCGGTCACCGACGGGCAACAGCAAGTCGGGGTGGCCGTCGGCATCGAGGTCGCGCAGGAAGGTACCGGCATGACAACCGCGTGGAGGCACGCCGCGCAGACCGGTCAGGATGGGCTCGGACATCACCAGCTTCTTGCCATCCAATTGCACGCGATGCAGAGCCGCGCCATCGACCAGAACCAGGAACTCCTCGAGGCCATTACGGTCGAGATCGGACAAGGTCCAAAGCGTGGCCTCTCCCGGGAGCACCAGCATGGTTGGCTTTTCGCCTTCCAACAGGAAGACCTTGCCCTTCTCGATACCGAGGATGGAACCGCGTTTGGAACCATCCAGGCTCGCCACCGCCATGTGCGAGAAGCGTCGTTCGAAATCGAGTGGCACGACTTCCGGCTGCGGCAGCAACTCGGCATGATTGCCGTTCTGCGCGAATGCGAGGAGTAGGAGGCTGATCATCGGCGGAAGGACAGATGCACTTCGAGGTTGCCATCGCGCTGGATGATGAAATCACCGATGCCATCGGCGTTGAGGTCTTGGGTCTGGACGGCGGCCTGCAATGCATTGATCGGGATCTCTGCAGTGAGACGATCCTCCACCGTGACATGCCCCGGACGCCCGACGAAGCGCCGCACCTCCAGGTTGCCCGTCTTCGAACGTTCGACGAAGTCCGGCAGTCCATCGCCAGTCATGTCGGCCACATAGGCATCGACCGTGATGAAGGAATCGAAGTCTTCCACCTTGTAGGTTTGCGACCACACGAAGGCCGGACGCGTGCCCCAAGTGCCACCTTCCGCGAGGAAACCGCTGATGTCATGCACCACTTGCGGTGCATTCGTACCGAGCACGCCGAGATCCAGTTTCCAGTTGGAAAGGCAAAGGTCCTTTTCACCATTGCCGTCGAGATCGAAGGCATAGACCCATAGGAAGGTGCCTTGAATCTTGAGGAAACCATCCGACTGCTCGAGGTCTTCGCTTAAGGCTGGATCCAGGTAGGTGCGGATCTGCCACGGCCGCGTCTGGCTGAGGAAATCGGCACTACTGCGCACGAACAAGAGATCCGCTGCAGGTCCGCCTCCGAAGTCCATCCATGCGACTTCTTCGTAATCCGATTCATCGCTCTGCGGAAGTTCGATGACCTGCGATGCTTCTTCGGCGAAGGTGCCATCCTCCGCTTGAATGTGCAGGGAAAGTTCATTGTCGACCAGGAAGGTCAAATCCAAGCGACCATCGCCATCGACATCCGCCCACACCGGATTCGGCAGATAGGTGGCGGAGAACAATGCCGGCGGACGCGCGATCACGCCAAGATCCTCGTTGGGTACGAACAAGGTGCCAAGCTCTTGGCTACTGATGGTGGTGCGGATCAAACCGCCCAAGTAGTTGCCGGAGGCCACCGGTGCGCGCTCTTCGTTGACCTCATGCGGGATCTCGCCTAGCGTCTTGCCATCATGATCGACGACGCGATAACCGTCCCCCAACACCAAGGCGACTTCCGGGCGACCATCCGCGTCGATATCGGCGATGGCTTCCCATAAGGGCAAGGCTTGGCTTGACGGCATATCCAGCAACATCGAGACACGATCCTGGGTGAGCCGCTGCGGACGTCCGCCGTGGCTGCGAATGTAGGCGCCGCGACTGGCCAACATCAGGATCTCGACGCCCTCTTCCCCTTCCCCATCGAGGAAGTCGCCGATGTTCCACGCCACCACCGCCGACGACATTTCCAGATGCAGGTCTGGCGCTGCACTGAAGGCGCGCCCTTCCTTTTGCAGGTGCACATCGATGTAACGCTTGCCATCGGCAGCCAACACTGCCTGGAACAAATCCAAGTCACCGTCGCCGTCGTAATCGCCGAAGGTTCGGCCATCCAGCATGCGACCGGACGGTTGCACATAGGAAGCCAGGTGTCCGGCATCCTGCATCAAGGCAAAGGCGAGACTGAGAATCATGGGCGCGACTCCGAAGGTTGGTCGAGTCCTTCCTCTAGCACCAATTCGCCGGTTTCCCAATGCAGCAGGCTGAGGATGGAGTATTCGCGCTCCTCACCGTCGCGGGAGTAACGGAACAGATCGGTGATCAAGAGCGTGCCGATGCGGAACTCACCCCGGTTTTGGCCGAGCTCGCGCGTCCATGAAAAGATCGGCCACAAGGCGAACTCGGTCCAGGCGGTGCCTGGGTCCCAAGCGAAGGTTTCGATCACCCGGCGTGATCCCTTCGGGCCGACGACTTCCAGCACCACCGGATCTCCGGGCTCCAGACTCAAACGTGCACGACGCACGAATTCTTCCGCCGAACCTGGATCCATGCCTTGGAAAGCGTGGATGACATCACCCACGCGTACTCCTGCTGGCCCCAAGGGACTCTCGGGAGCGATCTTGACGACTTCCGGCAAGCCGCGGGGGTTATTCCGGAACGCGGCCCGCAGGAGGCCGCGGTCGATGTGATAAAGCGCGCGCAACCGGGAAGTGGAGCGCATCTCCAGCTGCACGGTGGCTTCCAGGACCGCACTGCCACGCTGCAATTCCAACTTCACTTCACCGGCTTGTTCGACCGCGGCCAACAACGTCTCCAGACGTGCAGGGTCATCGGTAGGCATGCCATCGAAAGTCAGGAGGGTATCGCCAATCACCATGCCAGCATTTGCAGCTGGGCTGTCTTCTTCCACATGCACCACGCGCACACCCGGTGGGATGTCGAGCGAGAAGACATCCTCCGGTTGATTCAACTCGGTCTCAAGTCCGAGATAGGCCTTGTGCGAGGCCCCCTCTTCTACCGCCGATTCCAAGGTCTGAAAACTCGGCGGCAACGGCAAAGGTGCCTGAGTAAAGGTACAGCTGCCAAAGGTGAGCGTGGCAATGAGCAGAACGCGGGCGGGGGTCATACGGCTTTGCGGCGGAACAGAAACATTGCGGCAATCGTCGCGATGGCCAGGGCTGGCCAAGGAGTGATCCAACCGAGTTTGACAATTTCATCGAACTCGACGGGGTAGGCGTCGCCATAACCGGCGGCGTAGGTGGACGTGCGTTCCAGGTAAGAATCTGGACCGAGTGCCGGGAGCAGATCAGTAAACAACCAAGGGGCGCGATCGTCTAGGACATCGTGCAGCAGGGTCGGTGCAAGGACCACGCCAAGCCCAACGCCCACCGCGGCAACCCCAGTGCGGAAGGCCGTCGCCATCCAGACGCTGAACACTCCCAAGGCCAAGAGCGGCGGGATGCCGTGCCAGAAGGAACGGAACAGGAAGTCTGCGACCTGATCCTCTTGGATGCTCAGGAGGACTTGCCCATCTTCCATGATGTCGCCGGCATCGAACAAGATGGCGGCCATGGCTGCGGCGCCGGCGATGGCGCAGGCATAGAGGGTCAAAGGCAGGATCAGTGCGATGACCAGGCGCGAGGCCGTAAAGGCATGCCTGGAAATGCCGCGCGAAAGCGGATCGCGGATCGCGCCACTGCGGATCTCTCGCGGAAGACCTCCGGCGAGTAACAGCAAGACGGCAATCTCGACAAGGAAGAGGCCGCCGCGGACGCCACCGCCGAACTGCGGCCAGAAGTTCCATGCACCGACGGCATCTGCGCCGCCGGAACCGGCGGCTTTCAGCAGTTCCAACTTCACGCGCCCACCGACCACGAAGAGGGCCGCGAGCAGGAACACGCCGAGATGCATCCAGCGCAGGCTGCGGCGATTCCGCAACAGATAGAACTCACCGCGGAGGGCACGGCCGAAACCCATCATGCCTTCGCCTCCAGAGCCTTATGGAAGACATCGATCAGGCTGGCATGTTCGCGGCGATACTCCTCCACCCCAGAACCGGCTTCGACCAGTTGCACCAAGGTCTGGGCAGCATCAAAACCACTCACGACGCGCACCACCAGATCCCCATCCTGCAGATGAGGAGGTCCATCGACTCCGGCACATCCGGCCAGGACCTGACGCACCGTATCGGGTTGTTGCGCACGGATCCGCAGGCCATCGCCGGCTTCGGTGAGCAGGTCTTCCACTTTGCCTTCGAGCAGGGTGATGCCATCTTCGATCATGCCGACACGATTGCAGACATGTTCCACCTCGCGCAGGTGATGACTCGAAAGCACGACCGTGACGCCATCGTTGCGCGTGAGGTTCTGGAACAAGTCCAACATCCGCTCCACCCCTTCGGGATCGAGACCTGACAAAGGCTCATCCAAGACCAACAACTGTGGATCACCAAGGAGTGCGCGCGCGACTGCGGCGCGGCGGCCTTGGCCATGGGAGAGTCGATCGCCACGATTATGTTGACGATGACTCAGGCCGACCAAGGTAAGTACATCTTCCACACTGCGTCCGCCGCGGATGCCACCACGAATGGCTGCAACTTCGAGGTTCTGACGCAGGGTCAAGGTATCGTCCATGCCAGGCGGATCGAGTGCCACGCCATAGGGCTTGGTAACCTTATGCACCTCGCGGCTCGAAACGCCGAACAGACTGCAGTCCCCTCCTTCATAAGGAAGGTAGCCGAGCATGCAGCGCATCGCCGTAGTCTTGCCCGCACCATTGCGCCCCAGCAGGCCATAAAGGTCGCCCGGCCGCACTTCCATCCCGACCCCTTTCAGGATCGGTTTGCCGCCGAGTTTGACCTGCAGGTCTTGAACGGCAACCGCTGGAGAATTGGACATGGTATTCGAGGATGCGGATGGAACCCGCGCAGACAGGACATTGGAATCTTCGCCGCGGCGAGACCTAGAATCAACACCAAGATGGTGCACTTCCCTTACCGAGCCCTTACGTTCGACTGCTTCGGAACGTTGATGGATTGGCGGCGCGGCCAAGCAATTGCCTTAGCTGCCCTTCCAGAGCTCGCCGACCAGGCCGACGTCTTCCCCGCGATCGAAAAAGCGCGCATGGAAGCGGAACAGGTCCTGCAAGCCGGTCCCTGGCTGCCTTATCGCGAGGTTTTGGCTCAATCGATCACCACCGCAGTGCAGACCGTGCTGAACACGCCCTTGAGCCGGTCCTCCAGTCTTTCCTTCGCCGATGCCCAAGCCCACTGGCCGGCCTATGACGACAGCGTGGCAGCGCTCAAACGACTTGCTGCCCATACCCGCATTGGTCTGCTCAGCAACTGCGACGACGGACCACTGCGCCATGCAGCGAGCGTGGGGCTGCAACTGGAGGATCCCCTCCTGATTCCGGCAGAAGCCGTGCAAAGCTACAAGCCCGATGCCGGACATTGGCAGGCCGCCTTACGCACTTTGGATTGCGCGCCGCAGGAAGTCCTCCATGTGAGCGCCTATGCCTTTTATGACTTGGTGCCGGCTCACCGCCTGGGATTCCCCTTGGCCTTCCTCGCACGGGATGAGGAAGTGGCGCCGGAGCAGCTGCCCTTGGCCTTCCAGGCCCGCGACATGGCGGACCTGGCGGACCAGTTGGGCTGCTAGGCCGGCAGCACCCTCATCGGGATTGGCTTAGCGTGGCAGCGGCGGCGGCGCAGCACCACCGGCGGCTCCACCACCCGTGCCGAGGATCTCGCGGATACCTCCGATGCTTCCGAGCACACTCGCCGACTCGAACGGCAGGAACACCGTCTTGTCGCCGTTACTGGAGGCACCGACTTCGCCTAGGGTCTGCAGATAAGCCTTGGCAATCTGGAATTGGGCGGCATTGGCATCCACCCCTTCTAGGGCATTGCGCACGATCTCGAGGCCTTGCGCTTCACCTTCGGCAGCCAGAATGCGACTGCGCCGTTCACCTTCGGCAACGGCAATGGTTGCATCCCGTTCACCTTGTGCACGCAGTACCTTAGAGGCCTTAATACCTTCCGCCTCGAGGATGGCTGCACGACGCTCACGCTCGGCCTTCATCTGCTTCTCCATGGATTCCACCACGGTGATCGGCGGCGTGATGTCTTGCAGCTCCACGCGGTTGACCTTCACACCCCACTTGTCGGTGGCCTCATCCAATACCTGACGCATCTTGGTGTTGATGTCATCGCGGCTCGACAAGGTGCGGTCGAGTTCGAGTTCACCGATGATGTTACGCAAGGTGGTCTGCGCCAACTTCTCGATGGCCATCGGCAGGTTCGCGACTTCATACACCGCGCGACGCACATCGGTCACTTGGTAGTAAAGCAAGCCGTTGACTTCGATCACCACGTTGTCGGCGGTAATCACGCTTTGCTCGGGGAAGTCGAAGACCTGTTCACGCAAGTCCACCGTGCTGGTCTGCACGTTGCGCGTGATGGCACCACGGGCGCTCTGCATGCGCGTGCGCCAGGAGATCTGCCGCGGCCGATCGATGAACGGCCAAATGATGCTGATGCCTGGATTCAGGGTGCGATGGTATTTACCCAGTCGTTCGATGATCATCAATTCCGCTTGGCGGATGATCTTGAGGCCGCGCAGTGCAAGAAGCACCACCAAGACCACGAGGGCAATGAGGACGTATTCCATGGAATGTTTTCAGGGGTAAGGGAGAACGGAATCAGTCGGTTGGGCCGACAATGAGGGTATTCCCCTCGACGGAGAGGACTTGCACGCGCTCGCCTACCGGGAGTTCCCGGCTGCTACGCGCACGCCATTCCTCGGAAACCACCTTCACGCGACCAGGCTGGTTGCTCAAGATGGTTTCAGTGACTTCTGCATCGGTACCGACCAAGGCATCGACGTTACTGAGTTCCCCGCCATCCATCATCTTGCGCATGAAGATCGGGCGAATGAGCAGGAAACCGCACAGGGTGCCGACCACAAAGGCCAACAACTGCATGTTCATGCCACCGCCAAGTGCAGCCACGATGGCGGCCAAAACGGTGCCAGGAGTGAGAGCGCCGAGAAGGAATCCAGCCGTCAGGATTTCGCCTGCGAGAAGGATGACGGTCGCTACGAGCCAGAATTCCCAGGAAAGTAGTTCCTGCAGGGAATCAGCACTTAAAAACGAGAAAAACTGCTCCCAAAAACTGGGTTCAGTGGTCTGTGTAAGGGTTTCTTGGGGATTCATGAAAGGGCCTCCGCCCCCTACTCTACGTATCGTAGGGGGCAGACGCAGCCGAATTCCCGGTTCTCGTCGCCTTACAGCTGATCGAGGCCGACTTCGATGGCCTTTTCAAGCTGACGGTCCACGCCCAAGACATGGTCGCCAGGCAGGTTTTCCACCGGGTAATCCGGCGGGCAACCGTTCAATTCCATGTTGGTGCGGTTCTTATCGTTCACATACCAACCGCGGAACGGCAGACGCACGAAGGAGTTGTCCATCAAGCTGGTTCCACCCGTCGAGATGACGGCACCGTAGGTCTTCTTACCGACGATCGGTCCGCGACCCAGGGTCTTGATCGACCAGGAGAAGATCTCGGCATTGGAGTAGCTGTTCTCATTGCACAGCACCACGATCGGCTTATCCCAAGTCGCGAACACGCGACGTCCTTGGGGGTAACCCACGCCACCACCACGCGGGATGGTCAGGGCGTGATCGCGGACCGTGAGCATGGCCAACACCATGTCGGTGGTCCAACCGCCGCCGTTCTCACGCACGTCGATGACGAGTCCGTCCTTGCCATGTCCGGCCGCGAACAACTCGCGCTCGAACTCGACCAGCGGGCCGGTACTCATGGATTCGATGTGCAGGTAGCCAAGACGTCCGCCGGATGCTTCTTCGACCTGCGCGCGACAGTCTTCTTGGAAGCGACGGTAAAGGGCACTGTTGATCGAGGATGCGGGACGAATCACCACCTCACGCTCGACGCCTTCCCCATCGGAAACGCGCAGGTAGGTCGGACGTCCGGTGGTTCCTGCCATCAGGCGGTTCCAGTTATCCCCTGCGAGGTAATCCTCATCGTTGACGCTCAGGATTACATCGCCCACGGCGAGGCTACTGATGCTGCGCGAAGCTGGGGTTCCAGCCAGCACATCGGCGACCTTACGGCCTGGGCCGGCAAAGCTCTCATCCCACAACACACCGAGTTGACCGGTGGACTGACTATCGGTCTCGCGGGCGCGCGAACTACCGAAGCTGTAGTAACCCATGTGCGAGGCATTCATCTCGCCTAGCATCCAATTGACCATTTCGCCGTAGTCCTCGGGGGTACTGGCGATGGCTGCGGCAGGCGCCCACTTCGCGCGGGAAGCCGCCCAATCATGTCCGTGGAATTCCGGATCGTAGAACATGCGATCCAGCGCACGCCAGACTTCGCCGACGACCTCGCGTCGGACATCGCGGCGATCCTCGCGGTAGCGCACCGAGAAGCCGTAGGCCTTGCCTTTGCCACTGTTGCCGATGATCTGGCCACCCTTGACGTAGAGCAGTTCTTTCTCATGACGAGTGAAGGACCGCACTTGACTGGACTCCACCTTGTCGTCCTTGCGCTCCAGGATCTCGACACTGAAGAAACCGGTCTCGGCAGTGGTGCCATTGGTCAGGCGCGTACCCGTGTTGGCATTGAAGTAGACCTTCTTGGAATCGGCGCTCCAACCCACGGCGTATTCATTGCCTTCGCGACGCGTCAGACGCACCACGCGGTGGCGCAAGTCATCCCAATCGATGATGACAGGATCCACATCGCTTTCTTCCTCCTCTTCGGCAGCCTCTTCCCCTGCCGACGGAGCGGATAGGCCCGCGTCCGCGGAAGTGCGTTCGGCGGTCAGTGGGAAATCCTCCTCACCGGTGGTGGCGAAGCCACTCATCTTCTCGCCCTCAATCGTCAGTTCGACGCTCACCCCAGGGCTATCCGGGATGTCGAGACGGAAGGTCAAAGTCATCTTTTCGGCATTCCAAGCAGGCTCCATCATCGGGCCCGAGAAGATCACCGATTCCAGTTCACCAACCACCTGGTCACCGAACTTGGCGACTTTCAGGGTGAAGGGCAATCCACCTTCGGGAATCGGATCGGGGCCTTGGGCCATGCCGCTCCAAACTCCAGACAGTGCAGGATCAGCTTCCGGCGCCGGCTCCTCCTTCTTCTTGTTCTTCGCCTTCTTCGCGGCCTTCTTCTTGGCCTTCGCCTCCTCTTCAGCAGCTTCCAGGCGCTCGCGCTTATTGCGCTCCTGATCTTCGGCGCGCAGGTGCACCATCCAGACGTCGGTCTCATCCAACATCATGCGACGCGAGGTGAAGGTGATGTGACGTCCGTCCGGCGACCAAGCAGGACCAGTGTCATCATCGGGATGCGTGGTGAGGTTGTAAGGCTCCACACCAGGCTCGGAAGGATCCAGTCCTTCGATGTCGACGCGCTGCAGGAAGACGTCGTAGTTGAAGTCATCGTCGACCTTGGAGTAGACCAACCAGGCGCTATCGGGTGACCAGTCATAAGACGGGCCCTCGAAACCCTGACTCAAGACCCGACGCACTTCCGCGGTCTTTGGATCTCCAACCACCAGATCACCGAGGCCAACAACCCAAGCGAGGGTCTTGCCGTCGGGGGAAAGGCTAGGCTGCGATTCGTCGAGCTCGGTCTCGGTGAGACGGGTGAGCTCGAAGCTGCGCGAACGGTAGAACGGCAACGCTTCTGCCTCGTCCTCTTCCTCTGCTTCTTCTGCCTCAGCTGCTTCCTCTGCTTCGCCAGACTCTGCTGGAGTATCGCCGGCCTCTACCTCCACCTCTTCGGGTTCGGTACCTGGAACCCGCGCAAGGTAGAACTCGCCGTTGCCATCGCGCTCACTGACGAACAGGAGAGCATTGCCGTCTTCGGTCCAGACCGGCGCATAATCCGGAGCGGGATGCGTAGTCACGCGCACGCAACGCTCGATCTCATCATGCTTGCGCATCACATAGACATCACCCGCAGCGACGAAGGCGATGCTCTCGCCATCCGGAGAAACCGCGACGCCAGAAGCACCACTGGTGACGGTGCGGTCGCGTACCGGTGGATCCGAGGGGTCGATGCTGCCATAGACCGGCAGGTCGGAGGCACCACCATCACTCAGGTTGATGCGCACCAGGCCCAGATCCAGTTCCGCCACCACAGCACTGCCATCATCGGTGATGGCGGCATTGCGCAGGCTGCGTCCGCCTGGGTGATAGACCAAGGAAGCGCGACCACCACGGGTTGCGACCTTCCAAAGCCCCAAGTCACGCCCACCCTCGTTGCCCTCGCAGGCACGGTCGGAAAGGAAGTAGACCGTCTTGCCATCGGGCGACAACATCGGCGCGAGGTCATTGCCTTCAAACTCGGTCAAGGTGCGGTGGTCGCCGCTGGCCACGTCGTAGTGCCACAGGGCGCTACTTGCAGGGCCGCGGTAAGCACGACGGGAAGGATCGCCATGGCCGCGCTCATAGATGATGGTCTGCTGGTCATCCGAGAGGTCGGCATGCATCGCAGCCCAATCGCCAAGGATGGTCGGCGTGCGGCCATCGCGATAAGCCACCCAAACGCCACGGTCGCGGCGAGAGTAACGGCGATCGCGCTGGGCACCGATCAGCAGACGTTCGCTATCGATCCAACCGTAAAGCTTCTCCCCTTCGGAGTGCCAAGTAAGGCGCTCGGGCACACCACCGGTTGCAGGAATCACGAACAAGTCCCAGTTGCCATGACGGTTACTGACATAAGCCAGCCAGTTGCCATCCGGCGACCACTTCGGACGCCCATCGTAGGCATCATGCGCGGTCAAGCGGGTCGCTTTGCCATCGGCGACATCAGCGACGAAAAGATCGCCCTGATGACTGAAGGCCACACGACTGCCATCCGGGGAGAGTGCTGGATGGCGCGGCAACTCCAACTCGGGAGCGCCAGGTTCCTGAAGGACTAGGTTCGCGGCGACTTGAGGCGCGGCGACGGCTTCAGTTTCAGCATGTCCTGTCGGAGCGGTGCATCCGACCAGGAAAAGGAGAGCAACGGGATGTTGTAACAGCAACATGGGGCGGCAAGCATAGCAAGCCGCCCCGCGCTGTTGGGTCGGTTCAACCCTCGCTCAGTTGCAGTTCCAGACGCAGACGTCCGGCATCCTCCAGCACTGCATTGGCGCTACGGATGAGCAACAGGCGGCCGTCAGCATCGGTCTCGTAGGTGCCTTGGAAACGCACCTCGCGCACTTCTGGCACCTCGACGTTCATGGTGTGGGCCGGACTTGCAGGAATCTCTCCCTCGTAACCCTTGGTACCAGGCTGATATGCGGCCAGACGCAGTGGCTTCGGCTCACTCACATCCACGACGGTGAAGCGTAGGTCGAGATCCACTTCATAACCGCCGCCAGCCAGGCGTCGGGTGCTGAGCTCTCCTTCCCAACCGGAGAAGAAGTGATGGAAGACCGGGTCGCCGATGCGTGCGACTTGCGCGACTTCGACATCCCAATCGATCAAGGCGTCGCGCAAGGTGCCTTGGGCAAATGCCAGGCGCGTGTCTTCCAATGTGGTGGTCGCCAAATCCGTGCGCGCCCCTTCGACGCCACCGATGACCTGCTCCACTCCCACCTTCACGCTGATGGGATTGGACAGTCGTTGGACCACCTGCATGGTGGCCGTTGCTGCAGTCATCGCATCGGCACCTTCAAAAAGGATGTCGCCTTGACGGTTGACCCAGATCACATGGTTCTCTTCCAAGCCGCGCACGACGCGATCCCAATGCGGCGATAACGCCAGAGTCGGTGCTGCCAAAAACACGACTTCCTCGGTGAGGGCGACCGGTCCAGCTGGTGCAGCACTATCCGCGATGATCTCCATCGTGACCCGCCCTGGACCAAGGGCTGGAAGTTCTACGGTCAGAGGTGCACCTGGCACCAACAGTGTTTGTCCACCGGATTCGGCAAGACGCGTGATCAAGCGATCCTTTCCTTCCACTTGCACATAGTCCAAGGCAATCGGACTTCCCGGCAATCGCTTGGAATAGACCATCGCGGTCTCGAGTGCCCATCCACGGCCGGGCACGGGCAAGGCCTGCAAGGCCAGGGATGCGCCGGAAACCTGCGTGCCCATCACGGGATCAAAGATGCCGGAACCCGATGCGATTTCCACGTCGAAATCGAGCACGCTGTGTTTACGGGTGAGATCACCGAAGCTGATGCCACGGCCCATCGGGATGGCCTCACGGCCGACCAGGGCTTCGTAGCCGTCGACCAAGATGCGGTAGTTCACCATCAAGCTGCCTGGCCGAGTGGCATGCACCCAACTCTGCAGCACATCCTCCGTAAGCGCGGCGGCGCCGGCACGACGCTCCAACAAGGCTGCACGAATGTCGGAATAGAGCAACGGCTCGGCATCGAACCAGGAAGGCTCCAGGCTCACCCAATGCGGACGCTCGGAATAGGGACTGGCCTGGCCATCCAGGTCAAAAACAGGATAAACCGGGTGCGGAAGGCCGTGATTCGGAGCTTCTGGCTCCTGGGCCGTGGGTGTCAGAAGGGCAGAAAGCAGGAAAAGACTGAGATGCAAAGGAGGCTCCTATGGGTCAGGGTTCCTCATCCCCTATCGGAGAGGGTGTGGAGGGTAACAAGCCGGCATTTCTTCCTCAGGGAAACCAGTGAGAACTGCCGATAGAAAACAGCCGCCTGACGAAGCGCCCCCTGAGGTGCCTCGCCCCCTTTGCGTAACCACCATGCGCCAAAAAAGCCTGATCGACCGATTCCCGCAGTACCAAGACCGCTTCCGCAGCGATCTGGTTGCGGATTTGTATCGGAACGAGAAGAGTGCCATCGTTGGTCACCTTCTTGCACTGGGCATGGTCATCGGCTTCAAGCATGACTCCCTGCCGGGCATGCAAGCTGCCATTTGGGCGGCCGCCGTGACGGCTTCGGTCATCTTCCGTGCCCTGTGTTTCCGTCGGTTCCGCAAACGCACCAGCTACGACGCCAGCGATCTCCATCGCCATACCATTGCGATTTCGGCATGCGCCATGGCCTGGAGCCTCGGATTCCTGTCGGTGCTCCCCACCCTGAACGCCGGCGACAGTGCCTTCTTCATGATGGTCTTCGCAGGCATCACCTCTTCGGCTGTGATCACCTTGTCGGGACGTCTGAAGAGTTATGCGATGTTCAGTAGCCTCGTGCTGGGACCGCCCGTCATCGGCATGTTCTTCGCCCCGCAACCGGATTACGGTATCGCCACCATGGCTGCCGTGTTCTTCCTGTTCTGCGGCGTGGGCGTGAAGAAGGCCAACCTGGTGCACCACAGCGCCTTGATCCGTCGCTACCAGAACTCCGACATCATGAAGGATCTGGGTGCAGCGAAGAAGGATCTGCAAGTGGCCGTCACCAAGGCGGAATCGGCCAACCAAGCCAAACAAGAGTTCCTCGCCAATGTCAGCCATGAGATCCGGACGCCGATGAATGGCATCCTGGGCATGACCGATTTGGTGCTCGAAAGTGAACTCACCGAAGACCAACAGACCTGCCTGCAGACGGCACGTCGCTGTGGTCTCAGCCTGCTTCACCTCATCGACGAACTCCTCGACTTCTCCAAGATCGAGGCCGGCAAGATGGATATGGAGATGGTTCCTTACGAACTCGATGCCGTCATGAAGGACACCGTCGAAGTGCACCGCTTGAGTGGTCGCGCGAAGGCGGAAATCCTGCTCGACATCGACAAGGCCATTCCGGAGCAACTCCTTGGCGACCCGAACCGGATTCGTCAGGTCGTGAACAACCTGCTCGGCAATGCCGTGAAGTTCACGCCCAAGGGTTACATCCGCGTCAGCGCGCGCGTGCTTCCGGATGATGAAGGACGTCATCAACTGCAGATCTCCGTGGCCGACGAAGGCGTTGGTATCCCGGAAGATCGTCTCGAGAGCATCTTCGAGAGCTTTACCCAGGCCGACGGCTCCACCACCCGCAACTACGGTGGCACTGGTCTTGGACTGACCATCACGCGTAGCCTCATCGAATTGATGGGCGGCAACATGTCGGTGGAAAGTGAAGTCGGTGTGGGCAGTACCTTCCACGCAACCATCCCGTTGAATGACGCCACCCGCAAGAGCCTGGCGGCACCATGCGCTGCTCTGGTCCTAGGCGAGAATGCTGCCGCACTGGTCCAAGCTCTGCCACTAGCTGGAGCCAATGCCCTCGCCGCAGAAATCGACGGCGAACTCTGGAACGTCGCGCGCGAGTGTTACCGCGACGTCAACGCGCATCGCTTCCTGTTCCTGGATCGTGCTTCCTTCGAGCAGCATACGGAACTCATCAGTGCATTCCTGCGCCACTTCCGCTGCACCGCCGTCTTCACCGACGCCGTCCCAGACGAAGGAACTCCTGCCCCCTACGCCATTCTCGATGGCGACCTGGATTCCGCTTTCCTCGACAACCTCATCAGCCGCTGCAAGGAGGAGGAGGAGTTGGAGATGGAGCCCGAGCCGAAGGAAGTGGGTCCATTACGCATTCTTGTCGCCGAGGATCATCCGACCAACGCTCTGATCGTGCGTCGCATGCTGGAAGGTATGGGACATCACGTCACCCACTCCCCCGACGGCAAACAAGCCGTCCAAGCCTTCCAGGAAGGCGGCGCCGACCTCATCCTCATGGACCTGCAGATGCCGGTCATGGGTGGACACGATGCTTGCCGCGCGATTCGCGCCCTTCCCGATGGCAAAGAGATTCCCATTCTTGCCCTGACCGCGCATGCGACTTCCGAGGAACGCGAGCGCAGCCGCGAAGCCGGCATGGATGATCATCTCACCAAACCCTTTACCCGTGACCAGCTAACCGAAGCCCTTCAGGTTTGGGGATCCCGCACCCACACCTCCTCGGAAGCATGAAGATCCTCATTGCAGACGATGAACTCGTAGGGCGCCGCGTCCTCGCCAAACAACTGGAAGGTTGGGGCCATGAAGTCCTGATCGCCCAAGATGGCGAAGAAGCCTTCCGCTTGTTCCAGGAACATCAGGCCAGCATGGTCATCACCGATTGGATGATGCCCCATCTCGACGGACCCGGCCTTTGTGCAAGAATCCGCGAGACCGAAAAGGACGGTGAAGATTTATGCTTCATCATCCTGCTGACCAGCAAGGAAAGTTCCGAGGACTTGGCCACTGGCATCGATGCCGGTGCCAATGACTTCATCACCAAGCCTTTCCATCGCCTGGAACTGCAGGCTCGTTTGGCCAATGGGCAACGTATTCTGGACTTGCAGGCACAACTGCAGAAGAAAAAAGCAGAGGCCGATCATCTGGCCCGCACCGACGCCCTGACGCAACTGATGAACCGTCGGGCCATGCTCGACACCATGCGCCTGGACGAGGACCGCATGCGTCGTGAACGCAGGCCTCTGGGCATGGTCATGATCGACTTGGATCACTTCAAGGACATCAATGACAACCACGGCCATGCCGTCGGGGATGCCGTTTTGCAGGGCGCTGCCGAATGCTTCGCCTCCACCATCCGCGGTGGCGATTACGTCGGACGTTGGGGTGGTGAGGAATTCCTCATCGCACTTCCCGGCGCCGACATCATTCAATGTGCAGAAGTCGCAGAGCGTTGCCGCAACCGTTTGGCTGCGATGCGTTTCGACAACGGCAAAGGCGAAGCCATTCAAGTGACGGCGAGTTTCGGCACGGCGTCGGCCGAAGGCGCGGATCGCGTGGAACTGCTGGATCTGGTCGAACATGCCGACCGTGCGCTCTACTGGGCCAAGGACTGCGGGCGTAACCGCGTCAAGATCTACGTGGCTAGCGCGGATCCGAATCGCCAGCGTCGGATCGGTTGAGCATCATCTTCACGACGGTGAAGAGCAGGAAACTACCGAACAGGATGCTGAGCATCGGTGGTTGCAACCACAGGTTGCGCAAAGCTACCGCCAAAGCTGCGGCAGGCACAGCACCCAGCATGAGCCCACGCAGGTAACTGCGTTCGACGCGGTTGTCACGCAAGGCAACCCGCAGGGACAACAAGGTGGTCGGCACCATCGCAAGCAGACTTGCAGCGGTGGCGGCGCGGAAATCAACTCCACCGACCAGTAACAACAGGCCGGGCACCACCACGATGCCCCCACCGACGCCGAAAAGGATGGCGCAGACGCCGGCCGCAGTCCCGAGTGCGCCAGCCAAGAGATAAGAAGCGACAGCGTTGTCGGGGAACAGGCCGGGCAGGGCGGCGTCGGGCAGAGCACCGAAGATGCCGAGGGAACGGCAAGCGGTGATCAAGAGAAGCAGCTGGAAAAGACGCTTCAACGTGTGGACTGCAAGGCGTCGGTCGATGGCGCGCCCGAGTTGGATGCCGATCGGTCCACCCGCTGCGATTACCAGCGCCAATCCTGGATGGAGATTGCCTGGCAAGGTGATCAAATCAGCCACCACCGCCATCAAGGCGACCGTGGGGATCACGGCAAGTGCAGTGCCGGTTGCACGTCGCAGCGGCAATCCTGCAAGCAGCAGCATCGGGCTGACGACCAGTCCACCGCCGACCCCCAAGAGGCCTGATACTAGACCTGACAGGACTCCACAGGCGGAAACCCAACGCGGCGTCCGGGGGCCCAAGTCAGTCATGCCGTGTTCCGCAGTTGCGGATTAGGTACTGCGGATGCGGTCGGCCAAGCCGGTGGTGCTGCGGCCAGGGAGCAGGTCGATGAACTGCACCTCGCCGCCGCTGGCTTCGACGAACTCCGCGCCGGCCACCCCTTTGCCACGCCAATCCGCACCCTTCACCAGGATGTCGGGTTGAATCTCGCGGATGAGGTTTTCCGGAGTATCGCCGGCGAAAGGCACGACCAAGTCGATGCATTCCAATCCTGCAAGCACTTCGCAGCGGTCTTCTAGACGGTTGAACGGACGATCCTCCCCTTTCAGGCGATGCACCGAAGCATCATCGTTCAGACCGAGGACCAAGACGTCTCCCAAACCGCGGGCGGCAGTGAGGTAACGCACATGACCGGCGTGAAGGATATCGAAGCAACCGTTGGTGAAGACGATGCGTCGTCCTTCCAGGCGGAAGGCTGCCAACGCAGACTGCACCCCCTCATGATCATCGGTGGCAAAGATCTTGCCCGACGGCGTGCTGGCGCGCAGCATGTGCAACAACTCTTCGCGCCCCACGGCTGTGGTTCCGACTTTGGCAACCGCGAGTCCTGCGGATGCATTCGCCAGACGCACGGCCAACTCCGCCTCATAACCATGCCCTAAGGCAATCGCCAAAGTCGCAATGACCGTATCGCCGGCACCCGTCACATCGTAGACCTGACGCGCGGCAGTCGGCAGGTGCAGCGGTTCCTCTTCACCGCCGAGCAGGAACATACCTTCCGCACCCAAGGTGATCAGCAAGCCTTCCAATCCAGACTCCGCGCGCAAACGGGCGCCTTCCCGTGCCAAGACGGCCAGATCGGGCAGACTGCAACCGGCAGCTTGTTCCGCTTCCAGGCGGTTCGGCGTGACCAATGTGGCGCCTTCATAGCGTTTGAAATCACGATGCTTGGGATCCACCAAACTCGGCACGCCGCGCTTCTTGGCTTCCTGCAGGATGGCCTGCGTGAAACCTGGAGAAAGACATCCTTTGCCATAATCCGACAAGACGATGGCATCCCAGGCGTCGGCCTGCAGGGCTGCCAGCATCGAGGCCTCGACCTCGGCCGGCATCGCATGGCCTTCTTCACGATCGACGCGCAACATCTGCTGGTTGCGTGCCATCACTCGGATCTTCTGGATGGTGGGCCGATCCGCACAACGACGCAGCCCTTCCGTGGAAGCTCCCAATGCACTCAAGGCCTGCACCATTTGATCGGCGGAACTGTCATCCCCCAAAGGTCCGAAGCAACTGACTTCCGCACCGAGTCCGACCAGGTTGGCGACCACGTTGCCGGCACCACCGAGGCGATCTTCCTCGCGATGCGCATGCACCACCGGGACCGGAGCCTCGGGGCTGACCCGACCGGCATCTCCCCAAAGGTAGCGGTCGAGCATGTAATCGCCGACCACCGCGATGCGCGGATGTCCGAGTGCCTGCAGTGCAGGAATCAGTTCGTGAAGGGAGTTCGTCATGCGGTCGCTTCCTGATCCGGACGCGTTCGGTAACGGTCGTGGATCCAGAGGTACTGTTCCGGGTTCTCGCGAATGACCCGTTCGAGGCTGTGGTGGATGCGCAGATTCAGATTCAGCACGGCCTCTTCGTCGGCGGGACGTCGGGCACCTCCAGTTTCGATCAATTCGCAACCAAGGCGCCAACGGCCGTCTTGGCCATCGCGAAGGCACCAGAATACCACCAAGGGGGTGCCAAGCTTCAACACCAGCGATGCGGCGGCGCGCTCGGTGGCAGCCGGATGCCCGAACCAAGGCACGAAAATGGGAGCGTGGTGGGCATTCTGGTCGGTGGCAAGGACCACGGATCCCCCCTCTTTCAGGTGCGCCATCATCCGACGCACGGCCCCCTTCCGCGGCAACAGGGTCACTCCCCAGCCGGCGCGGCCTTCGACCAGGTCGCGGCCGAGGTAATAGTTATTCGGCATGCGCATCGGGAAAGCTGGGTTCAATCCCATCTGCCCAATGGCACCGCCACCCAACTCGAAACCACCGAGGTGCGCTTGCAGGAAGACGGCACCCTTCCCCTTCATGCTCTCCAAGGTCTCGCGAGCACCCTCTTCGAAATCGACATGGTCGAGGAAGCCACCGCGTAGGCGTTTGGAGTAGATCAGGACCTCGGCAGCTTCCTGGCCGAGATGTCCACAACTCGCGCGCAGCAGACGATCGCGTTCCTGCGGTGGCACTTGCGGAAGGGCTTGGGCGATATGAAAGCGCCCGACCCGACGTCGGCGTGGGGAGAGCCAGGCGAGACCGGCGATGCCACGGGCGATGGCGAACATCCAACGACTGGGAAGGATCGCAAGGATCGCGACCAACAGACGCGTCGGTTGGTAGAGCAACCACGGCACGATGCCGGGCTTGCCTTTCCAACGACGACGAATGCGTTTGCGCAGTGCGCGGATGCGTCCCATCAAACTCCCATGCCATCGGGATCATGCGCAGCCCATAAGGGCTCAATGCGCGCGGCACGAACCGGCAAGTGCAGATCGAACAGACATTGCTCCCATGCCTCTTGGCCCAAGCGGAACTCCCAATCGACCCGCAACTCCCAACAATGATCCTCGGCAAAGGGGCGTAGCTTGACGCCATCCTTTTCCGTCACGATCATCGGCATGTCGGCACCGAACTGCTCCATATCGGAAGCACCCCATGCATAATGATCCGCCAGCTCCGCGAAGCTTTCCACCTTGACGCCCTGTGCATCCACCAACCGCTTGAAGGATGCATGATTGCCGATGCCTGCCGCCAAGCGCACCGATTTGCCCGACATCGTGCGCAGGGCTTCCACGCGCCCATCCTTAAGGTTGCGCAAATCGCGCCCGACCACTCCTCCTTCGACGCGTGGCAAAGGTTCGGGATCATCCGCGCGCATTTCATGCACCAAACGCCAGATCTCCTGACGTCGGCTCTCTTCCACCCATTCGGCGCGTGACAACACGATCAACTTGGCGCGACGGATCGCCTGCAGGGATTCGCGGAATACGCCGGCGGGGAAGCAGCGTCCGAACGGGCGTGTTGCATCGAGCACCACGATGTCGATATCCCGCTGCAACTTGAGATGCTGAAAGCCATCGTCCAGGAGGAACATCTCGGGTGGATCCTCTTCCTGCAAAAGACGCTGCATACCCGCAATGCGATCGGCACCTTCGGCCAAGAGCACCTGCGGATAACGCTCTTCCAACATGCGACCTTCATCGCCGCCATATCCGCGCGACAGAACTCCGACCCGCGCATGGTTCTTCTCGAACCACTCCAAGGCATGAAACAGTAGTGGCGTCTTACCGGTACCACCGGCCGAGATGTTGCCGATCGATAACGTAGGCAAGGGCGGGCGCACGCTCTTCCGCCAACCACGACGATAAGCCGTAACTCGAAGTCGTGCGACGGCGGCGTACAACCAACCCAAGGGTGCCAGCAGCACACCTAAAGGGCCGTCGAGACGCTCCACTAGGCTCAAGGCGCCTCCCACCATTGCGCGGCATCAAAGGCTTCGCGCATGTCTTTCCAAGCGGCATGGTCCGCAGGCAATGGATGATCGGTGGCGGCGTCGGCACCCAGGTCGAACAACAGTTCCTCCCCAGTGCGCGTATTGAGGATGTAGTAATAACCGCCCTTGCGAATGCCGCGCTTTTGCACGTACTTCTCGACATGCTCCTTGTACACCGGCACGAAATCCACTTGGGTCTGCAGGACCTCCAAAGCCTCCAGACTGCGACCGGCAGGAATCGGCACGCCCGCCACCTCCAGCATCGCCGGATACAGCTGACGCATCGCATAGCCCCCACCCGGGCTTTCGTTCAATACCCAGCGATCCTTCAGTTGCGGCGGCACGCGCACGATGCAAGGCAAGTCGACCAACTCCGAGCGCAGGGTTTGCGTGTGCCCGATATGCCCACGCTCACCCAATTCCTCGCCATGGTCGGCGGTGAAGACGATGACCGTGTTGTCCCATTGCCCCGTCGCCTTTAGGTGTGCCACCACGCGCCCAATCTGCGTATCGACGGCATGGATTTCCTCATCGTAGAAAGCCTCAAGGGCCTTCCGGTCCGCAGCGCTCAAGCTCTTCTCCCTCTGACGCAAGAGATCATTCGAAGCACCGCCAATCACCCATCCCTGATACGCCGGATCCACCCAATCGACATCAGGATGATCCTCGAAACTGGAATGCGGGTCGAAGTAATGCAACACCATCATCCACGGTTTGCCTTCCTGCTTCTGCATCCATGCCAAGCCGGAATCGGTGACATCCTTGGCGCTGCTGCCACGGTGCGGATCTTGTGGGATTACGCTGTCGTCGTAGTAATCGAAGCCGATCTCGAACTTGGCGCCGAAGCCAATCGAGCACAGGAAGTTACTCATCACGCAAGCAGTGGCATAACCAGCTTGGGAGAAAGTGTGGGCCAGGGTATCGGGCTCATGCATACGCGAACCCTTCCCCACCATGCGCATCACGCCATGCTCGCGGCCATCCAAGCCGGTGAACAACGTGGCGACTCCAGGCTTGGTCCAGGAACTCGAACCCAGCATGCCGTGATAGACCTCGGCACCTTCCTCATCGACCCACTGCTGCAACACTGGCGTGGTGGGGTTTTGCTCATAGCCATATGGCGTGAGGTGATCGGCACGCAAGGTGTCGACCACGATCAGCAGGACATTGGGCTTTTGATCGGCCTCGGATGAACCGCAAGCGGCGATGGGCAGCATGGCCAAAACGGCCAGACATCCGAGGATGGAAAGTTGGAAGCAACGGCGACTCATGCGAAACCTCGGCGGACCGCCGAAAGGCTGATGGCCAATATGTTAACCTCCCAGCATGCGTGACGATGCGGCTCGCAGAAAGGGCGCTCTCGACACCGCCCTCCTATTCCTGAGCCGAGATCCCTCCTCTCTGGCCGCGCTTCTGCAACGACTTTTGCCTCCCGCAGAGTTGCAGAAACTTGCCCGCCTGGGTGGCCGCAAGAAGTCTGGGCGTCCGCAACCGAGTTTGCAGGTTGCAGAGTTTGTCGCCCCCATCGCGAAGTTGCGCAAAGCCACCGTGGCAGCCTTGGAAGTCTGCCTGCCCGAAGTGGCGGAGGCGTCAGACATGAATGCAGAAGAGGCGGCGAGGGCGGAGCCGGGATTGCTGCTGCAGGCACTCGCCTTTGACCTGACCACGGCGGACGAGGCGGCGCGCGAACGTCTGACCGAACGCTTGGACAGCTGGCTGGAGTTTTTGCCGGTCCTGGAGGATCAAGCACCGACCAAGAAGGCTGCAGCCAGCCCTACGGAAGACGTCGCGGTGCCGGTGGCGGATAAGGCGGAGGTGCTGAAGGAGCAGCTACGCGTGGCACGTCGGGAGACGGCACGACTGGAAGAGGAACTTGGCTTGGAACGACGTCGGCGGGCGGAGTTGAAGGAGCAGTTGGCGGAGGCGGATGGAGAACGTCGGGTGGCGGAGCAGCGTGCTTCGGAATGGAAGAAGCGGCTGGCCGCGAGCACCGAGGCGTCGGAGCGGGAGCAGTTGCTGGTGAAGGAAGCCGAAGAAGCGCGGCTGGATCTGCATGTGGCGCAGCAGAAGGTTGAACTTCTCAGTTTCGAGCGCGAAGACTTGCGCGCGGTTTTGGAAGACCGCGATCGTTTCGAGGAATACCGCGAGGAAGTGGTGCCGTCCTTCCGCAATCGTCCGTTATTGGATAAGGAAAACGCACTTGCTGCACGCCTCGAATCCCATGGCAATCGCTTTCGGGTGCTCGTCGTCGGTGGCGGCGAACCGCAATACCGGCATCGCGACAAGTTCGAAGAGTATGCCGAAGTGATGGGCTTTCAAGGCACTTGGCGCATGGCTGAATATGTTTCCTGGCACAAGGAAATGGACAAGCTCGCCACGGACATGAACACCCGCTACGACGCGCTCGTCATCCTGCATTGGAACCGCACGACCTTCACCCGCAATGCGCGGGATGTCTGCAACAAGGCCGGGCAGAAGCCTTGTATCACTTGCTACTACGAAGGCTTCACCAGCCTGCGGGAAACCCTGCAGGAATGCCTTCGCCAGTTGCTCGACCGCTAATGCGGGAGCTCCTTCGCCCCGCAGGGCGTTGCCAGATAAACCGACCCTAGAGGGTTGGCTTTTCGACCGGCGCGTCTTCGACCAAGTCGATCAGACCACGCTCGACCTCGATCAATGCGATCTCGATCGGGTTCTCGACACGCTCCAATTCGGCATCGAACAGAGGAGCATCGCCGCGTACTAGCTGACGAATGCGCTTCTGCAGGAGCACGGTACGCTCGAAGGAACCGTTAATGTTGCGCTGAAGACGCTGAGGAAGTGTGCTATCCATGGTCGATGAGGCCCCGAAAGGGACCAGGCATTCTAGCGCTATGCCGAACGACCGGCAAGGAGCAGGGTGGGCACCTCGGTCCAGTGGCGGAAGACATCGGCTTGCCCCGGGAAGGCCATCTGGCCATCGAGGGCTGCCTGCAGGAAGGGTAGACCGGCTTCCTGCGCGGCGCGGAGGTCGGCCGGGTGGTCGCCGAGGACCAATCCATGGCCATGCTGCATGCGCAGATCGGAGAAAACCGGCCCCTTGTCCATGCAGCCAAAGATGCCATCGACCTCCAGGCCAGTGCGGGCGACATCGGCATCGATCTGGGCCTGGGTGGCATGACTGACCACGAATAGCGGCATGCCGGCCTGTTTCAGATCCTGCAGAACCTTCATGGCGCCGTGGTAGACCGGGCACCCGAAAACCGGGACCACGGTGCCATTCCAATCGAGCGCTAGGTAGGCGGGTTGTTGGGAGGTCATGGCGGCTGGGCGGAGGCGGACAGCTCCGGAAAAGGAATGTTAGGGTAGCGGGCTCATGGCCGTCGCTCTGCCTTTCCTTTGTTTGCCGCTCTGGGCCGCCGCCCAGGAGGTGCCACCGCAACTGGTCGCTGCTCCACCGCCCCCACCTCCCGAGGATCAACGAGCGGAGGAAGACGCCGGCCCGCGCATGCCCACCGCGCAACCCGAGCGTCTGCAGGCCACCATGGAGCGTTTGTGTGAGCAACCTCGCCTGGCTGGCAGCATCGAGAGCCATGCGGCCATTGAATTCGCCGCCGAGGTCTTCGAGCAAGCTGGTCTTGAAGTCCAACGCACGCCTTATTGGTGCTACCTCCCGCGTCAAACGGCGCAGAGTCTGCAGGTGCGTCAGAGTGATGGCAGTTGGGCGGCACTGGATCTGCGCGAGTTCGGCTACGAGGTCGACGGCTGGAGCATGCGCGATCATCAAGCCCCCATGCATGGCTTGACCGCCCCGGGAACCGCAGAGGGCCAACTCTGGTACGTCGGTTATGGCACCGAGAATGAGTTCAACGAGCTGCGTCGTAAGTACGGCAATGAGTTTGAAGGTGGCATCGCGCTGGTGCGTTATGGCGCCCTATACCGCGGTCTCAAGGTCGCCAACGCCGAGGACTTCGGATTCGCCGGCGCCCTGCTCTACACCGATCGCGATGACGACGGCGCCTCCAAGGGAGATGTGCTGCCGAAGGGCCCATGGCGTCCGACCTCGGGTATCCAACGCGGTTCCGTCTACAACGCTGACGGCGACCCTCTCACCCCTGGCTGGGCTGCGCTTGAGAATGCAACGCGCCTTCATCCGGAACAGGCACCTGGTTTGGTGCACATCCCCAGCATGCCCGTGAGTTCCGGCAATGCCGCGATTCTGATGGCTGGCGAACCCCGACGCCTCGGCCCTCTCCCCACCACCGCGCGGATCCACATCGAGCAGGATCCGAACCTGGTGGAGATTCAAAACGTCTTCGGTCGGATCGAAGGCAGCACGCACCCCGATGAATGGGTCATCTTCGGCGCCCACCGCGACGCCTGGGGATTCGGCGCCACCGACAATGGCACCGGCTCCACGGTGCTTCTTGAAACCGCGCGTCTGGCTGGGGAAGCCATGCAGCAAGGTTGGCGTCCGCAACGCACCTTGATCTTCGCGACTTGGGATGCGGAAGAATGGGGCCTGGTCGGTTCGACGGAATGGGTCGAGCAGTACCGCGCGGAGTTGATGCAGCATGCCGTGGCCTACGTCAATCTCGACGTCGCCGCGACCGGCCCCAACTTCAACGCCTCCTGCACTCCCGGCATGGCGGCATCGGTCGCGGCCAACTGCGAGGCCATGGGCATTCCCGTGCCCAAGCGACTAGGCGTTCCAGGCGGCGGTTCGGATCACGTGCCGTTTCTGGAACTCGCCGGCATCGAGGTCCTGGGCTTCGGCTTCCACGGTGGCAGTGGTGTTTACCACTCGGCACTGGATACACCCTTCCTGATCGGCAAGTTCCTCGATCCGGGTTATCGCCATCACGCACAAGCCGCGAACTATGCCTTTGGCTTGGCCCAACGCCTTGCGGTTTCCGACAACGCGGTCGATGGCAGCGCCAATTGGGTGGAGCAGATCCTCGAGCAACTCGACCGTCTGCCCGAAGACAACGATGCGGCCCTGATCGCCAAGCTGAAGCTGCAACGCGCAGCCCTGCGCTTGGCCTTGCGTCAGAAGGATGCCTCCGCGCCTTCTTCCGATGCCAGCGTGCGCGACGGCTTCCGCTTCCACCGCGCCTTTCTCCCCACCGAGGGACGTTCGCTGTTGTGGCGCACGGCCGGTTATGGCGCCGATTGGTTCCCCGTCTTGAAGGAAGCCTTGGCGGGCGACCTTGAGAGTGGGGAATGGAAAGAAGCCCTCAAGGATCTCCTTGAGGGCTTCGAGCGGGCTGGTTAATCCAGCCGCGAGACGGAGGGCTCTTTAGAAGAAGAGCTCTCCCTGCAGGAAGGCCCACAGCTGATCGTCGTTGCTGGCGATGGCATCACCGGCAGAGAAGTAGCTGATGCCTGCCCAGACCTTGATACCACCTGCGATGACGCCCTTCACGGCGACATCCAGTTCGGTACCGAGTTCATCCTCACCCGCGACTTGCGCGAAAGGAGCACCGGTGAAGGCTGCAATGCCACCTGCGGCATCATCGAGGCTGAAGATGTGCAGGTCGCCCAGCAGCACCCAGTTGCCATCGAGATCGAAGCTCGAGCGGAACACGATGTCCTGCAAGTTGCTCCACCTGAAGAGGTCCTGCGTACCGTGGTAGGTGTGACCGAAGTCGAACAGAGGCTTGAAGGAATCATCGTCACCGTCGGTGGCGTTGCCGTCACCGGAGGCGAGTTCATAACCGAGACCGAGCTTGACGCCCTTGGCGACTTCGACGTCGGTACGCAGCGCGAAGGCGGTACCGGCTGCATCGAGTGCACCGTGGTCACCACTCTGCGCGGCAGCTTCGACCGAGAAGGTCCAGTTGTCGGCAGCGCGGCCTTCGACGATACCGCCGAAAGTCAGGTCGTTGGTTCCGGTGCCAGCCATCATGCGATCCCGACGCATGAATGCGTAGACATCGAAGGTCAGGTTGTCACTTGGGTCGACTTCGACGTAAGCACCACCGAAGGCTTGTTCCGAGCCAGCGGCGATACCCATCATTTCGACAGGCTGGGTCCAGAAGACGTCGGCGTTCCAGCCGTCGCCGGCATGGGAGATGCGAGCACCATCCCAGGCACGACCGAAGTTACTCCAAGCGAGATCGGAAACCATACGCTGGTTGCCGTAGCGCATTTGGAAGCGACCGACCTGAAGATCGGTACCTGGCGCAACACCGCCCCAGCGCAACCATGCCTGGCGCAGCAGGCTTTCGGAGTCCAGGCCTTGGCCAGGAATCACGTGTTGGAACTCGACTTTGCCGTCGAGGTTCTCGGACGCGTTCACGGCGAAGAAGACCCGCGCGAAACCGCTGGAGTGCGACATCGAGTTCAGACCAGTCATCGGACCGGAAGGATCGCGAGTCTCCGTGCGGAAACGAAGGGATCCGCCGAGTTCGACACTGTCGACGGAAGAATTGAATGTGACCACGTTGTCACCCTGGGCCAGCAAAGGAGTGCTGACGAGGGCCGTGGCAATGAATGCGAGGGAGCGCTTCATGATGATCAGAAGTTGAGCACGAATTGAAGATACAACCAGAGTTGCTCCTCATCGTGCGGGAGTGAGGCTTGGGGCGAGAAAATCGCGCCACCGAAATCCACCGTGAAGACATCGGAAAGGACGCCCTCACAATAGATGTCGAGCTCGCGGCCGATGCCGGCCGAGGTGCTCGCGGGTGTGACCGGAGTCACGTCGTAGCCGAGATAAACGACATCGCTGTCACTCTGACGGCTGAAGTCGTGGAAATCGACGTGGAAGGACCAACGCTCATTCCAGTCAAGCCAGTAGAAGGCCGACAGGTCGACGAGGTTGGAGAAAGCGACCACATCGGCACGGCCATTGAAGCGGTGCTGATCGATGTAGACGGGATCGTAACGCTTACGATCGGTGGTCTTACTGTCGTTACCTTTCGCCAGTGCGATCTCGGCACCGACGCCATGACCGTAGTCGAGGCTCTTCTGCAGACGCACTGCGAAGGCCTGCGACAGGACTTCCAAAGCACCATCTTTGCCATCCTGGAAGGCACCGAAGACATCCCATTCCAGACCGTTGCGGGTGCTGCCCGCCCAACGGAAGCCGACGGTGAACTCCTCGAAGTCCATGCGGCCGCGACGCAGGAAGTAGATCTCGACTTCATCGTCATCCAATGGAGGTGCGGCGAAGAAACCGGAGAAGGTGTCGTCCAGCATGTCGCTTGGACCGTTGGCGGCTTTGGTGTGCCAGAAACGCAGATCCCAATCGCTGGGACTGGTCGACACCTGCAGACCATCGAAGCTGTTGCGTTCGAGCAACCATGGCACCGAAGAGACCACGCGGCCATCGCCGAGGTCGAACTGCATGCGACCCAAACGCAGGTCATAGTCTCCGAGCAGTTGATCGAAGTCCAAGAAGAGCTGCTGCAAGTCTTGGGTTGAAGTGGAGCCACTTGCTTCGACGGCAGCGAAGACCTCCATGTGACCGCGCAGGTAACGATGGATGTCGAAGCTTAGGTCGATGCCGGCGCGCGTGAGGTAAGCATCTTCGCTTCCACCAAGGCCGGTCGCCTGGTCAGCGACGTCGCGCATCTCGCCGCGGAAGAGGAGTTCACCACCGAGCTGGAGGTCCACCCCATCAAGGCCGTGAACAAGAGGTTCCTGGGCAGCGACTGGCGCGGCGAGCAGAAGAAGTGCAGAGATTCGGAGCATGAGGTCTTTAATTACGCGGACATCATCCCAGAGCCGGTGGCATCATGGAAGGATGGAATCGGGATTTCCCAAATTTCTCAGGGCGTCGGCCAAGGCCTCTGGATCCTGACTTTTCTGTTCCAGGAAGCGGAGGACGTATTTGCCGAGGAGATCCCCTTCCAAATTGACCTTGGCGCCTGGTTTCAGGTCGCCCAAGGTGGTTCTGGAGAGGGTTTCGGGGATGAGAGCGACGGTGAAGCAGTGATCCGGCTTCATTTCCGCCACGGTCAAGCTCACGCCTTCAATGCCGACGGAGCCCTTGGAGACCAGGAATGGCCAAAAACTGGCGGGTACCTGGAAGGTGAACACGGCGAAATCGCCCTGTTGTTCAGCACCGACGTAGGTGCCAAGGCCATCCACATGGCCGCTAAGGAAGTGTCCACCGAGTCTGCCCCCTACTCGTAAACTCCTTTCAATATTGACTTTAGAGCCTTCTTGGAGTTCACCCAGGGTGGTCTTGGAGAGGGATTCCGGGGACACGTCGTAACGCACGGTCTGGCCATCCAGGACCGCCACCGACATGCATGCGCCGGCGGTGCAGACGGAATCGCCCAAGGCCAAACCCTCTGCCAGAGGGCCTAAATCCACCCAGAGATGGTGCCCTGCAGCGACGGCTTCCGTGGCTTTCACGGTTCCCATGCCTTCGACCAGACCGGTAAACATGCGGACAGGATAGAATCGCCCTCGTCCGGGTCCAAATCCGCCCCCAACTATTGCCCAAAGGCTGCGGTTCGCGTATCTTATGCGGCCAATTTTCCCGGAGGTTCCGGGATGCTCGAGGTTCATCTTCTCACACTGTTCCCCGAGGCTGTCGAGTCCTACTTGAACGCCTCAATCTTGGGACGGGCCCAGAAGGCGGGCCTGCTCCGGGTTCACGTGTTGGATTTCCGCCGTTTCGCGGAAGGAAAACACCGTCACGTGGACGACCGCCCTTACGGGGGTGGACCGGGGATGGTGTTGAAGCCCGAGCCGATCTTTTCCGCAGTGGAATGGGTGGAAACCACTTACGGCCCTTGCCGCAAGATCCTCCTGACCCCAAGCGGTACCCCACTCCGTCAAAGCCTCGCGACTGAATTCGTGAAGGAAGAGCGTCTGCTCCTCCTCTGCGGTCGGTACGAGGGATACGACGAACGCATTCGCATGGGCATGGATTGGACCGAGATCAGTCTCGGCGATTTCGTGCTTTGCGGCGGTGAGTTGGGTGCCCTCGTGGTCATCGAGGCGACCGCTCGCTTGATTCCTGGTGCTCTTGGGCACGATGAATCGGCAGTGTTCGAATCCTTCACCGATCCACAGCTCCTCGACCATCCGCATTACACCCGTCCAGAGGTGTTCCGCGGGATGGCCGTACCTGAAGTCCTACGCAGCGGGGACCACGCCAAAGTGGATCGCTGGAGGCACCAACGGGCAGTAGAACGCACTCAAGAGCGTCGCCCGGACCTGAATCCGACCCAACCAAACGAGTAGACACCGAACCATCCAGTCATCATGGATAACATCATCCAGGAAGTGCAGAAGCAGTACATGAAAGAGGAAGTGCCCTCTTTCCAGGTTGGCGACATCGTCAAGGTCGAGTACCTCATCAAGGAGGGGTCGAACGAGCGTGTCCAGCCCTTCATCGGCCAAGTGATCCAGTTCAAGGGTCATGGCGTCGGCAAGACCTTCTCCGTGCGCCGTATCGTGCAAGGTGAAGGCGTTGAGCGTACTTTCCCGCTGCATAGCCCACGCGTCCAAAGCGTGACCATCGAACGTGGACCGAACAAGAAGCCGCGTCGCGCCAAGCTGTTCTACCTGCGTGACCGCTCTGGCCGTTCGGCCCAACTGTAGACAGACGTCTCGCCCACCCGGAATCCCGGAACATGGTCAAGAACCTCTCTCGCAAGCTCCTCGGTATCGCAGTGGTCTCACTGCTTTCCTTGTGGGCGATCTTCTCCTTCGACCTGCACCTCGGTCTCGACCTCCGGGGCGGTGCACGGATCGTCTACAGCTTCGACTTTGAGGGCGCTCTAGAGCGCAAGGAAATCAGTCAGGACGAGTATGACCGGCGCGACATGCTGCTCATGCAAATGGCCGACATCTTCGGAAAGCGTCTCGACGCGACCGGGATGGCTGATATCCCCATCTACCCTCAAGGCGATGATGCCCTCGTGATCGAACTGCCTGACCGCTCTGAGGAGCAGGTTGAGCAGATTAAGGCCATCGTCAGTAGTCAGGGTCTTCTGTATTTCCGCATCATCGCGGAGAACTCGGATGGCGTACCACTCGCTGCTGAGAGCCAGAAGTGGCGAGATTGGATTGCGGCGAACCCGGAAGGCACGCCTGCCGACTTCAACCTCGTTCCTGAGAATGAAGGCGGCCCACGTGCGGAGATTCGCTGGTTCGCTCCGGATGATTCCGAAGGCAGTGAAGCGACGGTCAACCTGGCCAGCTACACCGTTGATGGCGCCATCCCCCTCTTGATGCAGGATGCCCTGCGTCCAGAACTCAACAACGAGACCGACTCCTGGGAGTTCTCCGGTGGTGGCCTCGATTACGCCGGTCCGTCGATGGGCAACAAGGGCTTCCCTGTGGTGGCCTTCGAGTTCAAGACTCACCGCAAGACTGCGTTCAGCGACTTCACCGAGGAGTACAAGAACCGCATGATGGCCATTGTCCTCAACGGCAAGGTCTTCAGCGCTCCGAACATCAACGACCGCCTCCCTGGTGGTGGTGTGATCGAAGGTGGCATGGGCGGCTTCTCGCAGGATGAGGTGATGAGCCTCGTCACCGTGCTGCGCACCGGCTCGCTGTCGGTCGTGCCGCAGCTCGAAAGTGAGTCCTATGTGGGCTCTACCCTTGGTGCAGATGCGATCTCCACCGGTGCCAAGTCCGCCCTGATGGGTGCAGGCTTGGTGCTCCTGTTCATGTTGGTCTACTACCGCATGAATGGTGTGGTCGCGACCTTGGCCCTGGCCTTCAACGGCTTCGCCCTGGTCGGCCTGCTTTACTTCACGCAGGCAACCCTGACCCTCCCCGGTCTCGCCGGTTTGGTCCTGACCATCGGTATGGCAGTGGATGCCAACATCCTCATCTTCGAGCGTGTGCGCGAAGAATGGAAGCGTGGCCGCGAACTACCGCAGGCCTACAAGAACGGTTACGAGCGCGCCTTCTGGACCATCGTCGACGCCAACGTCACCACCCTCATCGCAGGTTTGGTGTTGTACAAGGTTGGTACCGGTCCGGTGCAGGGCTTCGCCGCTACCTTGTGCTTGGGTCTGTTGACCACGATGTTCTCCGCTCTGGTCTTCTCCAAGGTGATCATGAACATGATCATCTTCGGCAAGAACCCACCTGAGAAGGTCTCGATGATGAAGGCTCTCGCTGGCGAGAAGCACATCAACTTCCTCGGCGCCCGCAAGGTCGCAGCCATCATCTCGATTGTCCTTATTACCGGCGGCCTGGTGGTCTACGGTGGTCAGGCGAGCAAGATGCTCGGCATCGACTTCGCAGGTGGTGCAACTGCCCGTGTCGAGTTGGCCAAGTCCGCCGAAATCGGTGAGGTGCGCGAACTTCTGCAAGGCTTCGAGATCACCGAGATCAAGGGCCAGACCAACACCGAGGAAACCCAAGCTGCCTTCCAGGTCAAGCGCAAGATGACCCCGGAACAGCGCGAGATGGCGAACAACCCGGAGGAGCATCCGGAGTTCAACCGCGACCTCGCCGCAACGATGGTGCGGGAGATGGCAGCCAGCCTTGATGGCTATCTGTTCCATCATCCGGATGGCACTGTCGACCTCGACAAGTCCTTCCCTGAGAAATCCACCGTCGGCGCACGCGTCTCCGGTGAAATCAAGGGTGCGGCAGTACGAGCCATCCTCGTCTCTTTGATCTTGATTGTGGTCTACATGACCTTCCGCTTCCGCGAGTACCGTTACGGTTTCGCAGCAGTGGCAGCCCTGTTCCACGATGTGTTGATTACCTTGGGCGCCATTGCGGTGGCCGCCAAACTTGGCCTGGTGCATATCGAGATCAACCTCGAGATCATCGCTGCCTTCCTGACCATCATTGGCTACTCCCTCAACGATACGATCGTCGTGTTCGACCGTATCCGCGAGAACCTGCCACGTCGCAAGGAAGGATTCGCCGAGATCATCAACATCTCGATCAACCAATCGCTCAGCCGCACGATCCTCACCTCGATCACCACCTTCTTCGTGGTCGGCGTGCTGTTCTTCGCGAACCGTCAGTACCACAACTCGCTGGAAGGCTTCAGCTTCGCCATGCTCATCGGTGTGGTGGTCGGTACCTACTCGTCGATGTTCGTCGCAAGTCCGCTGCTGGTCTTCTTCGATCGTTGGGCACGCAACCGTCAGATGGAGTCGATCACCGATTCCGCCAAGCGCGCTGCTGCTCCCAAGGACGAGGGTTCGAGCGAAACCAAGACCGCCTAAGACCCGGTCTTCCACCCCTCAGGCCCCATAGGATTCGCCCTATGGGGCTTTTTTCGTGCCTAGGATGGAAGTCCGCGTTCCTAATCAGTAAGGTAAACGCATGAGGACTCTGCTCGCTTTGACTGCCTTGATGTTGCTGCTCGCGACAGCCGTCTGGTGGAAGACGCGCCCCGGCGACGCCCCCACCAACCTTCCGGCCACCACTTCCGAAAACCCCATGCGAGGAGTGATGACCCTCGGCACCGACAAGGAAGTGGGCAAGCAACGGAATCAGGTCACCGATGCCACCTTCCCGAAGTCCAACACCGCGAAGGATGTCCGTCCGTCGGATGCGGGTGGCGATCACGAAGGGGAGGTCATGGAGGCTGTGGCTCCCCCACAACCACCTGTGCAACCGCCGCTGGATCCCACGCCGGAGCCAGAGCCAGAGCCGGTAACGCCCGTAGGAGTCACCTACACGGTGCAACAGGGAGACAACCTGTACCGCATCGTGGTCCGTGCTTATGGCACCGGTCCAAGTGAGTTGGTGGATGCCGTCGCCGAAGCCAACGGCATGCGGGATGCAGGCTCCTTGAGCGTAGGACAGACGCTGACGCTACCACTGATCAGCGGCTTTGCTGCGCCCCAACAACCCTGAACTCACCACCCTGCGAAAGCAACTCGCCGCGCAGACTACTCCAGTGGCGCGGTGAGAGGGTGAGTTCGGCGATCCACTTCTGGTCCTCATAGGCCTCAGAAATCACGCGCGAGATACGTCGGAAGTCGGCGAGCAGGCGGCCGTCGGATGCGGGGACCTCGACCTCGAGGTGCAGGGACCAGGCATCGAGATAACTTCCGATGGCGGCTTCAAGGTCTTCAAGACCGAAACTGCTGTGGGCCGATACCGGGATGGCGTCGGGGAGGCGGGTTTGCAGGATGAGGCGATCATCCTCCCCCACACGATCCCACTTATTCAATAGGAGCAGGATGGGGATGCCGTCGGTACCGACTTCGGCAAGCACGGATTCCACGGCTTCGATATGAAGTTCAAGGTCGGGCGCGGAGGCGTCGACCACATGCAGAAGCAGGTCGGCGTTCAGCGTTTCCTCGAGGGTCGCGTGGAAACTGGCGACTAGGCTGTGCGGCAGGTCGCGCACGAAACCGACGGTATCGGCAAGAATGACCTGGCGGCCGTCTTCCAGGCGCCAACTGCGGATGCGCGTATCGAGCGTCGCGAACAGTTGGTCGGCGACAAAGACATCGGCTCCGGTGAGGCGCCGCAACATCGACGACTTGCCGGCGTTGGTATAGCCGACCAAGGAAACCGTGTAGGGGAACTCGCGTGAAACGGCAGCACGATGACGCCGTCCCTCGATTTCCTTCAGGCGAGTCTTCAGGTCGCTGATCTTCTTGTTGACCAGACGGCGGTCGGTCTCCAGCTGGGTTTCACCTGGACCGCGGGAACCGATGGCGCCTTCGGTACGCTCCAAGTGCGTCCACATGCGCTTCAATCGGGTCTTCATGTATTCCATCTGCGCGAGTTCGACCTGCAGCTTGGCTTGGCGGGTCTGCGCGCGGGTGGAAAAGATATCCAGGATCAACTCGGTCCGATCGACGACGCGGATGCCCATATCCTTCTCGAGGTTGCGACCCTGACTTGGGGACAAGTCATAGTCGACGACCAGAAGTGTGGCTTCGCGCGCCTTGGCCAATTGCGCCAACTCCTCGACCTTCCCCTTACCGAATGCGGTGCGCGGATTGATCTTCGGGAGCCGTTGGTAAAGGCCATCGACGACATCCGCGCCAGCAGCTTCAGCCAAGCCCGAGATTTCCTCGAGCGGATCTTCGGCGGCTGCGGCGGCACTATTGGGCAGGACCAGGGTCGCCACAATGGCGCGCTCGGCTGCATCCTGCGTAGGACGGGGTTCTTGATGCGACATCAGGCGTCGGTCGGCGCGGGCGTTTGGGTATTGCTGCCCGGAACCGGGCAAGCACGCAGGCGCAGACGATCTTCTTGCACTTCCAAACGCGAATGGGACTGCCAGGCGTCGGAGGTTTCGGGGAAGTCGTTGCGGAAATGGGCGCCGCGCGATTCCTCGCGGAAGGCGGCACAGGCGGTGATGGCTTGCGCAACATGCACCATGTTCATGACCTCCACACCTTGTGGAGAGAAAGGTCCGAGGCGCGCGAGGTATCCAGCCCAGGCATCAAGGCGTTCGCGTGCATCCTGCAGTCCGGCGCCATCGCGCTCGATACCGACCTCACGCCACATCAAGGACTTGAGCGAATAGGTCATGTCGGCCAAGTGCAATTGCGCGGCGGGTGCATGATGATCTTCCGGAAGATAGGGGCTCAGGAAGCGGCGCAGATTCCGCGGACGATCCAGCAGATGCTCCCCGACCAGGCGGCCATGGACCAAACCTTCAAGCAGGGAGTTGGAGCCCATGCGGTTCGCACCATGGAAGCCGGTAGATGCGCATTCGCCTACCGCGAACAGACCTTCCAGGCTGGTACGGCCTTGCAGATCGGCTTCGATTCCACCGACCAAGTAGTGCACGGCGGGACGCACCGGAATCGGATCATGCATCATGTCGATACCGAACTCACCGGCGATCCGGGCCAAGCGCGGGAACCGTTTGGCCACATCCTCCACCTCGGAAAGATCCAGATAGACGTGGGTATCGCCGATTTGGATCATACGCCGGAAGATGGCGCGGCTGACGACATCACGCGGGGCGAGGTCGGCATCGGGGTGGGCGTCGGCCATGAAGGCGTCGCCGTTGCGGTCCCGCAGGACGGCACCGGCTCCACGCATCACCTCGGAAATCAAAAAGCGCGCGGCACCTGCGAGATACAGGATGAGATCGCGCAAAGTCGCACCCGCACGCAAAGCCATGGCGACACCATCACCGGTGGCTAACTGCGGATTGGTGGTCTCGCGGAAAATCTGGCCGCCCCCACCGCAGGCCAGTACGACGGCATCGGCCTCGAACAAGACCGGATCAAAGCCGCCGGTATCTCCACGGCGGGCCAAGGCAACCAGTCCGGTGACAGCACCTTCGGCATCTTTGAGGAGTTCAACCGCAGTCGAGTTCTCATAAAGATCGATGTGCGGATGTTGACGCGCGCGCGCCACCAAGACGCGTTGCAACTCCTTGCCGGTGGCGGTTCCACCACTATGCAAAATGCGCGGGGAACGATGCCCTCCTTCCTTGCCCAACTGCCAATCCCCATTCGGTTGACGATCGAAGGACATTCCTGCGCGCGACAACCACTCCATGGCTTCCGGCGCAGCATTGCAGAGTTGATCGACGACTTGCTTATCCGACAAGCCATAACCAAGGCGCAAAGTGTCCGCTGCATGCAACTCAGGGTGGTCTTCCCGCCCCACTGCTGCGGCGATGCCCCCCTGCGCATAATGCGTATTGGTTTCCGCGACGTTGTCCTTACACAGGACCATCACATGGGCGCCCTTGTCCGCGGCACTGATGGCTGTGGCCAAACCTGCAACCCCGCTGCCGACCACAAGGACGTCGGCCCGGAAAACGGGCAGGCGTCGCAGGGAATAGGCCATGCGCGCCAAGGGTGAGGTGGGGATGGGGCCGAAATCGGCAGGACTGACACTCATCTAGGGAGAATTCTAGCAATCTGCGTCGAGCCGGATACAGGGCCAAGGGCCGGACCTAGGAAGCCGTAAAAGTTCTTCCGAAAGAAGGGGTTGTTAGGTCTTTGTTTGCCGATACACTTCGTAGGCCTTTGTTAGCCACTTCGGTGCAAGGGCCGCCTCGAACCACAACATCTGGACATCCCATGAAACCAGCCCACAACGGATTGACGCGCTCGGACCTTGAAGCAGCCGCTCTGGTCACCCTGCTCCTGCTCGCCTTCATTCTCATCTGACCTTTTCGAATCTTGCGCCCGCTCACACCAAAGCAGCTCCAAGTCCTCACGGCGATCCACGATCACCAGCAGGAAACCGGACTTTCCCCCACCATGCAGGAGCTGGGGGCTTTGTTGGAAGTGAATCGGGTCACCGTCTACGGCCATGTGCAGGCACTCCTGCAGAAAGGCCACCTCGAGAACCTGGAACCGGGAGCCTCCAGGGGACTCGATCTCACCGATGTCGGGCTTGAGGCCCTGCAGAAAAAGCAGCGCCCGGCGCGCGCCACTCAGGAACTGGGAGCCGTTCCATCCCCTTCGTCTCCCTCCTGGGATGGCCCGCGCCTTCCTCTGCTCGGAAAGATTGCTGCCGGCGCGGCCATCGAAGCGATTGAAAACCGCGATGAGGTCTGTCTTGGCGATCTCCTGCGAACCGGCGAGCAGACCTACATGCTCGAAGTCCTGGGTGATTCCATGATCCAGGCCCATATTCAAAGCGGCGACTATGTCTTGGTCCGCCGTGACCAGAGTCCGCGGCAAGGCGATATCGTCGTTGCCATCCTCGAGGATGAAACCGCGACTTTGAAGAAGTACTACCCGCAGCCGGATGGCACCTACATCCTGCAGCCTGCGAACGATGCCATGCAACCGATCGTCTGCGAACGTCTGGAAGTTCGTGGTGTGGTCACCGGCGTCGTTCGCCGTTATTAGTCTTCCCAGCGCAAGGGCGACCGGGACTTGAGCCCTCGCCCATTTCGCTAGGATGGAGGCATGCTGCGGCATGTTTGGTTTCCCCTAGTCTTCCCCCTCCTCTGCGCTGCACCCGCAGGCGCGCAGGAGCCTGATTTCGAGACCGACGTCCTCGATTTCCTCGACAAGCATTGTCTGCATTGTCACGAGGGATCCAAGGCGGAAGCCGAGGTGGATCTAGGGCGCTATTTGAGTCTGGAAGAAGCGCGTGCCGAACCGGAAGACTTATGGCTCGCTGGCTGGAAAGCTTGGGATCAAGCCATGCCTCCACCACGCCATGATTCCCAACCGACGGAAGAAGAACGGGCCAAGTTCCTGGCCTGGTTGGATGCGGAGCAGGGTTTGGGGAGTGCGCCGCCGCAACCGCAGGTGGTGATGCGTCGGATGAATCGGAGCATGTATCGCCATGCGGTGGAAGATTGGTTGGGGGTGGAAGTTCCGGTGGAAGTGTTGGAGACCCTGCCGCAGGATGAAACCGGCGATGGTTTCGACAATGTCGGTGCATCCCTGACCATGGCAGAGGATGCGGTGTTGCGGTACCTGGAAGCTGCCGAGGTCGTGGCCGCCTTGGCGGTGGTGGATCGTAATCCGGAACCCAAACGTTGGGGTTGGAGCGGGCGGGATATGGAAGCCCCGAACTACAGCGGGAACGATGCAGCCTTATGGTCTTCCGGCAATGCCACGGTGCACGTGAGAATCGACAAGCCGGGCCGTTATCTACTGAAGGTCCGCGCACATGCGCAGCAAGCTGGTGAGGAGGCTGCAATGGCTGCGCTGTTGGTGGATGCGCGCGTCAAGGAAAAGGTGAGCGTGGATGCACCGGATGGTGAGGAAATGGAGTTCCCTTGGGAGATTCCACTGGAGAAGGGCGAACATCGTTTGGCGATGCGCTTTCTGAATGACTATTGGAATCCTGATGCGCCGGAGGGTACACCGCGCGATCGGAACCTCTATATCTCCTCCTTTTCGCTGGAGGGGCCCTTGGATCCACCGCAACCGACGACCTTTCAACAACGGTTATGGGAGTCCTTCCCCTTGGAGAAGAAACATCCGGCTACCGCAAAAGACTATTCAAAACTGGTCAAGGCCCTGAGTCTGCGTGCCTGGGGCAGGGAAGCCGAACGAGTTGAATGGAAACGCCTGCAAAAGATGACGTCGCATCTGGAATCGTGGGAAGAAACGGTGCGGTGGACCCTCACGGCCATTTTGACCTCACCGCGCTTTCTTTTTGATGGAGCGGATATGGGTTTGGAACCGGAAGCCTTGATGGCGGTGCGCTTATCGCGATTCCTATGGAGCAGTGTGCCGGATGAAGAGCTCTGGGTGATGGCTTCCGAGCCCGGTTGGCATAGGGATGAGCAACGTTTGTTGCATACGGTGGATCGGATGTTGGCCGATCCGAAACATCGGGCATGGCTGGAAGACTTTTTCGCGCAGAACTTCCGCATTCGTTCCTTGCCGGACCAGGACTTCGACGAACAACTATTCCCGAAGGTGGACCGGGATCTACGCCAAGCCATGGTGCAGGAAACGTTGCGCTTATGCGACGACATCCTGCAACACGACCGCGACCTGAATCTGTTGTTGCAGGCGGATTACACCTTCGTGAATCGAATCCTCGCCGAACACTATGGATTGGATTGGGAGGGAATCCCACAGGAAGGAAGTGCAACATCACGATCGGGATTGGGATGGCGTCGGGTCTCCCTGGAAGGAACCCGACGTCGCGGCATTCTTGGTCATGCCTCGATCCTGAGCGCGACGAGTTTGACCACACGCACCTCTCCCGTCCGACGTGGACGATGGATCCTGGACAACCTACTGGGAGCTGCTCCCCCGCCTCCACCGGCGGATGCAGGATTGCTGGATGAGAGTCCCGAGGCTTCCCTGGATGCGCCACTGCGCCAACGCCTAGAGGCGCATCGAGACAAGCCGCAGTGCATCTCCTGTCATAAGGTGATGGATCCCTTGGGATTCAGTTTGGAGCGTTTTGATGCCGTCGGGCGCCTGCGGGATACGGTGGACGGACGTCCGGTGGATGCGGACGGCACCCTGCCGGACGGGACGGAACTGGAGGGATTGAGGGATATGGTGGATGTCTTGGAAGCGCGGAAGGACTTTCCGCGCTTGCTGATCATGCGATTGACAGCCTATGCATTGGGGCGTCCGCTGACACCAGCAGACCGTCCGATGTTGGAGGGTATCCTGGAAGAGATGGATCCAGAACATCCGACCCTCCGCGCAGCCATCCACGCGATCGTGAAGAGCGAGGCCTTCCGTGGCATGGGCCTGGAGTTGGAGGAAGTGGAATCCGTCAAGGAGGAGAGATGATGGACCGACGTCGATTCCTGCAGGGGGCGGGAGCGCTCCTCGCACTGCCGTGGATGGAACGGTTCGCGATGGCGTCGGATTGGCGCGCTCCGACGGGGCGGTTGCTGTATGTCTACCTACCGAATGGGGTGCATGTACCCGATTGGATCCCTGCAGCCTCCAGTGACAAGAAACTGAAACCGGCCGGGCGTCATGGAAGATTGCCTAAACGACTGCCGCATAGCCTGGAAGCGCTGCTGCCATTACGCGATCGATTCTCCATCCTCACTGGCCTCACCAACGACAAAGGCCGGCCTCACGGAGATGGCCCAGGCGACCACGCGCGCGCCGGGGCCACCTTCCTGACGGGAGTCCAACCGCTCAAGGAAAACGGCGCTGTTTCCGTGGGGATCTCTGCCGACCAAATCGCAGCGCAAGCCATTGGCACCCAAACGCGCCTCAAATCCTTGCAGCTGGGATGCGAAGCCGCAGGCAATGCCGGCCAATGTGATTCGGGCTATGCCTGCGCCTACTCCGACAACATCTCCTGGCAGGATGCGACCACTCCAGCCAGCAAGGATGTACGACCGCGGCAACTTTTCGATCGCCTCTTCCGAGCAGGTGCCACGGACCCGGCGCAACGCGTGAACGACCTCAAGCGTCACGGTTCCATCTTGGATGCCGTACAGGCCGATGCGAAATCGCTGCGCAGGGACCTGAATCCGTCGGATCGCGGCAAACTCGAGGAATACTTCACCGGCATCCGGGAATTGGAAAGGCGTCTGGCCCGTTCCGAAGAAGAGGTCATAGCCGAAGTCCCAGACGAAGCGCGGCCCGGCAACTTACCCAAGAACTTCACCGAACATGTGCGCCTGCTCATCGACATGTTGGTCTTGGCGTTTCAGACCGACACCACCCGAGTGGCCAGTTTGATGTTCGGCAATGAAGGCAGCAACCGTCGCTTCCTGGAAATCGGCGTCCGTGTAGGTCACCACACCATCACCCACCATAAAGGTGAACAGAAGTTGATCGAGGAAGTGAAGGCCATCAATCGCCTCCACAGCCAACAGATTGCCTATCTCATCAAGGCCTTAGAGGAAGCTGAATTTGAGGGACGCACTCTTCTCGAATCCACCATGACCATCATCGGAAGTGGTATCTCAGACGGCAACCGTCATGACCATCATGACCTTCCGATTCTCACCACCGGCGGCACCGCCCTCGGCTGGAAGCATGGCAAACTTCGTGAATATCCCAAGGAAACCCCACTGGGCAACCTTCACCTGGAGGCCTTGGATCGATTAGGTGTGAAGAAAGCATCCCTCGGGGATGCGACCGGACTGTTACCGGGCCTTCATCAATAGGCAGAGCCTCTAAAAAAGACCCTTCTGCTCCGGCGCCTTTGGCGGTTCTGGATCCGGCTCCAACAAATCCGGTCCTTCCTGCCCCACCTTATTCAACCGCTTCGACACCACCATCTGCTCAACCGGGAACGGGAGCACTGGTGTCGAACCAATCTCAAAAGGCAACGCACCATCCACCAACCAATCCCCCTGATCTTGCCGACGCAAGAACACAGGCATTCGATGATGCAGATCCGCAAGAGTTCCCCCTGACTCCATCGTCAACAAGGAACAACTGGCCTTCCGCCCCTCCATCGCCGGAGTCCACAACCCTGCCAACCCGATGGCCTTCTCATCCGTCCGACGCACCAAAGTCGGCGGATCCCCCTTCTTCGGCCATTCGTAATATCCCGTCACAGGCACCAAACACCGATATCTCTTCCAAGCATCTCGAAAAGTAGGCTTCTCAGCTGCAGTCTCAACCCGAGCGTTGATGAAACCAGCCGCCGCTCGGCCATCCGTGGCCCAAGGAGGAATCAATCCCCACCGCATCGCCTCCAAACGACGCACCCCCTCTTCCTCAAAAACTACAGCCACATCCGTCGTCGGAGCCACGTTGTACCGCTCCTCCAACAACTCATCCATCACCTCAGCCTCCTCGATCCCAAAATCCACGAAGACCGAGGCTCCCTTTGGCACAAATTGAAAACGGCCGCACATGGGTTCATCGTATCCTCTTTTTGTCTGGTTCGCCCTGTTCCCCTTTTCCGGTCAGCAAGGGCGGCTACGCCACCCTAGACGACCGGAAAAAGGGAACAGGACGAACCTTAAGAGTTACGTGAAGCGGCAGATTGGAAAAGGAGAAGGGATGAGGTAATCCAGACATCCATACTCTGGATATTCTCCCCTC
>JBMYYH010000013.1:0-44403 GCA_049609225.1 Planctomycetota bacterium | reverse complement strand
CGCGGACGTCGATGTCCACCTCGGGGGCAAACCCATCCTGTGCTCCCTGAGCCTCCAAGTGGAGGCCGGGGAGCGTATCGCGTTGGTGGGGCCGAGTGGCGCGGGCAAGACCACCCTGCTGCGCGTGTTGACCGGCACCATCGGACCGCGTGCGGGAGTGGTGGAACTCGGGGGAGTCTCCCTCGAAGGCCTGCCGCCAAAGGCGCTGCGCGAACTGCGCGCTCGGATCGGCTTCGTGCACCAGGATCATTCGCTGGTGCCAAACCTGCGTGTGGCGCAGAACGTGTTGGCAGGGCGTTTGGGGCGGCGCGGTTTCCTGAAGTCCCTGCGTTCCATGGTGAAGCCTTCCCGTGCCGACTTGGAGGAGGCCTATCGCATCCTCGATCGTGTCGGCATCGGCGACAAGCTGTTCCAACGCACCGACTCCCTGTCGGGTGGCCAACAACAACGTGTTGCCTTGGCGCGTGCACTGTTCCAGGATCCTCGGTGCCTGCTCGCCGATGAACCGGTGGCCTCGGTCGATCCGGCACGCGCACGCAGCCTGGTGCAGCTCATGGTGGAGTTGGCTGAAGAGGAGGGCTGGACCCTCATCGTGTCGATCCACGACCTTGGTCTGGCGCGCGAGTTCTTCCCGCGGGTGATCGGCCTGCGCGAAGGCCAGGTCCTGCATGATGGACCTCCGGAGGCCTTGAGCGAGGGAATCGTGGAGGATCTCTATCGTCTGGAGAACGAGGAGTCGGCTGCGGATGCCTGACCTCGCGGTGTCGTCGGGCTGGTCACTGACCCGTCGCGCACGCATCCTCAGCATCATCGCGGCGCTGGGGCTGTTGGCCTACTTCGGGCTGGGCCTGCGTCTCGGCGACCTCCTCCCCGAAGGCAACGGTGCCGACTTGGTGAAGGATTTCCTCGCCGCGGCCTTCCGCCCGGCCTTCACTTATGAGACCACCGGTTTCCTTCCGGAGAACGCGCCGCCCTTCCTGCTCAAGGTGGCGATGGGCCTCTGGAATACGCTTGTCTACGCCATCGCGGCGATCTCCTTGGCCTTCGTGGCGGGGCTCGGCCTCGGGGTGTTGGCCTCCGCGAGTTTCTGGAAAGCACGTCCCGCGGCTTTCGGCATGGTGCGTTGGCCGCTGCGCTTCCTGCTCACCGCCATGCGGTCGGTGCATGAGCTGCTGTGGGCGCTGATCCTGCTCGCCGCGCTCGGCCTCAATCCCGCCGCCGCGGTGCTCGCAATCCTGATTCCCTACGCCGGTACCCTCGGTAAGGTCTTCTCCGAGATGCTGGACGAGAACGATGGCCGCCCTGCCGACGCCCTGGATCAGATCGGCGCCGCGCCGCTGCAGGTATTCCTGTTCGGACGCCTGCCCCGCGCGTTGCCGGACATCGCGGCCTACACCTTCTACCGCTTCGAATGCGCGGTGCGGTCGTCGGCGGTGCTCGGCTTCTTCGGCTTCACCACGGTGGGCCTGTACCTGAAGCAATCCTTCGAGAACTTGCACTACCGCGAGGTCTGGACCTACCTCTATGGTTTGATCCTGGTGGTGTTGCTTCTGGAGGCGTGGAGTGCGCAGTTACGTCGGAGGTTCGTGGTTTGAAGCAGGACTCCGTCGCTGCAGTGGAACGCTTGTGGAAGGCACGGCCGCGGAGTCGCATGTTGCGATGGTCGTCATGGGCCGCGGTTGGACTGACCGGCCTGGCCTGGAGCATCTCCGACATCGACTTCGCCGACCTGTTCAGTGCGCGGCGCATGGACAACCTCGAACGTTTCCTGGTGCGTGCCACGCCGGCGCCGTTGCGCGAAGGCGCGGCGGCGGTGGAAGGGGAGAGCACCCTCGGTAGTTGGACCATGAGTCAACTGCAGCAGTACGGTTACGACGGCTTGCTCGCCACGCTCTGCATCTCGGTGGTCGCGATCGTGTTGGCCGGATTGGTCGGTGCGCTGCTCGGAGCCTTCGGCGCACGCAACCTGATGAGCGCGCATCCCTTCGTGCCACACGCGACGGCGGGCCATGGCGACTGCAGTCATGCGCTCGATCGAGTGGCGGCGGTGGTGCGGTTCCTGTGCATCCTGCTGCGTGCGGTGCCGGAATACATCTGGGCCTATCTGCTGCTCGCCATGTTGGGGCCGAATGCCTGGCCGGCGATCCTCGCCTTGGCGATCCACAATGCGGGCATTCTCGGACGTCTCGGCTGCGAGACGGTCGAAAACCTGCCGTCTCCACCGTTGCGGGCCATGTCGATGGCCGGAGCTACGCGCAAGGAAGTGGCGATCGCCGGCGTCTTCCCGATGGCACTCGGCCGCTACCTGCTCTACTTCTTCTATCGCTTCGAAACCTGCGTACGCGAGGCCACGGTGCTTGGCATGCTCGGCATCGTGTCGCTCGGCTACTACCTGTTCGAGGCCCGCGCCCACGACCGCTACGACGTCCTCCTGTTCCTCGTCCTGCTCGGCTCCTTGCTCGTCATGCTCGCCGACGTGACCAGTGATGTCGCCCGCCGCTGGTTGCGCCGCGGCGTGTAGACTCCCGCCCATGGAGTTGAAAGGCATCCGCTTCGTCGCCGTCTCCCCTGACGCCGACCCTCTGGTCGAGTTCCTCGGTCTCGGCCTCGGCTTTCCTTGTGTGGCCAAGCCCCTGAAGTCGGACGATCCCGACTCGCCTCAGGGCGGCTTGTTCTTCGCCGGCGATTCCCGCCTCGAAGTGTGGCCGGAAGGGGAAGGCATGCCCGCCGGCATCATGTTGCAGGTGGAAGTGGAAGACGCCGATGCCGTCGCTGAACATGCACGCAGCCAAGGCCTTGAACCCCGCGGCCCGATGGAAGCCCATGGGGAGCGCATCTATTACCTGTTGGCGCCGGGCGGATTGGCGATGACCTTTCAGTCGAAGATTGGCACGAAATGAGAGGAGGGGACTATAAGGGAGTTCTATGCAGGCTCTCCTTTACCCCCTACCTGTTGTCCTGATTCTTGCTGCCACACTTGGCTTGGCCCCAACGACCAGCGCCCAAGAGATATCGGATGAATTATGGACCAGCCGAAAAGTCCTGACTCTCCCGGAAGTCACGCCGCCGATTCTCGACTTCGCCTTCCATGAGAATCTGAAGGACGTCTACCTTCTGGTCGGGGATCCCAACAAACAACGGATCTTTGCGAATGGTGTTTTCGTCGACCCACCGGACCTGAGCTATTTTGGCCCATTGAAGAACGGCGGACATCAGTTCGGTTGGTCCACCATGGCTAATGTCGATGGGCAGATCTCCGACGGCAAGGCTTATCTGAATGGCCAATTGTTGGTGGAAGATGATTGGGTTGGTATTCCTCAATCATCCGTCGATGGCAAGACCATCGCCTATTGGAGAGGCAATGGCGCCGTGCTCAGGAATAACTCCGTATTCGAAGCAGGGCATTATGCGCTGCATCTGGGGGACAAGGTGGTCGCGAAGCAGGAGCGTCGTCCAGGGTTCCAGTTCGCGCTTAGCCCGAACGGCAAGAAGATCGCCTACGTGCTCGAAAAGGAGAACATGCAAAAGACCCTGCATTTGGGCAAGAAGGAACTGGTCTCTGCGATGTTCATTCAGAGTCTCGTGTGGAGTGCGGATTCTTCCAAGCTAGCATTCCAGACCGGAAGTGGAGGCTTGGACCGCTCTCACGTTTATCTGAATGGGAAGCACGTCGACCATGATTTTGATGCGGCTGCCGCGCCTGCCCTGGGCCCCAAAGGCAAGAAGCTGGCCTTCCTGTTCCGTGATGGAGAGAAGGTTGGCGTGATGGCTGGAAAGAAGCCATGGAAGGGACGCTGGGATCTCCTGAGCCCGCCGGTGTGGTCGCCCAAGGCGAAGTCACTTGCCGTGATTGCCAACCTCGGCGCGGACCCGATTCTTCTGCGCTCGAATTCCTTCGGCAGTTCCTGGTTTGCACAACCGTATCACTTCCTGGCCGACCGGGATACGGGCGGATTCCGCTTGGCGGAGCTCCGAGGTACCTTCCAACTGGTGATCGACGATGAACCCGTCGGCAAGACCTATCGCAATGCAGCTGATCCGGTTTGGGGCCCCAAAGGGAAACGCATTGCCTTCCGCGCGCAAAGCGAGGAAAGTTGGTTCGTGGTGGTGGATGGTGTGGAAAGCGAAAGCTTCGACCGCGTCACCGCGCCGATATTCCACCCGCAGGACGGCCGTGTCGGTTTCGGTGCCCTCCGGGGCAAGGAAGTGCATTGGGTCGTGTTCGAGCCGAACGACGAGCCATAAGAAAAGGAGCGCCACGGTTTCCCGTGACGCTCCTTTTGAGGCGCCTACTGCCTAGACCTGTGCCGTCGCCGGTGCACTTGCAGCGATGAAACGCTGCTCGCGCTCGGAAGCGAAACGCTGGATGCCTTCGCGCAGGCTTTCCGCATCGATCTTCGCCTCGGCGATGATCTCTGGGCCGGAACCGCCGGTGCGCCAACGGTCGTCGTGGTCGGAACCCATGGCGTAGTCGAAGCTGGTGCTGTGGGCGGTCCACAACCACATCATCTGACGTGCGCCATTGGTGATGAAGGTGCTGTCGAACCAGTCTTCCTTGTTGAAGACGCTGTCGCGATACGACTCCGGCTGCAGCATGAACAACTCATGGCTGATCGCAGCGACCAGTTTGACGTTCGGGCCATCACCATCGAATGCACCACTCTTCAGCAGTTCAATCACCGATGCCGTGCTGGAAGTTCCACGCACGAAGATGCACCCCTCTGCCGGACGCGAAGGATCGTAATCGCGGATGACATAGGCACCCTTCGCCGCATCCATGTGCGACGCCATGCCCAGTGCCTCACGATCCGGCACCTCAATGTTCGGACGGGTCAGGTGCAGCGCCACGATGGGCACATCCTGTGCCAACGCTGCCATCAGGCAGGGACCGACTTCATTGGGCTCGTAGGGGTGAAGGTCCATCACCTGGCCACGCGGGAAGAACTGCGTGATGCCTGGCGAGAAGATGCCGAAGTGCGTGCGCGAATCCTCTGCCGTTTCCGGACCACTGTGACCCGCAACCCAGATGACCTTGCCGTGCTTCAGCGGGCTGTCCTGCACCAGTTGCGAGTACAGACGCATCGGGCCATACTTCAGGTAACTGAAGCTGCCGTAGGTGGAGCATGCACCCCAGAATCCGCGGAAGCTCTGTTCCGGCGCCAACGACATGTTGGTCGCAGCCAGGCCGCACATCAGACCTGAGTTGCTGAACTCGGTGATGGTGGTAGGGAGCAGGGAACCAGCCGTATTGTCTTTGCGGTCGTACCAACCGAAGCCTTCCGAATCACCCGAGTCCTTAGCGAAGCCAGAGATGTTGGTGGAGTCGGCGAGGTCGGCCGAACAGGCGACGACCACTGGACGGCCATACTTGCGACGTGCCACCGCGTTCAGGTGCGCGCCGATGGTGGCGAAACCCTTACGGTTCGGAGCGGAGCTGCCTGGAGCCTCGAAGAGGTCGGCAGGAATGGTGCTCGGATCGGTGAGCTCTGGATCGGTGGAAGGATCCACGTCGTTGAGGTTGAAGCCTTCGATCTCGGTCGGGACGCTATCACCGACCTCGACCAGACGGTCCGCCAACCAAGCGCAGAAGTTGTCGTCGTCGAGGAGAGACATGGTGGTCTCAAGGTGCGACGCAGTCTGTGCGCGGAAGTCTTCGGCCGAAGCCGGGCGCTCTTCACCCTGCCCCTGGAAGGCGACGCCGTACTTGTCGGCGAAGTAAGCCTTGGTCTCCCAGAACACCGGGGAGTTCGGCTTGTGCGCGGCACCGTGCGAGGCATAACCGGTCACGCCATAACCACGGCCCTTGATGGTCTTGAACCAAGTGCAACGCGGCTGGTCGCCCTCGGCGTAGACGTTGTCGAGCATGGCCTTGGTGACCTGCGCGTAATCGGAACCATCTTCCGCGCCTTGGGTGCGCCAACCATAGCTCTCGAACCACTCCTGCGGCTCGCCGTAGACCATGTCGGAATAGACGCGCGGGTCGATGCCGTTGTCGTTCCAGTCGAGCAGATAGTTGAGGTTGCCGAGACCGAGGCCCCAAGCGGTGTGCTTGGTCTCGTGATGACAACCGGCAGTGTGACCACCTTCCCCTTCGACCGCGAAGACGCGAACTTCTTCAGCACCAGCATGCTTCAGTGCCAGTGCGATACCGGCAGCAACCGGAGCACCGTGACCGGAAGGTCCAGTGTTGGCGGCGAAGATCATGGTCTTGCCTTCTGCTTCCGCGTGACCGGAGAGGCCGCCGTTGTGACGCAGGTCGAGCAGGTCTTCCCAGACCAAGGTGCGCTCTGCACCACCGTAAACGGCGTACTTCTCATCGCCAGTCTTCTTGTACATCCGACGCAGCGCTTCGTTGTAGACCGCAAGCATCGCGTAGACCACCGGCACACAGTGGCCAGCGACCAGCACGAACTTGTCGCCGAATGCCTTATCAGGACGACGCACATCCCAGCGCATCGCGCCGGAGAGGGTCAGGGCGACCAATGTCTGCACCTTCGAGCGCGAACCACCAGGGTGGCCGGACTGGCGATGGTTGAGCATCAGGTCGATGCACTGGTCCATCATGTCGCCTACTTTTTCCCACTGAGGGAAGTCGGCGGCAAGGGAATCGTAGTTGGGGACTGGGCGGGCCATGGGAGCGTATTGTAGTCGGATGACGCCCCGAGGTAAGGGGGGAAGAATGCCCAGTCAGGGCTTCTGGAGGCCCCCAACGTCGAATCGAAGGCTGGATCCCTAAGCCGAAAGCGCGCGCAGGCTGTCGTGCATTACGCGGTGGAGGAGGAGAGGCAGGCAGGCGCGGACGTCGGCCCGGGAATCCGATTGCAGAGCCCAAAGTAGTCCGCCGAAATCGGAATGTTTGCGGTAATCGGCACGTTTGGCGTAGGTCACGATGAGGTCGGCTTCGGCATGCCGGATCTCCTCGAGTAAGGACCGGTGCATGCGGTCGAGCAGCCAGCCGAGGCCATGCCGAAAGCGCACCTCTTCGGCCCAAGCCTGCATGGCGTTGGCGTAGGTATGGCAGCATGCCTGGCTGGGAAATCCATAGCCACCCAGCCGATTGGCGAGGCTACGGATGTCGAAATTGGCCCTCAGGATGGCGTCTAGATGGGTCTGAGGGATTTGGTAGAGGTTTTCGAGGCTCATGGGATGAGGGGGAATGTGGCCCTTGTTGGTACTGAGACTCATTATCAACAAGAGAATCTTCCTGTCAATCCAAAAAAACTGTCACGGTGACGCTTTCGTGAAGAATGCAGGATGAGATGGAGACCTCCAGGATCCAATGACTCCTTCCATCCTCCTCATTGAAGACGACTTCGATTTCGCCAACCTCGTGGGCATCAGCCTTCGCGAGGAAGGTTTCGATGTCGTTTTGGCACCTTCCGGTGAAGTGGGGCTTGAGCTCGCTGCGTGTTCCAGCTTCGACCTCATCCTGCTGGATTTAATGCTACCCGGGATCAGTGGACTGGAGGTCTGCCGTCATCTGCGTCAAGCAGAGAACCACACCCCGCTTTTGATGCTGACGGCGCGGGATACCGAGCTTGACCGCGTGCTCGGTCTCGAAATGGGGGCCGATGATTACATGCCCAAGACTATGGGCGTGCGTGAATTGGTGGCACGGGTGCGGGCGGCGTTGCGTAGGTCACAGCGCTATGCCGGCGACGAGGCGGAAAACGAAGTCGATGCGGAAGGGGTGTTGGTGCGCGGGGATCTGCGCATTCATCCGGAGCGTCGGGAAGTATTGCGCGAACAGGAAAGCTTGGAGCTGACGGCGAAGGAGTTCGATCTGTTGCTGCACTTCGCATCGCATCCTGGACGTGTGTTCACCCGCGATGACCTATTGTCCGCCGTCTGGGGTTATCACTACGACGGCTATCAACACACGGTGAACAGTCACATCAATCGATTACGCGGCAAGATCGAACCGGATGTCCGCCATCCCGAATACCTGCTGACCGTGTGGGGCGTAGGTTATAAGTTCAACGATGCCGTGAGTCGCGCATGTTGAACCTCGGTGGCTTGCGTTTTCGTATGATCCTCGGATTGAGCGTGGTGTTCCTCGCGCTTGCGGTGTGGATGGTGCCGTGGAGTTTGGGGTTGGCGCGTGCGCACTTCGATCAGACCCATCAACAGGTCAATCGCGACGTCGCGCGTGCGGTGGTCGAACATGCAGACCTGTTCGAAGGGGGGGCGGTCAATCAAAAGGAACTCGGCGGCGTGTTTATGAAGTTGATGGCGGTGAATCCCACCCTCGAGCTCTATCTGCTCGACGCCGATGGCAAGATCCTCGGCTACGATGCTCCGCCCGACGCCGTGAAGCTGGATCAAGTGCCCCTAGAGCCGATCCGCGCCTTCCTCGACGATCCGCAGGAGGCCGTGTTTGGAGTCGACCCTCGACGTCCGCAGCAACAACGTGTGTTCACGGCTTGGCCGATCGAGGAAGGCAATGTGAAGGATGGTTATGTCTATGCCATCCTGCGCGATCAGGCCTTTGCCGCAACCACGCAAGCCGGGATCGATGGACCTCTCCTGAGCCAAGCGGGTTGGGTGGTCGGCGGCATCCTGTTGCTCGCGATGCTGACCTCGATGGTGATCGTCGGTTATCTCACCCGCGACTTGAAGAAGGTCCAGAATGCGATGTTGTCCTTCGAGGAAGGCGACATGGATGTGCGTTGCGAGGTCCGCAGCAAGGATGAGATCGGACGCCTCTCTCAAGGCTTCAACTTCCTCGCGCAGAGTGTGCAGGAACAGATGGAGCAGGTGCGAGAGGGGGATCGCAAACGTCGAGAGATGGTGGCGAGCATCTCGCATGATCTGCGTACCCCTTTGGCGTCGCTGCGGGGATATCTGGATCACCTCAGTGAACGTTGGCCGGAACTGGACGACGTCGCGCGGGCGGAAGTACTGACCATCGCACGGCGCAATACCGACCGCGTGCAGCGCATGACGGAGGATCTGCTGGAGCTCTCGCGTCTGGAATCCGGGGCTGTTCGTCTGGAGTTGGAGGACTTTCCCTTAGGGGAGTTGGTGCATGACTTGGTGCTGCGTTTCCGTCCGCAAGCCGAGAAGCAACAAGTCCAACTGATGGCATTGGTGCCGGAAGACCTGCCTTTGGTCCGCGCCGACATCTCCCTGCTGGAACGCGCCCTCGGCAATCTGGTGGCGAATGCACTGCGTCACACCGGAGCGGGGGGCAAGGTCAGCGTGCGCGTGATTGAGCATGAAGGCAGTCTGGAGGTGCGCGTGATCGACACCGGTGAAGGCATCGCCGAAGAGGAGTTGCCGCGCATCTTCGAGCGCTTCTATCGCGTGGCGAAGCATCGGGACGTCGGTAAAGGCAGTACCGGATTAGGTCTAGCCATCGTGCAGCAGATCCTTGCGCTGCATCGGGCCACCATTCAGGTGAACTCGAAACCAAGCGTCGGCACGGTGTTCCGCTTCCGACTCGCGGTTTCGGACTAGGCGTAAGGCGTGCGGAAACTCACAAGCCTGTGATAGAAACGTTAACTTGTCATGACAGGTATGTGATCTGGATATCCCAGGATTAGAAGCGTCGGGAAGGCAGTTCGCCGCAGCCCGCACTACAACACCATGCTTCGCATCCACACACTCTTTCCTCTTGGCATCGCCGCGGCGGTCGCCGGTTCCCTGATCCTGACCGACGGCGCCACGGCCGAGAGTCCATCCCCGGACGGCCCGGTGATGTTCGAGGTCACCATCACCAACCTCACCTCCAATCAGGTCTTCTCCGCACCGATCGTCGCTTCGCATAGCGACGGCGCGCAGATGTTCGAGCCTGGTAGTGCCGCGTCCCCAGAGCTGCAGGCCCTCGCCGAGGATGGCGACAACAGTGGTCTTGCCACCGCGCTAGGGGCGAACTCCGAAGTGCTCGACGTCGTCACCTTCCCAGCCAACATCGCGCCAGGCACTTCCATGGCCACCACCATCACCCTTGATGGTTACCACGATGAGTTGAGTATCGCCGGCATGCTCGTCACCACCAACGACGCCTTCTTCGGACTCGATTCCGTTTCCGAGATGCGCAACACTTCCGAAGCCGTGTTCTTCGCGCCCGTGTTCGACGCCGGTACCGAATACAACTCGGAAGACTGCATGTACATCCCTGGCCCGCCTTGCGGCAACGGTGGCGTGCACGATGCCACCCCAGACGTCGGCTTCATCCACTTCTCCAATGGCATTCACGGCATCGGTTCCCTCGATGCCCCAACCTACGACTGGGGTCCCTACGCGGCACGGATTGAAGTCCGTCGCCTGTAGGAGAAACTCCTTAGACAGAAGACCCTAATTGTTGAGGCGGTCCAACCCGGGAAGGTCGGACCGCCTCTTTTCGTGGAGCCGTCGAGCTCAGGCCTGCACGCCGACGCGCACCGGTGGGATACCCACACCGATCCGCTCGAAGCCATGCTGTTCCATCAGGCTCGCAGGGTAGATATTGCGGCCATCGAGGATCAAACGGCGCTTCATGATCTGCGCCATACGTTCGAAATCAGGGCGACGATACTCGTTCCATTCCGTGCACAGGATCAGTGCATCAGCGCCATCAATCACTGCGTAGGGATCATCGAGGTATTCGACCTGATCCCCCATGATCTCGCGTGCATTGGCGATCGCTTCCGGGTCGGTGGCGCGCACCTTGGCGCCACGCTCGAGCAGGCCCTTGGCCAAAGTGATGGCCGGAGCTTCGCGCATGTCGTCGGTACGTGGCTTGAACGCCAGACCCCAAAGACCAACCGTCAGGCCGGTGAGATCCTCACCATAGACTTCGGTGATGCGGTCGAGCATCAGGCTCTTCATGCCCTTATTGACGTCTTCCACGGCCTCGAGAATCTTAAACTCGTAACCGTATTGCTTCGACGTGTGCATGATGGCCTTCACGTCTTTCGGGAAGCAGGAACCGCCGTATCCGATACCGGAGTAGAGGAAAGGCTTGCCGATGCGCGAATCGCTACCGATTCCCTGGCGCACCATATTGACATCCGCACCGACGCGGTCACAGATGTTGGCGATCTCGTTCATGAAGGAGATGCGCGTGGCCAACATGGCATTGCCGGCGTATTTGGTCATCTCCGCCGAGGTCGGATCCATGTTGTAGATCGGGGCGCCATTGCGTACGAAGGGCTTGTAGAGATCGTTCATGATCTCGAAGTCTTCCTCGTTCTCGGCGCCGATGACCACGCGGTCCGGCTTGAGGAAGTCGTCGATGGCGGCGCCTTCTTTCAGGAACTCGGGGTTCGAGCAGACCGACATGGCGTGTTTCGACTCGGCCTGTGCCAACTCCTTCACGCGTGCAGCGGTTCCCACCGGCACGGTCGACTTGTCGACGATGAGCTTCGGACCATTGGCGTGGCGTCCGATATCCGCCGCGACCTTGTAGACCGCGCTCAGGTCAGCAGAGCCATCGTCGCCCGAAGGGGTGCCTACGGCGATAAAGACCACGCGTGCTTCCTCCACGGCCTTCTTCAGGTCGGTCGAAAAGAACAAGCGGTCGTGGCGCACATTGTTGAGCACCATCTCGGACAGTCCAGGCTCATAGATAGGAATCAAGCCCTCCTGGAGTCGGGCGATCTTCTCGGCATCGATGTCGATGCAGGTGACGGTATTGCCCATCTCCGAGAAACAGGTGCCAGCGACGAGGCCGACGTATCCGGTTCCGACGATCGTGATTTTCATGGTTCGTGATTGGGGGGGAGCTTATCGATTCTGGCTAGTCTTCGACGTAGCCGACTTGGGAAAGCAGGTTGGTAATGACTGCAGCCTCCTTGACCAGATGCACCCGGTGTTGCATCTCACTCAGACGGGTCAGGAAATCCAGTGCAGCCTTTGCGACCGGGTGGTCCGCGGAAATGTTGGTGACCTCGGGATCGAATTCACCTGGATCGGATTCGAGATCGTAGATCAGGAACAGGTTCTTGGAGACATCCTGGATGCCCTTCCAGAGGCCCTTGCGGTATCCCTGAAGCTGCATCTTGCGTGCGGGGCGCAGCAGGTCGATGGAAACCTCACGGTCGACATCTTCGCCTTCCCACAGAGGACGCATGCTGCGGCCAGAGCGATCCTCCCATGCCGGGAGTCCTGCCAAGTCGAGCAGCGTGGGGGAGAGGTCGGTGATCGAGACCGTCGCCTTGACGTTCTGATTCGGCTCGACCAAACCAGGTGCCTGCAGCATCATGGGCACGTGGATCACCTCTTCCATCAAGGTCAGGTGGTGTCCGCGATTACCGTGCTCGAGGAATTCATCGCCATGGTCCGAAACGATGGCAAGGATGACATCATCGGCGATGCCCCACTCCTCGAGTTGGGCATAAAGGCGCGCGATCTGGTCATCGGTGTAGCGGATCTCCGCTTCGTATAGGGCCTTCAGATGCTCGAGCTGTTCCTCGGTAGGAATCTGGTCGGGGACCATCAGCTCATCGCCTACGATCGAAGACTCGAAAGGCAGGAAGCGCTCGCGATACTCCGCAGGTGGGAAGTAGTCGTAGTGCGGATCCCACAGGTGCACAAACAGGAAGAAGGACTCTTCGTACTTCTCATCGCGCTCCAACCAACGCAGGGCACGGTCGACGGCCTGCTCACCGGTGCGGCTGTCGGTATGCGACTTCGAGTGCAGCTCTACCACTTCAGGACTCTTGCCCTGTGCGATCAGGATCTCGCCGTTCTCGACCGAACCGAGGTAATCGGCAGCGGGCACGTAGACATCGAAGCCCCGTTTGAATCCCCATGCAGGGTGCAGGAAGGGAGCGGTGAAGAAACCGCCGGTGTGATACCCATTGCGGCGGAAGACGTTCGAGACCAGCTCGATATCCTTGTGCAGCGAGAACTTCCTCGAGCGTACCCCATGTTCGACCGGAGCCATGCCGGTCAACATCGAGATGTGGCTCGGTAGAGTCCAAGGTGCGACGGCCGAGGTGTTTTCGAACAGCACTCCGTTATCCGCGACCGACTGCAGGAAGGGGGTGGTGATTTCTTCCGGTGCGTAGCGCGGCACATGCCCATAAGGCGTGGTGAAATCCGCGCGCAAGGAGTCGATCGAGATCAGGATGACCGGGCGCTGCTTCTTCTCAGCAGTCTTGCTGCCGGAGTCGCCGGATTGCGTGGTTTCTTGGCCGGGATTGTTCTCCGAATCACCGGCTTCCCCGGAACCACAAGCAGCCATCGGAAGCGCCAATAGGGCGGCTCCGAGGAAGTTGCGAAGGGTAGGAAGGTGGTTGGGCCGGAACATCGACACCATTCTAATGCGTGAGGTCTGCCACAGGGCTCGGCCCCAAGACATCGTTTTATCGGCAGAAAGGCTGATTAGCTTTGAGCCGCCCCGGGTCCTGCAGGCACCTTCTTGGACTGCCCCAATGCGCTTGCGGTTCCGAAAAGCAGAAGAATCGGTCCGACCAGGTGAATCAACAGCCGTTCCGGAATGCCCTTGGTCCTCAGGTTCGGGAAATTCCAGGGTGTCACCAGGAGGATGAGGAAGTAGAGGGTGATTCCACCCAGCACCAACAGGGTCAACCAGCGATGTTCCGCTGATAACAGCCGCGGCTTTGTGAACGGCAGGCTGACGATGGCCAACAGCCAAAGAATGCCCCAGCTACGCCAGTTGAGGAATTCCTCCAAGAAGGCCTCCCATACTAGGCCGATGCGAGCCGGTGCGGCATCGAAATCGATCTCGGCGCGTTTGGAAACGGCTTCGGGAGACTTCTCGACCAGTTCGCGCCCGCCACCGAGGTAGTGAAGGACATTCTCGACGGTCATCTGATCGCTGTAGTTCTCGTCGATGGCAGGCAGTTGGGCGCGCAGGCCCACCCAAGGCAGGATGCCGACGATGGCGATGCCGGCGAAGGGCAACAGGACCTTGGTGCGTCGGGGTGGCACGATCATGCCGAGGAAGGTGGCCAATAACAGCACACCGGCCAAAGCCAGGCCTTCGTTCTTCATCATCACCGCACCTGCCAAAGCCAAGGCAGCACAAAGTGCCGTGCGTCGGTCGTTGCTGCGGTAAGCCGCAAGCAGCAGAGCGCAGGCGGTGGCGAACATGGTGGCGACTGCAAGGTCAGCGCCGCCGCCGATGATGGTCTCGCCGCCCAGGCCCGCCAGCGACAGGTTGCTCCAACCATCCACCGGGAAGTTGGAGGTGTAAAGCATGGGCGTTGCCGCTGCGAGGACTGCGCCCGTGGACGCAGCTTGATTGGAATAGCTGCGCAAACCACAGGCGATGGCCATCGGCAGACAAGCGGCCCATAGGGCGAGTGGCAATTGCACCCAACGGTCGTTCCAGCCGCCGAACTTGCTCACCCAGGCTTCCAGGATTGGAATGCCGAAGGGGTAGTTCGGGTGCGTCACCATGCGGCCATAGCCGTCGGGGTGGATCATGCCGGTGATGGCTTCGCTGAGTGGCGTGCCGTCGTAAAGCAGGACCTTGCCGCGGTAGGCGAAGTGATACAGCGGGTCGAACTCGTTGAGCGGAAGGGCGAGCGTCGCGAGGAAGGAACCGATGGCCATCACGGCGAGGGCGATGCCAATGGGGCGATTCCATGGAGCCGCCTGCAGTTCGCCGAGGCTGTCTTGGCGTCGGCGGTTCAGGACAAAGCTTGCGATGCCAGCGAGCAATGGAATCCACCAAAGCACGCCAAGCTTGAGGCCGGCGAAGAAGCCAGCGGTGATGACGACCACGGTGAAGCCAGTCCCCAGGAGGTAGGCGATGCCGAGTTCTTCCCACAACGAGCGCCGTAGCTGTTTGCGGTCGGGCAGCAGGGCGCGCCCGATCAAGACCGAGCACACGATCAGCAGGATGCCGGTGACGAAGCTCATGAGCCGGCCTCCTCACTCCAGGAAAGTGCGGTTTCCAGCGGCACCAACTCCCAATCGGCAATGTGGAAATCGGGTTGATGCGACCAGAACAGAATCCACTGCACGTTATGGGTTTGGGCGGCAGCGATTTCGTCGGCGGTGAGGGTGCGGATAGGGGCGAAGTCTTGGAGAGTCGAAAGACTGCGTTCCTCGATCTTCGTCTCTTGGGTGATGCTCCACGGATCCTTTTCGCGGTAGGCCAGCACCCATTCGAAGTACTCGGTGATGAAACTGGTGCCGAGTTGCGGGTTCCATAAGTACAGACGTCGGTCCGCGAGCTTGTAGTTCAAAGGCAGGAACCAACGCGAGCGGGTGACGGTGTTGTTGAGGAAGCGCCCGGGCAGCAGCAGAATGCCGTCGCCTGCTGGGACTTTGGACTTCAGGTGCTCGACGAAGACATTGAGGTCCGGATCCAACCAATGCGGCCAGAATTGCCGCGCGAAGTTGATCATGGCGAGTCCGGCTGCATCGGACGAGGACTGGGAGCCGGCCCAGTAACCGGCATAGTCGTAGACGTAACGGCCGCGCATGGTCGCGGCGAGGGCTTGGAAATCCAGGTCTTGGTACTTCTGCAGGTCGCAGGCGAGTAGGACCAAGTCGACATCTTTGGCGAGGGGTAGAGCGTCGCGGCCAGTACTACGGATGACACGCATGCCGCGCTCGGTCATGAAGTTGGTCAGGTTCGTGACGACCTGGGGCGGCACACCCTTGGTTTCTTCCCCTTCGGCGCCGTCGAGGATGAGGAGGGTGCGTCCAGTGGGATCGGGGAACAGGCTGAGGATGAAACGCGGGCGTCCGGCATTCTTGTAGGGGAACTCCGGTTCCTTGTAGCGCGCGCGATCCGGATCGAATCCCGAACCGGCTGCACCCATCATCGACGCGCCAAGAAACAGCAGTCCCCAGATGAGGAACACACCGTGAAGGCGTCCAAGCCACGACATCACCATGGGGGGAGGATAACCTGGAGGGGAATGCAGGAAAACCAGACAGCGTCCGAGCCGGGATTGGATTTCGACCTGGTCGTGCCCAAGCAATTGGTCACGGCTTTGGTGTTGGGGGCCATCCCTGCGTTTTTGGCATGGTTCCTGGATGAAAAGGCGCTGCAGACTTGGGATCTGCCGATTGCGGGCTGCGTCCTCCTGCTCGGTTTGCTGTTCGTGTTCACGACCAAGCCGAAGCCGCTGCGCAACATCCCATGGAAATGGGCGCTGTTGATTGCTGCGGTGCCACCGGGCGTCGCCATGTTCGCACTGGATGGTCCGGTGACCAATGATGAGCGCTCCTATCAGCTGCAGGCCGAGTTGCTGATCGACGGCCGCATCTCCGAACCGATTCCCCATGTGGCACCCTCTGCGGTCCCGCCTGGAAGCACGGTGCATCCGCAGATGGATGCCGCCCTGATGGACGTCTTCCGCCGCCGCCAGGTCTACGAGGATCCTGCCACCGACCGACGCTTTTCCAAATACGCCCCTGGCACCGCTCTAGGCCTGACTTTGGGAGCGCTGTTCGGCATGCCGCTGCTTTCGACCTTGCTCGCGGCCATGCTCGACCTGTGGCTGATCCGTCTGATCGCGCGGCAACTGCGCTTGCGCGCTCCCGGCCTTGCGGTGTTGGTCTTGGGCACCTCACCGTTCTTCCTGTTGATGCACACTTCGATGCAATCCGAAGTGTTCACGATGCCCGCCTTCTTGGCCGCTTATCTCGCCCTGCTCAAAGTGCGCGACGGCCATCTGCGTTGGGCCGTTGCGATCGGTGCAGCCTCCGGCTGGGTGTTCCTGACGCGCCCCCTCACCGGGCTGTTGTTGGCCTTGTGTTGCGGCATCGTCTTGATCCTGCACGCACAACGGCTGCGCACGCTCCCGTTGGCGATGCTCGGCGGCCTGCCGTTCCTGGTGTTTTCGATGCTGTGGAATCAGGAACTGACGGGTTCCTACTTCACTCCGGTCTATAGCCTTTACGCCGACAAGTATGGCCCGTTCTTCCCGGGCCCCGAACGTGTGCCGCAAGATGTCTACGGCAATGGGGATTTGTTCGCCGGCCTCCTACGCCAATCCGGTCGTTGGGCCGTCGCCTTCGGTGGCATGCTCGGTGCCATCGGCTTGGCCTTCTGGGGAACGTGGCGGATGCGCAAACGCGATGGCGGCGCCGCCATCCTGCTGGCCACGCTGATTCCCGTCGCCTATTCCCTTCACTGGTACGCCGGACATCGCGCCTACCTCGGACCGCTTTACGCCGGCGAGACCTTGGCCTTGCTGTGCCTCGGATTACTCCTGCTGTTGGAGCAAGCGCCAGTGGCATGGCGTCGCGGGTTGGTGTTGGCGATGATCAGTTGCGGCGGCGTCTGTTTCACGGCGCGTTGGGATCTCATCCAGCGGGAAAGCTTCGACCGCAGTGGCCCGCAACGGGTGGCCGCCGCGGAAGCAGAACCAGGAGTTGGAGCGATTGTGTTCCTGCCGACCAAGTTCGATGGTTCCAAGGAGAAGGCGTTCAAGTACTGGACACCATCGCGTCCGGAAGACCTCGCTGGAACCGACCCGATCATCTTGCGCACCACACGTCGGATGACGCCGCAGTTGATCACGCAGTTGCTTGGCTTGGAAGGGCGTCGGCTCTACGGCTTTGTGCCGGATGCGGAACTACCGCTGGGCGGCATGCTGCAGGACTTGGAGCTTAATCCTGCGCCGGTTCCTGAGGAGCAGCCGTCGCACTGAAGCTCATGGTCTGCAAGCCTGGTTTCAAAGTCGCGTCGAGCTGACGATTGCCGACTTGCAGGCGGTACACCCCTGGAGGCACGGGGCCGAGGATCAAACTTCCTTCGTCGGTGACCTGAATCATCGACAGCAACTGGTTCAGATCGACGCGTTTCCACGTCAGCAATCCTTGCGGCGGTAATCCCGTCACCTCAAGGTGCGCGATCTCCAAGAGACGTCGCTCTTCGGTGGCATCTGCGGTAAGTTCCCAACGCTCGAAACGGGTGGCTTTGCGCGGCGGCAAGCCGGGGGCATAGGCTTCGAGGATCAAGGCTCCGTCGGTGGTGTCCGCAAAGACGGCCACACCGGATTCATCGGTGAAGGCTACCCAAGGTTCGGCGCCGCGGCTTGCTGCCGGTCGCGCCAGAATCAATGCATGCACCAAGGGACGTTCCTGATCATCCAACAAAGTCACGCTGCGGGGGAGGAAGTTCAGCTTCTCGCCTTCCGGGATGACGGCATCCGGCAGCGGCAACAATCGCACTGGCTCCAAGTCGCCGCGCGCGGAATCACGCTCACCTTCCAGTAAGGCATGCCCCGGCGCATAGGCGAGGAACTGCAGCTTGCCATCCCGATGCAAACGCGCATGCGCAACGCCTTCTGCATCCATCCGCGTGGTCGCGAGCTCCGGTGCGAAGAACAGGATCATGCCTTCGGGTGCGGGAGTGCCGTCGGCGTGTTGCAGGGCGACGGCGATGTCGAAGGATGGCGCGGGACCTTGCACTTGCGGCGGATCCGGCATCGAAGCGACCTCTTGCGGCGCGAAGGGTGCGGCGCTGCAGTAGAGGATGCCGAAGAAGGTGAGAATCGGCAGCAGGATCCAACCCAGGGAGCGCAGGATCCGCGGCAAAGTGGACCCGCTCATCGCTGTGCTTTGGTGCCCGGCTTCTTCTTGACGACGTCGGGCAGGGTGAGGGAGATTTCCTGAGTGCCGCCGCCGAAGATGGTGGCACGGGTGGAGATCCACTCGGCGTTGTCGCGCATCAAGACATCGTATTCTCCAGCGGCGACATCCTGCAGGTTGTAGCCCTTGCTGCGTAGTTGGAAGCTGAAGCTGCGACGCCCGTCTTCGGGCATCGGGACGACGCGCACGCGGGTTCCACGTCCGCCGCCAGGATTGAGCACGGACAGAGCAAGGCTGCCGATCTGCACATCGAAGTCGATGGTCTCATCGGTGCCGTTACGGAGCAGGGCGTCGCGGCGTTGGAGGCCGGATGGGCCGGTGCTATCACCGCCGTGAAGGTTGTCGGGGAAGCGTCCGGGGCGGCAGAGGATGACCCAGAAATCGCCGGAAGGTAGGGCGGCGAGGGAGTAACGTCCGGCGTAGTCGGTGGTGGCGACACGCATTTGGCGCGTCAGATTGCGTCCGCCGAAAGGATCATCGGCGCCCAATCCACCGCTCATCTGCGGCAGCACGAAGACCGCATAGTCCGCGGCAGGTACACCATTCACCTTGGCGGTACCCGTGACGCCGGAGCGCCCTGCGAGGTCGATCTGCAAGGTCGCGGGAACCATGGCGCCGGGTGGGACCTCGAGGCCGTCGAGACGCGCGAGTGCTTCGGTGTTGCCCCATGCGAAGGCCATGCCGGAAGCCTCCTGGTCGGCATCGCGGAGTTGCAGATTCCAAGTGCCGGGCATGATTTCTTCAAACAGGAAGGAACCATCGGCAGCGACGTTCGCATCCAGCGGATCGAAGCCAGGTGCATTCGCCGTTACCCGCAGCTGACGGAAACGATCCACCGGACCCTCGACCATGCCGGCGATGCCACAGGCTTCATGCAACTGCAGGCGCGTCTCATAATCGGTATCGATCAGGCCAAAGTCTTCGGAGTCGACGGGGGAGAGGCCTGGGTAGAAGGCTTCGATGCGGTAATCCCCTTCGCTGAGTCCGGTGAAGGTGAACTTCCCTTCAAGATCGGTGTTTGCATGAGCGAAGATATCGCCGCCCCGTTGGCTGCCAGGTTCGGCACCGAAAGCATTGCGTCGCGGCTTGCGAAGTTTGCGCAGGTGGACGCGTGCTTTGGTCAATGCATTACCGGCAGGATCGACCACGGTGCCGGAGGCGGAGTACCCAGCCACAAGCACGAGGTTGAGATCCGGAGCCTTGTAACGATCGGCACTGCGCAAACGGAACATCGCGCTGGCACCGGGTGCATGCACATCATCCCAAGCGTAGACGGTGAAGCGTCCGCCCCAAGCATTGCGCAGGTTCGGAGTCAGGGTGAAGGAGCCGTCTTCTCCAGTGAGGACCTCGGCATTGGCGACCATGTCGCGCGGATTGACCTGACCTTGACGGTTCTCCACCAGACGCACGGTAGCGCCTTGAATGGGTTGGCCGGATTCATTGACCACAAGACCGGTGAGCGGCTCAATCGGTTTGAGTTCGAACTCGATCGAACCCTCGAGGTCTGCTTCCTTGAGCTTGCGCTCCAGGACCCAATATCCCTCAGCGCCGACGGTTACCGTCATGCGATCGGCTTCCTCCGGCAGGGCAATCTCAAAACCACCTTGAGCATCGCTGGTGGTCTCGGTGGTGCCGCGCCCTTGACCCGAGATGTCTTGCGATTGAGTCGTGACGACCACCCGCGCATCGACCAAAGGTGCGCGATGTTCACCGATGACCAAACCGAAAGCTTGACGTGCGGTGCCAAGATGAATTTCCAGGCCGTCGATGGATTCGCCGTGCTGTCCCTGCACCGAACTGGACCAGGAGGCGAAGTGATGGCTGGCATCGGCCTGCAGACGAATCGCGCGCTGCGGCAGATTCTCGAGGCGGAACTGACCTTGATCATCGGTGAGGACCGGTTCGAGCAATGCGCGTTGGTCCGGCTTCAAGTTGGAGAAGCGGAAGGTATCCGAATCACGATAAGGAGTGACTTCGGCGGCTGCCAAAGGCGTGCCGTAAGCATCGAAGACGGTGCCTTCGACCACAAATCCCGGCCCCATGGTGATGACACCAAGGTCGCGGCTACGTCCGACGCCGGCCGGCTGATTGGTTGAGGAGGCTTCGGCGAAATCCGGATGCGCGAATTCGATCAAGAACCGCAGGCGATCGCGCGGAGTGGCGGGAAAGGCGAAACGTCCGCTGGTATCGGTGGTGGTCTGCCACTGCACCGCGAGTTTGCTCTCGTCTCCATCCCAGTTCGCAGCCCAGCCAGCCAGGCCATAGGCATGCACGACGACCTCCGGGATAGGAGCGCCAGATTCATCCGCAACCACCCCATAAAAACTCGGCAGGACCGATGCGGAAGTGGCAAGTTCCTCGGCGTCATCCGGGTTGGTGCCGGGATCGGGCACCAGGTCGGTGCGTTGGCCGCCACCGCTGGAGCCAGAACCACCCTCTAAGGAGCCGGCTTCGACCGAGGCAGGGTCCTGAGAGGCATCTTCGCTGCCGTGGGTCGCAGTGGAATCGTCGCCGGAGCCGAACACGACCCACAGGCCGGCCGCAGCCAACAAGACGAGGAGGACAGGCAGGGCGAGCCGCGCATTCATCAGTGCTTCATGCTACCCGTCCGCCGGTACTTTAGACTATGCCCCGCCATGCGCCTTTCCCGCCAGCTTTTCGTGACCCTCCGTGAGGATCCGGCCGATGCCGAGGTCCGCTCCCATGCCCTGATGGCCCGCGCCGGTTTCCTGCAGAAACTGGCTGCTGGTGTTTATGTCTATGGTCCGATGATGTGGCGTGTGCTGCGCCGGGTCGAGAACATCGTGCGGGAAGAGCACGATAAGGCGGGTTGCCATGAGATGCTGATGCCTGCGATGCAGCCGCGCGAGCTGTGGGAAGAATCCGGTCGTTGGGATCGCTACTGCAATGAAGGCATCCTGTTTCACTTCCAGGACCGCAAGGGTTCGGAAGTGTGTCTTGGCCCTACCCACGAGGAAGTCATCACGACCTTCGTGAAGCGCCAAGTGCAGTCGTACAAGCAGTTGCCTCAAACGCTGTACCAGATTCAGACCAAGTTCCGCGATGAGATCCGTCCGCGCTTCGGTTTGATGCGTGGCCGCGAGTTCATCATGAAGGATGCTTACTCCTTTGATGCATCGCAGGAAGCGATGGCGGATTCCTATGCCAACATGCGCGAGGTCTACCGCAACATCTTCAGCCGTTGCGGCCTGCGCTTCACTCCGGTGGAGGCCGACAGTGGTGCGATCGGTGGTTCCGGTTCCGAGGAGTTCATGGTCGACGCCGACACGGGTGAAGACGCCATTGCCGTGTGCCGCGCCACCGGATACGCCGCCAACTTGGAGAAGGCGGTTTCGCGCATTTCCGCGCCCGCCGAGCCTTCCGAGGATGTCGCCATGCACAAGGAGCCCACTCCCGCCGCACGTTCCTGCGACGACCTCCTGGGCATGTTCCCCGATCTTCCTCTCACGCGCATGTTGAAAACAGTGCTCTATGCCGTGACCAACCAGCAGGATGAGGTGAACATCGTGGCGGTCATGTGCCGCGGTGATCGTGAGTTGAACGAGATCAAACTGCTCAACCATCTTGATGCCCTCAACATCGAGTTGGCGAATGAAGCACAGGTCAAGCAAGCCACGGGCGCTGCGGTCGGTTTCGCCGGCCCCATTGGTCTGGCCGACGACGTCCGCCTGCTTGCCGACCGTTCAGTGGAAGGTGTGCGCGGCTTCCTGTGCGGTGGCAATGAGACCGATACGCACTATCTGGATGTCCACTTCGGACGGGATCTGGAGCAGCCAGAAACCGCCGACTTCGGCACGGTGCAGGCGGGGGATCTGGTGGTCGATGGCGAAGGGGAGATCGAGATCACCCGCGGCATCGAAGTCGGGCATATCTTCCAGCTCGGCACCAAGTACTCTGAAGCCATGCAGGCGACCTTCAGCGATGAGAATCAGAAGGTCAAGCCGATGTGGATGGGTTGTTATGGCATCGGCGTGTCGCGCGTTGCAGCCAGTGCGATCGAGCAGAACCACGATGACAGCGGCATGATTTGGCCGCTGCCGATTGCGCCTTATGCCGTGCACCTGGTGCAGATGAAGGCCGGCAATGAGGAACAGGATGCTCTGGCCACCGAGATCCACGACACTCTCGAAGCCGCGGGCATCGACGTGCTGTGGGATGAGCGCAAGAAGGTCAGCCCAGGCGCCAAGTTCAAGGATGCTGATCTGGTTGGCATTCCAATCCGGATCGTCGTCGGACGAGATGCGGGTGAGCGCGGTGTTGAATGGAGCTTGCGTATCGATACGGCAGCGAAGGAGGGCATCACGGCGGATGAGGCGCTGGAGCGCGTCAAAGCCTTGGTTGAGGAGGCTGGACGATGATCCTGCTTTCTGCACTGCTCGCATTTTCCGCGCAGGTCGATCTGAAGCCTTGGCCGCGTTTGGATGAACAGACGCCGGCGCCGGTGGCGGCTGCACAACCGGCTACAGCGATGGCTGTGGCATCGGAGTCTGGAGATTCCTTGGATCAACAGGATCCGGAATACCCGCGCGTCGCATGGGACAAGACTCACGAGCATTACGGCAAGAAGGTGGAGGTGGTGGCGACCGTCGTGCGTACGCATGACAGCGGCAAAGCGACCTTCTTGAACTTCCATGAAGAGTGGAAGGGCAAGTTCACCGTGGTGATCTTCGCCAGCAAGGCTTGCGATTTCTCGGTGGTGCCGGCGGACTTCTTTGTCGGCAAGGAGATTCGTGTTCGCGGCAAAGTGAAGAAGTACAAGGGCGGTCCAGAGATCGTGGTCGAATCGATCGATCAGATTGCCTGCACCGATGGCACGGTCATCACCGCGAATCCAGCGACCGCTCCAAAGGCTGCGCCACGCGTCGGTCCGGTGGCGGAAGGGGTGCGGGTGATGAGCTGGAACCTGGAGAACTTCTTCGACGTCTACGACGATCCTTACTCCGACGACCAACGCACCAACCCGAGTTTCGTCGGTGCGCAGCGCAAGCAGCGCATGTCCGATGTGATCCATGCGTTGAACCCTGATGTCCTGTGTGTGCAGGAAGTCGAGAACCGCGCCGTGTTGGAGGCCTTCAACCGCGACTACCTGAAGGACCTCGGTTATGAGGTGGTCCTCTTCGAAGGCAACGACGGACGTGGCATCGATGTCGGCGTGCTGACCCGTGAACCTGTGGGGGCGGTGACTTCCTATCGTCACCTCAAGTTCCAGGATGACCTCGGGCGCGAACAACAGTTCCGACGCGATCTCCTACGCGTGCACATCGGTGGCAAGATGCAGGCCGATGTCTACGTGGTGCACTTCAAGTCACAGCATGGTGGCGAAAACGCGGACACCATCCGCACATCCGAGGCCCGCGCCGCCGCCAAGATCATCGCCGATGAGATGAAGAAGGATGCCGGTTACCGCGCCTTCCTTTGCGGTGACCTCAATGAGGTGGCGGAGGAGCAGACCGTGAAGGAATTGCTGGCCGTAGGTTTGGTGGACAGTTGTGCCGGTACCGAAAAGTACACCTACAACCAGAAGCCCTATCTCACGCGCATCGACTTCCTGCTCGCCACCCCGGCGCTTGCTGAAGAGATGAAGTCGTCGGAGATCGTCGATGCCATGGAAGGCATCGATCTACGGTGCTGCTCCGACCACTATCCGGTGGTTGCGGAGTTCCAATAGGACCGCGTTCAACCAGATCGCTTGGCGACATCCGCCGGCTGCGGATAGCTGTCGGCGGCATCATGCCGCACATGCCCGCCGGCGTTATCCGGCAGGGCTAAACCCGCGCGGTCCATTGCGGTGTAGGCACCCAGGCAGACCACATTGGCCAAGTTGAGGCTGCGCACGCCTTCGCGGATGGGAACGTAGATCCGGTTCTCCGGATAAGCCGCAAGCAAAGGTGCTGGCAATCCATCCGACTCGGAGCCGAAGACCAAGAGATCATCTTCCTCGAAGGCGGAAGTGAACAAGGAATGACCGCCCCGCGCCGAGAACAAGCGCAATCGATCGGCCAGCGGACGTTCGGAGCCACGCGCGAGATGAGCCGCGGCTGCGTCCCAATCCTGGTGCACGGTGAGATCCACCATCGGCCAGTAATCCAAGCCCGCACGCTTCAGATAACGATCCTCCAGCGAAAAGCCGAGCGGTTCGATCAAGTGCAGACGCAAACCCAAGGCTGCAGCGAGCCTGGCCGCGCAACCGGTGTTGTGGGGAATCTGAGGGTGGACGAGGACGAGTTCCACGACCCCATTTTAGCCCCAACCCAGCCCTTGCCCGGGCCTCAGTTGCTGTCTGGATGAAAGCCTGAAGCACTCGGCGGAGGCTCCGGCCGATTCTGCATCCGACGCCAAGCCTCCACCAACGCCGTGGCCCGTGCGACGGGATCCGCCATGGCGAACAAGCGCAGCTTTTCCTCCATTGGAAGTGGCATCTGCACCAAGCTGACATCACTCAGGTAGTTGAGCGTGTCTCCATCCTGCGCCGCGACGCCCTGGCCGGTGAGGTAAGACAGCAGCTGCAACAACTCCGCCAGCAACTCCGGATGCCCTTTGGCGGCCACCTTAGGCTCCGCCACCGTGGCGATGCGGATCTTGCGGTACTGCTGTGCTTCTGAACTCTCCTCTTCACCGAGAATCTGCACACGTTCCTCTCCCCGCAGCACCAAGTTGAAGTTGTCTTGGGCATCGCGGGCGACCTGCTGCACTTGGCCCAAGCCGGCCACGGGATAGAGCGAAGGCTCCTCGAAGTACTGATCTTCCCAATCCCCAGCAAGAGTCGCGGCGACCAGCTCATCTTGGTCTGCTGCCAGCATCTCTTCCATCATCTGCACATAGCGTGGCTCGAAGAGGTGCAGCGGCACCAAAGAACCTGGGTAGAGGATCAGGTTCGGCAGCGGGAAGACAGGACGGATGCGGCTCATGCGCCGAGGTCGGCTACAGTCGAGATGGGAATGGGGGCATCCCCAAGGCCCATGATACGGCCGGCTGGAGCGGCTGCCCCTACTACGCATCGAGGTCGAGGTGATCACATCCAGAAGACGGACCACCACGACCTCGACACGGCTTCTTTGCGGCAAGAGCCCTAAGGCTGCGTCCGCAGAGCGCGCGCTGATTACGGCAGCATGCGCACCGAAACCTTATTGGTCAGCCCGCTGACGCCACCAACCACGCGTAATGCCTGGAAGTGGATCTCAGCTCCGGCAAACCCGGGATTGTTCGGCACGTTCAAAGGCATCACCAGGCCACCGCCGCCGACAGGCAACGGGCCGACGGTAGTAAGCATGGAACCGGTATCGATCTCGGAGATGCCGAAGGGCGTCACGCTGGTGGCGAGGGCGCTGGCAACACCGAGGGTCAGCGAGGTGGCACCGGCCGGACTCTCGAGGCTGAGCACGCCGCCCACCTGTGCGGTTCCGAGCACGTGCAAATCTTGATCATCCGCGTCCACGCACCAAGTGCTACCGCCACTGCCGAATGCATTAGCATGGACGGCCTTGGAGCCAGCTGCGATGACGTCGCCGTCGGCATCGATGCCGATGGAGAAGACCGAACCAGGTGTGGTGATGGAGGCGGTCTGTGCACCGGCGCGGTCAAACGCCTGAATGGTGGCCGTGACGCCGCCGCTATCACCCCACGAGCCGAAGGCTCCGACGTCGCCGGCAGCATCCAAGGCGCAACCACTCGCGATAAGTTGATAAGCCGTGCCAGGTGCGTCGACACTGGTCACGAACAAGTCGGCGTTGGTGGTGACATCCAGCATGCCGTACTCGAGATGATCGGAAGCTGGGGTGTAACGTTGCACGGCGAAAGCCGCAGTGTTGCCGTCGGCACTCAGGGCGCAACGTCCGAGGTACTGACCACCGGCGTGGAAGCGTGAGGCGACTTGTGCCCAAACTCCAGGGGAAGTCTCGCGGACGACATACAGACCGCCGAAGTTGCCGTAAGCGAAAGTGGTGCCGTCGGCGGAGAAGGCGTGGCTGTCGAAGGTGCCGCCGAGACTCTGGCTATGCAAAAGCGCGCCAGTGGCGATTTCATAGATCTCGCATGTGCCGTTATACAGACCTAGATAAACCCGCTTACCCGTGTCATCGATCGCGGCATAACGGATGTTTGCCGACAGTGCCACATCATGGCTGGCGGTGACCGCACCCGTCGCATCGTAGGCGCGGATGTGCTGCACACCGGAGGCATTGCTGACCACGGCGGTCACCTGGCCACCATCCGCCGAAACCGCGACCTGGCCGGCGATGACGCCACCGGTCGTGGGCAAAGCCACACTGAAAAGAGGCGTGCCGGCGCCGGTGGTGTCGTAGGCGTGCACCGTGCTTTGGAAGATGCCGCCGCCGGTGTCCGAGGTGACCAAGGCTGCGGCCAAGGGTGCCCGCGACGCCATCGCTACACGCACGTTGTTGGCGCCAAGTACGGAACTGTCGAAGATCGGCGTACCGCTGCCGGTGCCATACACCGCAACGCTTTCATTGTTCAGTTCCTTGCCGCCGATCATGGCAGCGCCGTGGTCGCCGATGGCAACATGGTTCGCGATCTAGGCCAAACCGAGATCGTCTTCCTGCCAGCGTGGTGCTGTGACCAACGCGGCTGTGGAACCCGATGTCCCGACCGGCGCCATTTGGGGATGGACTTCAAAGACTCCTTGAGCCGTGACCTCAAGGCGAGTGACCTGAGTTTGTTGCGCATCGGGGAGAGGCGCGATCATCGTCAGGGGAGAGAGCAGCAGGGGTAAAAGCATTTTCCCAGCATAGCTCAGAATTCCGTCAGTATGGGAACTGAACCTTGGTGAGCTCTCCAGGCACCAGATGGGCCGTGAGTACCTGGGAGTTCAGGCCTAAGGTCCTGATGCGGACGGTTGACGGTGCTGCCAAGTAGGCCGAGGCGGACGTCCTCGAGTGCGGCAGGAGCTCCACCTTGAAGCGGTAATCCTTCTCCGTATCCAGCGTACTCCTGGCCGCAGGATCCAAGGTCACTTCACATTCCAGCTCCGGCAGACGTCCGCCCAAACTCTGGCTGCTTGCTGCGGCCGCGTGTACTTGGACTTGTGCGATGTCGAACAAGGGGATGCGCCATTCCGACTCCGGGAAGTCTGCCACGGCCAAACCTCTCCAATAGCGGCGCAATCCCGAGGTCGATTTGGCGGAGAGGAAGATCTCCGGCTGACTCGCCTTGTCGGGAATCCAAACCTCGACGAATCCCGATGCCGGCACTTCAAATACATGCGACTCCGGGTCGCGCCAGATGAAGTGCCCGTACCGCCCGACGGCTTGATAAGTGGGGCGATAACGCAACATGATTTCACCGGACGTCGGCTTCTCCTGTTCCAGAATGCGCACACCCTGTTTGCGCAACGGGGTCATCAGGATGGGCACGGTTTGATCCTCCTGTCCACTCACCGAAACCTGAACCGGTTGGTAACCCGGTGCCTCCACACGCAACCACGCAGGGTTGGGTCGCGCAAGAGTCATGTCGAGTACCCCTTCTTCATAGGGCAATACGCGCGGGAGTTTCGCCAACTCATAAACGCAGGAAACGAGCACCTGCGGGTCGTGATGCAGGGAGTGGTAGGTGGCCGTCGGGATGGCGGCGCCAGTGGTTGCATCGCGGGCCATCAACTGGATGCGCTTGGGAAAGGAGTCGAGGATCAACTGCGCTTCCACGCTTTCCTCCTTCACTTTCAGCTCGGTGTAATGGCCGGTGCCGACCCCAGGTACGGTGGAGCGAAAGCCCCAATGGGTGCCGGATTGCAGCAGGAAATCCGCATATCCCGAAGCATTGGTCTGCGCATGCGCTTCCATCGAAACCCGTAGATTCGAAGCGCGGATGGGGGCCTCGGCTACAGGTTCGCCGGTTGCACCGTGTAGAACCCAAACACGGACCTGCGTCTCGCCTTCGACCTGGAAATCCACTTCGGTCGGCGGGCTCGCGGGCAAGGCCTGCACTGGGTTGTCTTGCGTACTGGCTTTGCGCAGGAATAGAAACGGCGCATCTTCCTCCTTCAAAGTCGCCCAAGGCCCACCGTCGATGAAGTAACGCCCATCGGCATCGGTGACTTGATAGTTATCGGCCCAACGCGAGCGATCGGAGGCCAGGACCACCACCTCCAATCCTTGCGCTGGTCGGCCATCGGCAAAGGTGGCGCGTCCGGTCCAGCCGAAGGAAGCAGCACTGGGGAGATCTTCACGGGATAGCGAGTCGTCTGCCGGTGAGGAGGACTGCGTCTCCCGTGGTGCAGTGGCTGAAAGCGTTTCTTCCTTCGCCATCACAGGCTCGCTTGCCGGGCCGGTTTCCTGTTCGCGGAACGGCTGCAACCACAACACCAGAGCCATGGCGCTCAGGAGAACGAGACCAAGGAGTAGAGCTAGCGACGGGCGCATCGAGAGGATCAGGGTTGCAGCAAAACTGCCAGCCTAACCATCCCGCAGCCGTTCTAGGCAAATACGGATCGTGGAGCTGTCCAAGCCATAGCGCAGATCCTCCAACAAATACCGTTGCAGGAACCGCTCCTCTTCCCGGTCACCACCCGCCGCCTCGACGGCCATCGCCGCCCGTTGCGGCAATCCATCCACCGCAGCCTGTTGCAGGATTGGTGCCAATCCACTGCGATCAAAGTCAGGCCGCGCCATCCATCCGGCGAATACGAACGGCAGGTCCGTCGCTTCCTTCCACGCCGTGCCTAAATCGACCACGGTCCAGTCCGGATGTTGGTGTACCGCATCCAGTGCCGGATCGCCGATGAGTTGCACGGCATCCACCTTTAAGGCGAAGGGATCCACCCCAGCCTCCAGGTCGACGGCCTCCGCCTCCTGCAGATCCCAGGCATGCTCCAGCAACCATCGCGTGAGACGTTGTCCCGTGCGCGAATGCGGGTCCGCCGCCCAGTTCTTCAGCGATTTCGGATCCTCCAAGCCCGGACGCAAAAACAACAGCACCGACCGAATCGGTCCATCGCATGCGATCACAGGGCCTTCTTCCCACATCGGCAACGGTGGTTCCTCCAAGGCCAACACCGAACTCGCCAAGGCGACATCCAGCTCACCCTGCCGCAGCATCTGCGCCAACCGCGCCGGCGGAGCTTCGACCAACTCCACCTCCGGGTGTTGCGCCAAGCCCCAAGTCAGAGGCCGCGCCACCAGGTACGGCACCGTGCCGACCTTCCAAGGTGCACCCGCGCGACGTGGGGGAATGTCGCTGCTCAAGGAGCCTAGACCGCGAGGGTGGAGGGAGTCCAGTCGCTCTTGGCGAAGTCGGGATCGCCGTCGCGGAAGTCGCGCAGGACCTCGTACAAGGTGCCGCGCTCGACGGGCACATGTCCGGTCTCGCGGATCAAGCGATGGATATCGCTGCGCGAAAGGATCTCAGGAGTGCTGGCACCAGCATCGTGGTAGACCTTTTCCTGCGACACCGTGCCATCGAGGTCAGCGGAACCCATCGACTGCGCCGCCTGCGCCACCGCCAGACCGGTCATGATCCAGTAGGCCTTCACATGCGCGACGTTGTCCAAGTACAAACGCCCAATCGCGATTGAGCGCAACCGCTCCATCGGGCTCGGCATCGGCAGATGGCTCAAGCTCGGCGTGTTGTCTGGGTGGAAGGCGAGCGGAATGTAGGTTTGGAAACCGTTGGTGTCGTCTTGCAGATTGCGCAGACGCGAGAGGTGGTCGACCCGCTCCTCCAAGGTTTCGGTCATGCCATAAAGCATGGTGCAGTTGGTGCGGAATCCATACTCATGGATGCCACGCGCCAGCTCCAGCCAACGCTCCGACGACATCTTGCGTGGATACAACTGCTGACGCACGCGCTCACTGAACACTTCGGCACCACCACCCGGCATCGAATCCAATCCGGCTTCGCGCAGTTCATCCAGCACCTCCGGCAAAGGCTTCTTGGCCAGGCGCACGATCTCGTCGATCTCGACCATGGTGAAAGCCTTCACATGGATATCCGGGCGCGCCGCCTTCGCCGCACGCAGGATCTCCAGGAAGTAGTCGTACTTCAAAGCCGGCCAGACGCCAGCGACCATGTGGACCTCGGTGGCCTCGGGGTTGGCCTTGGCGAGCTCGGCATGCACCTGATCGGGTGTCATGCAGTAGGCGCCATCATCGCCGGGGCGCCGCTGGAACGCGCAGAAGCCACAGAACTGGTTGCAGTAGTTCGTGTAGTTCACGTGGATGTTGACGTTGTAGTACGTCACATCGCCGTGCATCTGCTTGCGCACATGGTTGGCCAAGGTGCCAAGCAGCGCGACATCATCGCTGCGGTACATGGCGAGGCAGTCGGCATCGTTGAGCCGCACGCCTTCCAGCACCCGCGTGGGAATGCCGCTTAGGCCAGTCTTCGCCGCACGCGCTTCAAGGGCTTCCAGTGGGAGGTCCATGAGCCCAGTCTAGCGCCGCGTGGGTCGATTCCGCCCTAGGGCGGCTGGTGCAGACTCGGTTTAGCGGTCGCCGCGGACGAACAACACCACCCAAGCGGTGCGGGCAATCAAGCCAAGGTCGCGGACAGGGCTGAACTGGGAGCCGTAGCGGATGTCCATGCGCATCCAGTCGCGGAAGCTGACGTTCTCGAGACGCCCATCCACCTGCCAGATGCATGTGAGACCCCCGACGACGCGCAATCGCGCCTTCTGCCACTCTTCGTAGCTGTGGACCTCGTGTGGAATCGGCGGACGTGGACCCACCAGAGTCATCTCGCCGCGGAGCACGTTGATCAGCTGTGGCAGCTCATCGATACCGGTGGCGCGGATGAACTTACCGATGCGTGTGATGCGCGGATCGTTCTCGATCTTGAAGGCAGGGCCATCACGCAGGTTCTTGTCTGCGAGTTTGGCTTGCAGCTCTTCGGCATCGACCACCATGGAGCGGAACTTCAGCAGTGTGAAGCCGCGCCCACCCTGTCCGACACGGGTCTGACGGAAGATGATGGGGCCGCGCGACTCCAGGCGAATCGCGATGGCGGTCATGATCATGACTGGCAGCGCCAACAGCAGCAGCATGCCGGAGCCAAGAATGTCCAGGACGCGTTTGCCCTTCGGCATCGGCACCAGGAACAGGGGCGAGAGCGGTTCGATCTCGCCATCCCACACCTCGACGGACTCCTCTTCGGATTCCAGGTCCTCCTGGGATCCAGGCTGATCGGAGTAGACGATGCAGGAGAAGCGCTCGCGGGCCTTGCCCATGGCGACGCCGATGGATCCAGCGACGATGCGCGCTTCGTGACCGGTGGTGGCTGGCAGCAGCACACCAAGGTGGTTCTCATCCATCCAGCCGAGCTCGTCGGTCAGACGCAGGCGTTTCTGCAGGAAATCGAGCAGTGCTTCACGGTCTTCCGGGAAGGAATCCGTAACGCCCAGGACGATCAGCGTCAGGGCCTCATTGGTGCGGTCTGCACGACCTTTTTCACGCGCCAAAGTGCGGAAAAAGGAGGGTGGTTCAAGAGGCTGGCGATAGCGCTCACTTTTGATCAAATTTCCGAATGGCGAAAGCGGCTTTTTGCGGAAGGCGTTCATCGAGTGAAGCCCTCCAAAACCACACTTTGTGGCCTGTTAAGGCCAGAAAATGGCATGCACGAACGGAGAGATGATTGGTAGCCCATGGGGATGACAGGCGGGGATGCCGTTAGGCCGTTGAGCTCCTGAGGGGATGGAGTTGGAACTCGCTATGAGTATACTCAGGAATCCTAGAATCGGCCGGGAAATTAAAATGCCATTTCCTTAGCGCCAGAGGCTCTCGACGTCGTCAATGACCGCCTGAGCCGCTTCTGATAAGGATTCCTTGCTTGGCGCGTTTTCATAGTCGAATTCCATATAGATCGAGGCAATATCCTGCCTCAAGCCGTGCGAAGTCGTCAGCCGCGAGATCTTTTTGAAGACAGAATCCGGTCCTGGAGCCAGTCCAGGGTTCTGCAGCCAGTGCACCACGCGGACCTTGCGATCGGGCTTCTCGAACACCCGACCCCAAACCACGCCACCCTCTGGCAGCTCCCATTGCTCGGTTTCGAGCTCGGAATAGCCCATCGAGCGGTAGCAGATATCCAGGTCATGCGGACGTCCGCTCCAGCGTCGGCTGCGCTTGTAGTAAGCGATATAGAGGCGCCCTTCTTGGCCTTCTGGGCCGGCAATGCTCTGGAAGGTGAAGCGCTCGGGTGGCAGGTCGCCGAGGATGGCTGCCTCCACCGGAATCTCGTAGTTGCGCATGACCGGTCCCATCTCCGCCTGGAGCTGATCCAGATCGGGGGCGATGGTGGGGACCATGCCGGTATTGCAGAGGTAGGAAAGCAAGCCGCCGAGGGCGAGGGCCATCCAGGCCAGGCAAGGCATCAACGCGAAACCCTTCATGAGGTGCCTCCAGAGGGCTTTTCAGCCTTACGGGCCATGCGATTGCTGATCCGGTCGACCGCTAATGCCAAAGCCACGGCGCCGGCAATGACCACGCCTTGGCCGATGACCTCGTGGAAGACCCCGGTGACGGCCTCGACGCCGAATCCATCCAGGATCCAAGCGAGGACCGCGATGCGTAGTCCATTGATGAACAAGGTGATGAAGGGGATCAGCACCATGGTGATGATCATCGCCTTCAAACGCAGACGGAACAACCCGGCCATGAACAAGGTCAAAGTGCCGAGGACCAGAAGCGTGCCCGAGCCACTACAGGCTTCGGCGACGTGGAGGGTCCAGCCGTTGTAGGTCAGGTCGGAGCCGATCCAGCTCGCGGCGCTATCGAAGGGCTTGACCATCATGACCGAGATCGCGCCTGTGGCTTTCACCATGTAGGGCGTGAGCCGATCCAAGAGCGGTAAGGGCACCGGCACCATCGCGAACAGCATCAGCAGGGCATACCGCATGCGGAAAAGACCCTGATTGCCATAAACGATTCCCAGTAAGCCGAGCACGGCGAAGGGGAACCCGGCAATGGAGACGGTGAAGATGGCGGTCAAACTGCCTAGAAACAGCAGGATTCCGGCCATGGCCATGGAGAGATAACCCCATTGGCGCTCTGTGGGAGTGGGGGCGGGTACTTCCGCCAAGGTACGCATAACCGTCCCAGCCAAAGCAATGGCTAGGACGGGTACAAGGAGACTGTAATTGATGCGGGAAACGCTTCCCGTGTATTCAGCCCATTCCAGGAGGATCGGGCCGAAGGCCACCAAAACGAGCGCAGCCTGAAGCGGCCGCACCGCGCGGGAGCCCATCAGGGTCTACTTGTTCTTGCGACGACGACTGGCGAGGCCACCAGCTGCGGCTGCGCCACCCGCGAGGGCGATCATGGTGATCGGCTCGGGCGAGCTGATGGGCACCTGCGCAGCGCCAGACGGGGAACCCGCCTTGTTGTGCGAAGAGCTTGCAGTCGCGTGTTGAGCAGCAAGAGGGGCGATCGCGATAAGGGCGATCGAAGCAATGGCAATGAGATTCTTCAAGGGATGTCTCCGGGGATGTTGGAGGGGGCAGAGGAGCTTCCGCCTTGGCGAGAGAATACCCCAAGTTCGAGGAAAGGGAGGGAAAAATTTCGGTGAGGGGGGCATGAAAGGCGGTTTCGCCCCAGATTTACGCTCTTTTGGAGGAAAAATTGCCGAAAATATCTAGGCGGATTCCGCTTTTCACCTGGTTGCCCATCATGACCACCACCCCTCCCCGGACCCTTCCCAACGACCAGGACGCCTCTGGGCGCTCCTTTGGTGAAGAGGAACAAACAGCGATTCTCGAGGCCTTAGCCAGCGGCACTCTGACCAGTACCAAGGGCAGCTTCGTGAAACAATTGGAGCAGCGCTTTGCTGCCGAGCTTGGTGTCGCACATGCATTCGCTTGTACTTCGGGTACGGCAGCGATTCACGTGGCGATGGCAGCGTTGGATCTGGAGCCAGGCGATGAAGTGATCACCACATCGATCACCGACATGGGAGCGCTTACGCCGATCTTGGCGCAAGGCCTGATCCCGGTCTTCGCCGACGTCGATGCGCACACCATGAATGTCACGGCTGCGTCGATCGAAGCGGTGTGGAGTGAGAAGACCAAAGCCATCATGGTGACCCACTTGTTCGGGGATCCTTGCGCCATGGAGGACATCCAGGCCTTGGCCACGAAGCATGGTGTCCCGGTGGTGGAGGATTGCGCGCAGGCCTTTGGCGCGCTCTATCGCGGTAAGCAAGTCGGCACCTTGGGTGCGATCGGTTGCTTCAGCTTGCAACAAGGCAAGCACATCACCACGGGTGAAGGTGGTCTGGTCACCACCAATGATGATGCGCTCGCACGGCGTCTGTTCTTGATGATCAATAAGGCTTGGGGTTATGGCGATCAGAATCCGGATCACTACTTCCTCGCCTTGAACTACCGCATGAACGAGTTGACCGGCGCTTGCGCCCTGGCCCAACTCGACAAGTTGCAGGACAGCGTGGACGTCCGCCTGAGCAATGCTGCCTTGTTGAACGATGCGCTTGGTGACATCGACGGACTCGGCTTGCCCGTTCCTGGCCCTGAACGACGTCATACCTACTGGCGTTACTGCCTCGACGTGGACGAGGCCTCGATTCCTGGTGGCACCGATGCGCTTGGGCAGATCCTGCGCAGTCAGGGCATTGCTTGTGCACCAAGGTACATCCATAAGCCGGCATTCTGCTGCCAAGTGTTCCGCGAGCAAGTGACTTTCGGCACCAGCCGTTGGCCTTTCACCTTGGCGCGGCCCGAAGCCGTCGATTATGCCGAGGAGAACTTCCCAGGGACCTATGCCGCTCTTTCGCGAGTCCTGGTCTTGCCTTGGAACGAAAGCTTTACCGAAGACGACATCGCCTTCCTCGCTACAACGATCCGCGACGCCGTCGCGCAATTGAAGAGTTAGATGAGCCAAGCCACACGTTTCGGAATCATCGGTGCTGGCGCGATTGCCGGCGCCCATCTGCAGGCTCTGCAAGCCATGGGGGAGGAAGTCTCCTGCGTGGGTGTGCTGGACCTGCAGGCGATGACGGCCGCAGCGATGGCAAAGGATGCCGGATGTGCAGCCTTCACGGATCTCGAGACCTTCCTGAGTGAAGCGAAACCGCAAGCCGTCATCCTCTGCACGCCGCCGAGCACGCATGCGCCGATCGCGATGCGGTTGATGGAGCAGGGCATCTCGGTCCTGTGCGAGAAGCCGTTGAGCATTCAGCCGGACAATGCCCGCGCCATGCTCGAAGCAGCGTCGGCGGCCGGCGTAGTCTTCACGATGGCGTCGAAGTTCCGCTACGTCGACGATGTGCAGAAGGCTCGCGACCTGATCTCCGCCGGCACCCTCGGTGAAATCGTCCTGCTCGAGAACACCTTCGCCGCACGCGTCGATATGCGCGAGCGCTGGAACGCAGATCCGCAGGTCGGTGGCGGCGGTGTGCTCATCGACAACGGCACCCATTCGGCCGACATCGTCCGCTACCTGCTCGGACCCGTTGCCGAAGTCCAGGCTACCGAAGGCAATCGCTTCCAGGGCTTGGATGTGGAAGACACGGTGCATCTGTTCCTGCGTAGTCAAGAAGGGGTGCTTGCGAGCATCGACTTGTCGTGGAGCATCAACAAGCAGTTGGATTACTACATCGGGGTCTACGGTACGGAAGGCGTCATGCGCATCGGTTGGCAAGAGTCGTTCTATGAGCGGCCCAACAACGGTGGCAAGCATGTGTTCGGTTCCGGTTACTCCAAGCTCGGTGCTTTTGAGGCGCAACTGCGTAACTTCCTCGGCGCCATGCGCGGTGAGGAAGCCCTGCGCATCACCTCGGCCGAAGCATTCGACTCGGTGGAAGTGATTGCGGCTGCCTATCGCTCTTTGGCTGACAATGATTGGGCCAAAGTCGCTCCCGCACGCATCGCTTCCTAGCCTCTAGGCGTTAGGCTGCAGACCATGACACGCATCCATCCGACGGCTTTGGTGGAAGAGGGTGTCGTCCTCGGGGAGGGCACGGCGGTGTGGGATAACGTGCACCTGCGTGGCCCCAGCGAGATCGGCCGGGATTGCATCGTGGGCGAGAAGACCTACGTCGCTTATGGGGTGCGCATCGGCGATCGCGTGAAAATCAATGCCTTCGTGTACATCTGCAATGCCGTCACCATCGAGGATGGCGTGATGATCAGTGCGGGCACCGTGTTCACCAATGACCGGTTCCCGCGCGCGACTACGCCGGACCTTCAGCAACTGCGCGGTTCGGAACCCGATGAACACACCTTGCCGACCCTGGTCAAGGAAGGCGCCACCATTGGTGCGCGTTGTGTCATCGGCAATGATTTGAGCATCGGACGTTTCGCCATGATCGGCATGGGCTCCGTGGTGACTCGCAGCGTGCCGGATTTCCATCTGGTCCTCGGGCATCCAGCGCGAGCCGTCGGCCTGGTGTGTCGTTGCGGTGAACCGCTCCTTCGTTTTGATGCCGATGCCGTCGCGCCCGATGGCCCGCTGCAGTGCACTTGCGGTTTGGGTTATCGTGTGTCCGCGGGTGCGGTGACCGAAAACGCGGCGCCCGCCTAGACCTGCATGAGCCTCCATCCTGATGCGCAGCGTTGGGCCATCCTTGGCGGTGGCGTCTGTGGATTGACTTTGGCCCTGCGTCTGGCCGAAGGGGGCAAGCAAGTCACCCTGTTCGATGCCTCTGATCGCCTCGGCGGCTTGGCCGACGCCTGGCAAGTCGGGGATCTCCGCTGGGATCGCCACTACCACGTGACTCTCGGTTCCGATCGTTACACTCGCGCCTTGTTGCAAGCGGTGGATCTGGAGCAAGAGATGCAATGGCGTACCACGCGCACCGGTTACTTCAGTGGTGACCGCTTGGTATCGATGTCGAACAGTTGGGAGTACTTGAAACTCCCTGGCCTGAACCTGATCGACAAGATGCGCCTGGCATGGACCATCCTCTCCGCCTCACGCCGCGACGACTGGCAAGTGCTGGAAGGTTTGACCGTGGAGGAGTGGTTGGTGCAGAGTTCTGGCCGCAAGGTCTTCGAGAAATTGTGGCGGCCACTGCTGCGTGCGAAGTTAGGCGAGAGTTATCCGCAGTGTTCCGCGGCATTCCTGTGGGCGACGATCCAACGGCTTTACGCAGCTCGTGATTCCGGCATGAAGGTCGAGACCTTCGGCTATCTGCCCGGAGGTTATGGACGCTTCGCCACGGCCATGATGGAGAAGTTGAAGGATCTTGGCGTGGAGCTTCGTCTCGCGACTCCCGTGGAGGAAGTGACTGCAGGAGAAACCGGTCCGGTGGTGCGTACCGCCACCGATGCGCAGCCTTTCGATCATGTGGTCAGCACCACCACCCCGCGACGCACCGCCCAACTGGTGCCGGCACTCTCGCCTCAAGAGCAAGAGCAACTGCAAGGCATCGCTTTCCAAGGTTTGCTCTGCGCCTCCTTGGTGTTGGAGAAGCCACTGGCCGACTATTACCTCACCTATCTGATGAATCCGGACCTACCCTTCACCGCGGTGGTGGAGATGTCCAGCTTCGTCGATTGTGGTGAACTGCAAGACAAACACTTGGTCTACCTGCCGCTGTACCTCAGTGCCGACGACCCCCGTTTCCAACACTCCGATGCCACCCTCCAAGCCGCCTTCCTCGAAGGCCTGGCCCGCATTTATCCAAACTTCGACCCCGCCGACGTCCTCGCCTTCCGCATCTCCCGCGTACCCGAGGTATTCCCCTTGCCGACTCTGCATTACTCCAAGCAGGTGCCGCCGCGCCACTTGAGTGTGGATGGCGTGCATATGGTGGGGGCATCGCAGATTATCAATGGCACCTTGAACGTGAACGAGAGTGTGCGTCTCGCCGAAGAAGCTGCGGAGGAGTTCCTACGATGAAGCGGATCGCCAGCTTGTCGCTCGACCTCGATAACCAATGGTCGTACATGAAGACCCACGGTGATGCCGGTTGGGAGGAGCACCCTTCTTATCTCGACTTGGTGGTGCCGCGTGTGCTCGAGATGCTCGCACGGCTTGACCTGAAGATCACTTTCTTCGTGGTCGGGCAAGATGCCGCGCTGGAGAAGAACCACGACGCCCTCGCCCAACTTGCGGCGGCCGGGCATGAGATCGGCAACCATAGCTTCCATCATGAACCGTGGCTGCATCTCTACTCCGAACAGGAGGTGCACGAGGAACTCGCACGTGCGGAAGATGTCATCGAACAAGCCACCGGCGTGCGGCCCGACATGTTCCGCGGTCCTGGTTACAGCTTGTCGCCCACCGTCTTGCAGGTGTTGCACGCTCGCGGTTATCGCTTCGACGCCTCCACCATGCCGACTTATCTCGGCCCCCTGGCTCGCGCCTACTATCTACGCACAGCCAAGCTGGAAGGGGAGGAACGGGAACGTCGGGCGAAGTTGTTCGGCACTTGGAAGGATGGTTTGCAGCCCATCAAACCTTATTTTTGGGATCTCCCCGAAGACCAGGAGGTGCTGGAGATCCCGGTCACTACCTTCCCGTGGTTGAAGTTCCCATTCCACCTCAGTTATGTGCTCTACCTGAGCACCTATTCGAAGGCCCTCGCAAGCCTGTACTTCCGCATGGCGGTGCGCGCATGTCGGATGGCGCGCTTCGGGCCAGCATTGTTGCTGCATCCACTCGATTTCCTCAGTGCAGAGGATGTGCAGGGGTTGGAGTTCTTCCCCGGGATGCGCATTCCCACGGCGGATAAATTGACCCGCGTCGAAGGTTACTTGAAGCGTTACTCCGAAGCCTTCGAGGTCTTGCCGATGGGCGCCTTCACCGAGCGACTGCTCCAAAGCGAGAAACCCTCGCGTCGGAGAAGCAGCGTATAGCCGAGGTCGGGCAAACGTTCCTTCAGGTCCGCGGTGTACGGACTGAGGACGACATAGGCCGCTTTCTCTTGAACCAACAGAGGTGCAGCTTCCAGGTCCGCAAGTTTGCCGTCCAGGAAGTCGGTGCCGAGTGCCATCCGTCGTTGCAATTCCTCCATCCGACCCAGCTGACGTAAAGGTGGTTCAGTCTGGAAGTCTCGCGCGAAGACGAAATCAAAGGCGGGCACCAGAGGTGCCAGATGCGTGACCTCATTGGTGCCGCAGAGGATCCGATGCTCCGGTCCAAGCGGGAGGCCAGCCAGTTCCTCCGCCACCGCCAATAACCCCGACGGCATCTTGTACGGATTGTCTGTGGCATACATCACCGTGCCTTTCCACGGCGGTCCATAGATGTTGGACGGGCTCCAGACATAATGCGCGCCTAGCAGCGGCAAGGTCGCAAGGATGACCAGGAGCGTGATCGCTCGTGGCAGACGCGCTTGTGGAGAATGACCACTTTGATGGACAAGCGTGGTGCCGACGGCAGCGAACAACAAGGGCAAAGGCACCATCCAGAACAAACGCAGATAGCCCCATTTGCCGGCCGTCGCTTCGCCGAGAAAGGGGTACAGCAGTGGGTTCAGTACCAACAGGAAGGCACTACCGACGAAAACCATGGGGAAGACATGGCGTCGGGTTTGGGGCAGGGCGAGCAGTAGCAGCGGTGTGCTGGCCAAGATCAATAACTCAAGGACGCCGCCACCGGTGTTGTGCTTGAGGAAGGTGAAGAGGAACAGGTCGTGCCAAGTGCCGAGGCCGCCTTCCCCGAGGACCTCTTCTTGCACAAGCCGGTCGTCGCGGGTTGCGAGGAAAAGAGCGAAGAGGAACTGGGGTAAGGCGCAAGCCACTGCCAAGGCGCCGTGTATCAAGGCGGCTCGGTTTCGTTGCTGCAGCCAGTGCCCCAACGCCAGAGTGCCGAGTAAGGCTGGCACCAGCAGAATTGAAGTCGGAGCCCAACCGAGGCATGCAAAGCAAAGCAGGGCCAAGGCCAATCCGCGTGCAGCATCCGGCGCCCTCAGGAAACGGGAACCCTGCAGCAGAAGGACCAAGGTGCCGAAGTGCATCAACCAGGTCTTGCCTTGGGCTGGTCGGGTGAGTAGATAGTTGTTGGGCGTCCACTGACTGCTCATGCCGAACAGGAAGTAGGCCAGCACCATCACCATGGCGTAAGGCAGGAGCCGTTGCGGCAGCAGGCGTCGGAGTAGGGCGGCGTGCATCGCCAGGACCGCAAGCAGAAGCAGCGGGCCCGCCAACGAACGCAGAGTAATCAGTGGATGTAGACCACTGAGTCGCGCAGTCTGCGCAGCCCACAACTCAAAGGACTGCCAGGCATAGACCGGATTACTCGGCAGCGCCTCACCGCGATGCGTCGGAGCGTGGAGGCCCATGGCTTCACTGTCTTGCAGCAACAAAGCTTCCGAGAGGTAAAGGTTGTCATCGGCGTCGGCGCGGTGATGGAAGACAGGCGAGACCAGTGCAACGGCCAACAAGATCAGGAAGAGGGCCTGCGGAAAACGATCCACGCTGGGCGCGCCGACTTCCAACATGCCGTCTTCCATGGAGGAGGAACGCATGCGGCGCAGGACCTGGATGAGGTTGGCGACGGCAGTAGCGGCGAGCAGGCCTAGGCCGATGCCGCGTGGCAAGATCTCGAAGGGCAGCAGGGCAGCGGCTGCGAAGGTCGGCAGGAAGGCCCATGGGATCAAAGCATGGGCTTCGATCTCCGGAGCAGGTTCCGCGCGGTTCGCATGTTTCGGAGCGGCGGTGGAAGTCTTGCGCACCAGGACTTCGGCGCTAAGGCAAGCCGTCAGCCAGGCGAGGCCAAGGACGATGCGCGCTGTGTCCGTGGATGCATGCAGGAGCAGCAAGGGGCCGCTGACTAGGCTGAATCCGCCGAAGGCATAGGCCAGGGCGAAGGTCGCGCGTTCCCACCAGGGTGCTGCGGCGTGGCCACAGAAGGCTTGCAGCAGACGCCATGCGGGCCACCAGAAAGCCACCACCAGCACATAGAACAAGGCCGTCTGGGGGAGCGGCAGGCTGGTGGCGAAGACCGGATTCATGCAGAGGAGGCGAGTCGGTCGGCGATGAGGACCAAACTCAGCAGGACATCATTCTGCCGCAGGTGGTGGACCTGGGGCAAGGTCGCCTCGGGAAGGCGTCGGAGCAGGTCGGCGGAGGGCAGCAGTTGGGGGCGCTGCGGGTCCTCGCGGAAATCGAGTTCCATGGCGTGGAAGCCGAGCCCGACATTGCCGCATGGATGGACCGCCTTGTAGACGGCCTCCTTGATGCTGAAGGCACTGAGTGCAAGGCTAGGACCATCGGCTTGGGATTGCGTCAGCCAGGCACGTTCCCTTGCAGTGAGGATGACTTCCTCAAGGTCGGAGGCAAATGGGCGGGCATCCTCCACGTCGATGCCGACGCCAAGCAGGCCGCGTTGTTGCGGTGCAATGGCTGCAGCGCACCAGCGACGACTATGACTGATGGAGCCGAGGATGCCGTCGGGCCAAGCGGGGCTGCGGTCTTCCAAAGCGAGCAAGGCAGGCACATCGCGATCGGCGGCCTGCAGGAGTTGATGCGCGAGCAGACGTCCGGAGGAGAACTCCTGCCGACGACTTGCCACCGCCTGCGACACCAATGCTTGTTCCTCGCCATGCAGGGCAGCGTGATGATCGGCAACGGCCGCGACTTCCACCCGCAGGTCCGGGTGCAGGCTGCGCCAGGACGTCGGCAGCTGCAGACTCATGCTTCGTCCTGCTCGATGCGATCCTGCGCGGCCTCGAGGACCTCGCTCACCTTGGCGCCGAGCACGCGCACATGCGGCTCCAACACCATGCTGTCGTGATCGCCCGGTACCTCGAAGGTGTCGATGCCGCCCGACGCGAACGGGTCCCAGAAGTTGTTGCTGTCTTGGATCTCGCGGTACTGGTTCGCGAAACGTCCGCGCGGCAACTTGAAGGTCGTATCCAAGGGTGGGCGGAACAGGGTCAGGCGCCCGCTGTAAGGGCGCAACTGATAATGCTCCAAGGCCTCGACGAATCCTTCTTGAATCATTTCCGAACGGAACTCCGCTGGCGCTAAGCCTCGTTCCACCGCATCGCCCATGTCGCGACGTTTCTCCAACTCCCACGCGATCCGTTTCTTCGGCCATTCCAGCAAGTAGCCGAAACCACCGCGACGCATACGCATGCACTGGATCAGGAAACGCTCGATGGCGCCGGCCGTTTCGATCTTGGTCACTGGCGTATCCAGCAGCACCAAGGCTTCGGTCTTTTCTCCTTCGGCATGCAACTGCTGCGCCATCTCGAAGGCGGTGATGCCACCACCCGAGAATCCACCGAGCAGATACGGTCCTTGCGGCTGGATGCGACGGATCTCCTCGAGATAATCGCGCGCCATGTCTTCGAAGCGTCGGTGCGGGCGATCGTCGCCATGCAAGCCGCGCGCTTGGATCGCGTACATCGGCTGATCCGCACCAAGGTGCGTGGCCAGATGGCGCAGGTTCAAGACGTTGCCGAACATTCCTGCGACCAGGAAGAACGGCCGCCGATCGCTCTTGCGGACATCATTCAACGGCACCAGATACCGACTGCCCAAACCAAGTGCGGTGCGGGTGTCGTCGGCCTGGTCGCCTTCTTCGGATTCCAGAGCGAGACCACTGCGCAACATCTCGGCGCAGAGGCGGATGGTCGGTGCCTCGAACAGCAAGGAGAGTGGGTACTCGAGGTTCCACTTCTTCTTGATGCGCGCGAACAGACGCACCGCGACCAGCGAATGGCCGCCGACCTCAAAGAAGTCATCGTCGATGCCGACCTGCTCCACGCCCAACAACTCTTCCCACCAATTGACGAGTTGCTTGTCGATGGCGTCGGTGGGTGGGGCATAGGTGCTCGACAGCTGCGGACGTTCAAACTTGACCGCCGGGCCGGAACCGAGTTCGGCCATCGCCTTCTCTTGGATGGCAGCCAGGCGTCCGAGGTCGATCGAACTGACCGTCAAGACCGGAGGCAGTTGTCCGGAGAGCACGCGATCGAGGGCATCCATGCCGGAAGAGGCGTCGATGCCGGCTTCCAGGATGTCGAGGAAAGCCTGTTCGGAAGGCGTCTCGTGAAGGTTGACTTGGCCACTGGCTTGTGCGGCGCTGGCGAATCCGAGATCCAGACGACGGAGCTCCAAGCCCTCCACCGCGACCAGCAGGTTGCCATCGTTGTCGTAGAGGTCGACGTCGAAGCGCACCACATCTCCACTGCCGCTTGGGGATGCTTGCAGGCTGAGGCGTGCATGCAGATCGGCAGTCAGCGCATCGTGTTGGACCAGGCTGGCGTAGCCGAGTGGCACGAACATGGCGTCGTCCGGGTCATAGCCCGGGACCAAGTCCATCGCGCATCCCGTGGCGATGTCGAGCAACGCCGGGTGCAGAGGATAGTCCTGCAACTCCGCGGCATAGGCTTCAGGAAGACGCAGACGTGCATAGGCATAGTCAGCGCCATAACCGATGGCTTGATGGCTCTTGAAGCGAGGACCGAAACGCAAGTACTGATCCTGCGGATCGGGTAAGGAGCCACTGTGCACCTCTTGGCGGCGACGTTCTGCCTTAGCGCGCAGCTCCTCCAAGTCGCGATTCTGCAGCGCAGGCATCGCGCGAATCGAACCCTTGCCGGAAGCGTGTTGCAGCCAACTTTCCTTGCCTTCGACATCGCGCGAACGCACTTGGAAGGTGTAGTCCTTGCCATCGCGGTGCAGCTGGACCTCAAGTTCGCGCGGCGCATCATCGGGCACCTCGCAAGGAGCCAGGAACTGCACATCCCGAAGCTTGACGCGATCATGGCCACTGCAGTCGCGAAGCGCCGCTGCCGCCATATCCAGATAGGCCGTGCCGGGCAGGACTGCCTTGCCATCCTGCAGGCGGTGTTCTTCGAGTACCCAATCCTGAAGCGCGTCCAACTTGCCGCGGTAATGCTGCGCCCGACGCCCATCCAAGATGCGTTCGTCGAACCAAGCATGCACCATGCGCTGACGTTCGCCCGTCGGCTCCGATTCCTGCTGGAACTTCTCTGCCAACTCCTTGGCCATGCCCACTT
>JBMYYH010000012.1:0-44973 GCA_049609225.1 Planctomycetota bacterium | reverse complement strand
GACTTCCCCGTCGAGAGGCCCCGCTGGTAGGGCCCAGAACGGACGGTTTCCTAGAGGATGTCGAGGATGCCGGTGCCGGTCTGTTGGTCGATGAGGGTGGCCACCGCTGCGCGGTAGTTCAGGTCCTCACCGAAGACGGAGTTCCAAGGCATGGTGTCCTTGTCACCGACCATGCCGAGCGACACCGACGCGAAGGCGCGACCAAGGTTGGTCAAGCGATCGTTGGTCATGGTGTCGACCAGAGGCTGGACGGAGCTCTTGTCACCGATGAAGCCCAGGGCGGTTGCCACTGCGGACAGTACGGCGAGACGTGGAGCCTTGCCATCTTCCGGAGCCAGGTAGCCGAGAAGCTTGCCCACGGCGTTGCGGTCCTTCATCAGGCCGAGGCCGATGCTGGCCTGCTTGAGCAGGTCCGGGTCACGCTTGGCATCGTCGACGACCTCTCCCATGTAGCCCATGTATTCACGAGCGTTGAGGAGACCGAGCGAGATTGCGGCATAACCACGGAAGGTGGACTCACGATACTCTTCAAGAGCAGCGCGGATGTCGCCCTTAGCGGACTCGTTCTTCATCAGGCCCAGAGCGATAGCGAAAGCAGCCTTCGGGTCCGGGGACTTGGTCTTGTTGAACTTGGTCAGGGTTGCTTCCATGACCACGGGGCTGACTGCCTCACCCTTCTCGTTGAGCATGAAGGCCATGACGCCAAGCGACAGACCACACCAAGGCTCATAAGGGGTGCTCGACTTTTTCATGTTGTCGACCAGGAACTTGGTGACATCCTCGCGGACATCAGGATCGGCAACGCCGAGGTAGGCCATCGAGATCGCAGTGAAGTGCTTGATCTGCTGATCCTTGCCCTTCTTCTGCTGGTGCACCAGGATGTCGAAGATGTCTTCGTTACGTGGGTCGTTGGCGATCGCGACCATACCCACAGCCTGAATGGTGGACTGACGCACTGCGGTGGGGCGCTTCGGCTTGTTCTTCAGGATCTTGATGAACTGGTCGATCGCGGCATCGCGGGTGGCATCGCCGGCTGGCAGGTTGCGCAGCAACTTGGCCATGGCGTTGGGCACGTGAGCCAGGACCAACTGGTCCATCTTGTCGGCCTCGAGAATCTCGCTGAGCTTGCGCACCATCTCGGTCGGATCCGGCAGATCGAGGATTCCGATACCCACGACGCAGGCGACGCGGATGTCCTTGATCGAGCTGGAGTCGGTGACGAGCACATCGTAGAGAGTGTCCGCGATGTTCTGCTTGACCTCTTCGCTGGAGGACTCACGACCGATAAGGGCCAAACCGTAGGCGGAGAAGGTGCGGGTACGAAGGTTGACTTCGGTGCCGCCGGTCAGCGCCTGACCTTCCTTGGTATCGCGCAACAGCGATTCCAGAGTTGGGACAGCGCCTTCATCCTTCATGATGCCGTAGGAAAGAGCAGCAGTCTCGGAAACTTCCTGCACAGGAGCGTCGAGATGCTTCTCGAACACGGTGCGGGCGTCATCCGGACGAATGCCGATCTTGGCCAAGGAGATCATGGTGGCGGTGGCGATATCGCGATCGTCTTCCGACTCCATCAAGTCGAACAGAGCAGGAACGATGATGTTCTGCTTCTGCGCGCGAGTCGGTGCCAAGGTGTTGGCCGCCTGTGCACCAGCGCCAAGGCCAGCGAGGGGACCTGCACCATCGGTGACGGTCTCGGTGTCGTGGACCTTCGCCTTCAGGTTGAGGAAACGGTCTTTGTTGAACTCCCACCAGAAAACCCAGGTGGCCAGGTCCGGACCTGCGCTGCCGCCACCGGTGGTGGGTGAGGCGCCTGGAGTGGAGGGCGTGCCAGGAGTAGCAGGGGTTGCCGGAGTGGCGGGGGTGGAGGGAGTACTTGGAGTACTCGGGGTACTTGGCGTGCTTGGAGTACTTGGGGTACTCGGAGCAGCAGGCGAAGCACCGCCACCGCCAGGCGGGACAGTATCCCCGGGGCCCTTATAGGTGCCGCCGTGGGCCGAAAGGTCTGCGGAACTGAACAGGAATCCAGCCGCGAGAGCGAAAGTGAGGTACCAGCGTTTCATGTGTTGAATCCTCGAGAATGAGGTGTTTGCAACAGTGCAAGGATTGTACCAACCTTTACCGGGGTCAAAACCACCGGAAAGTTCCTGGTTGGGAACATGTTTGCTTGATTTCGGAGGATTTGAGGCATATATTTAAGAGCAATGCGTCTGTTTTTAGTCCGACATGGGGCGGTTGCGCCCGAACGCCATGGAAGCTTCTATGGCGGAACCGAGGTCCGGTTAAGCCCTGAGGGCGAACAAGAAGCCATCGAAGCTGGGCATCAGCTGCGCGCTGAAGAGCTTCAAGGCATCTACGCGAGTCCGCTCAGTCGCGCCCAATTCGGGGCAAAACAGGTCCTGGGAGCCCGCAATCTGGAAATCCAGACCGAACCTGGATTGGCCGAAATCGACCGCGGACGTTGGGTCGGCCACACGCCGGATGAGATCCATGCGAAATACCCCGGAGACCTGCAGGCGCATGCCGAGGATCCTTGGGAATGGCGGGAACACGGCGGCGAGTCGCTTGGGGACCTGCGCATCAGGGTCCTGGGAGCGCTAAAGCGGATTCGCGCCGCGCACCAAGAATCGGATGCCGTGGCGATCGTGTCACACATGTTTCCGACACGAGCCATGGTGGCCGACGCCTTGGGAATGGAATTGCCGGCTTGGAGTCAGCTCGAAGTGCCGACGGCGTCGATCAGTTTGATTGAAGATGTGGCTGGGGCGCCGGAAGTGCGTTTCGTCGGTCAGCACCGTCTGCAGTAGGTGTAGGCGAAGTTATCCCGAAGTTGTCCACAGGATTATCCACAAGGTTATCCCCGAAGGGTGGAAAACGGACTGTGGAGAAGCCTTGAGGGGTCGTGATTGAGGCATTTGGCCTGGGTGTTGGGCATACCTGATTCCCCTTTTGCAACATAATATATATTATCGGACGTTGCAAATAAGCCCAAAGCGGCCCCAGAGGGTCTCTCCTCTCGCCGACTCCGCCGGTGGGTTGCGGCCTATTCGGCCTGCGTGGCTGCCTGTTTCGGCATCAAGGCCTGCGGGAACCAGGCACGCACGATGAAGCTACCGGAGCTCCAGTGTCCATGCAGGGCATCACCTTTCTGCACCGACACCTCGGTACCTTCTGGCCAACCGAGTACTGCGCAGGATTCGCCATCTTCCGCAGCCACCGTCAGCGGCGCCAGGTTGTCGATCATGGCCATGGCGTCAGCCGGTGCATCGGTGACTTCCAGGGAAGCATTGAATGCGACGACCTCCCGAACCTTGGTGCGTGCCTCTTCGGACCAATCCAAAGGTGCATCTTGCTCCAGGATCAGCCATCCAAGGAAATCATCCAGGTGTTGGATGCGTCCATCGAGTGCTGCCACATCTGCGGTCCGACACAGGTAGGCCAAGAGCTGATGTTGCAGGACACGTTCCGGTTCGAAGGTGCCGAGTTGTAACTCCTGGAGGAACTCCAGAAACTCACTCAGTTCTTGCAACGTATCGCGGGTTGGATGTTCCCCTGCCTGCTCCTTTTCCCAAAGGTAGGTCGCCAGGCAAAGTGGAATGCCCGGTGGCTGTTCCAATCCGACGCGTTCCTCGGCCGTGGGTTCGCGTTGCACGATCTCCTCGTAGGGATCGCTGGTGCCGGGCTCCAAACCCAACTGCTGTTCCAAAGCCGCGAATCGACTAACCAGGTCGGCGCCATCTTCGGCCGCGGCGTCAAAGGCGGCCAAGGCTTGGGCTACGGTCTGTGGATCGACGGTCTCTTCGACCTGCGCCAAGGCTTGTTCCAGTTCTGTTCCGTTGGATGCGGCCGCAGTTGCATTCTCTTCCTGGAGACGTACTTGTTGCGCCATCTCCTGAAACACCAGACGCAACTCCTCGAGGTCGATTTCAGAGCTGAAGGCAATGCTGGTCAGGGCATCTTGGATTCCCTGTTCCTGGACCATTCCCAGCACCCGCTCCATGCTCCAATCGGCATGCGGCAACAGGAGTTTCTCGAGATCCTCCTGCCAGGTGGACTCCAAGCCTGTTTCCGGTGCCGCCTGCGGGCGATACGGGATCAACAGGTCTTCACATTCCAGTTGCGAGAGACGTGCCCGTGGTTGGGTGGCTCGGGTGCGACTGAGGTCGCGTGCTAAGGCATCGGCCAAGCCAGGTGCGACCAGGAAAGTAGCTCCGGGCAGCGGGACATGTTGTTCTCCCCCGCCATGCGCGACGCGGCCGACCAGTACGCCACTCTCATCGATGTTCATCGGGGTGCCGGCCAATCGAATCTGCCTGCCGCTCCAGAGATCCTCCAGCAGAGGTGCGCCGTTGTCATCGTTGCCGATGCCCTTGAAGATTCCGAGGAAGGAATCGAGCAGGCGGAACCATAAGGTGTCTGGTTCCGGTGCATCCGGAGCAAAGAAAACGGCCGGTGGTGTGCCCAGTTTGTCGCTGGCGCGTTCGAGCAGGAACCACTCGCGGAATCGATGTTCTGCATGCGGATCGGGCGCTGCATTGGTCTTGCCGAAGAAGGTTTCGCTGGCGCGATTCCATTCCTCTGCAAGTTGCGGATCGGCCTGGCACTGCGCGACGAGTTCGAGCAGCAATTCCAGGAATGCGTCCTGTCCGTGATGGTCTGGGGTGGTTTCCACGACCCCTTATTCTAGCCGCAATCGACGTCTTTCGCTTGCTAGGCTTCTAGTTCGCCGGGGCAGCGCGCGAAACAGCTCGGACGGAAACGCAGGCGATGCGGTTCCTGTTCGGTGACCATATGCCCGAACTGACGATTCCAGTCGGACCAGTCGTGGTCCTGCGCCACGGCCAAGCGAACTTCCATCTGCTTGCCGAACCATTCGATGCGGATCGAGGCCGAATCATAGGCGATGGTGTTGCCCTGCAGCCACAAGGCCAAGGCCATGGCCGCTTCCGGTGCGAGGATCTCTGGCATGGAGGTGCCGGCCTCTTCCGGAGTGCCTACCCCAAGTGCTGCAGCCAACAGGACCATCGGTGCTTCTCCCCCATAGCATCGTTCCAGCGGCGGATCGTGATGCAGCAAGGAACGCAACCAGTCGAGGCGTGCAAGCAGTTGCAGATCCTCTTCCATCCGTTCGCGCAGACGATGTTCTTCCCCGGGAGGAACGCCGATTTCGATCCAGCCGGAAATCAGACCACGGACGCCGCGCAGGCGGTGCAAGGTAATGCTGAAGCAGCGATCGACCAGGTCGCGCAGGTTGGAATCCCGGCTAAGGGGATTCGGGATGCTGTCGGATAGAGCAGAGTTCTCTGTCACGCCAGGAACTTACCCGAAGCGGGGTAGCAAATTCAAGAAAGACTGAAATGGTGCCGGAGGGGGGACTCGAACCCCCACTTCCAATGGAAAATGGATTTTGAATCCATCGCGTCTGCCAATTCCGCCACTCCGGCTAAAGAGGTCGCGTATGTTCTCAGCACCGGGGCGACAGGTCAACCGATGCCTGAAGGAATGTGGAATCCTTCGCGAACTTTTTGCCTCAAGAATCTGCGACCAGGCGACGGCCTTCCGTCTGCCAAGACACCTGATTCTTGCGGCTTTGCAGGTCCGCACCCTGAAGGCAAAGACCGGCTTCCAGTTCGATCCACCCATCCCCCGCTGCGCCTTGGATGGCAGCTTCCGAGATCCAAAGGCGTGCGCGCGCATCCAAGGCCTGACGCGAGGTCAGGATGGAATCGACGCCCGCGCGGTTCTTGACCGGTGCGAACTCTAGCTCACGTGCGGCCATCTGCACCACGGAATGACGCGCCAAAGGCAAGGCATCAAAAACGAAGGTTTCGAACTTGACGCCATCGCGCATGGCGGTGGTCACGCCATCCGAAGCTAGGCAACGGATTTCCTTCTGCGCGAGGTGCAACGGCAGATTGGCTTCAGCCATTTCCTCGAGGAAATCGAGTTCGAAGGCGTGAATGGCGATGTTGCCCGCACGGTAAAGCAGGCCCCCATCCTCAGCGCGTTGAGCCTGGATCTCCTCGGACAAGTCCGAATACTCCACGCAAAGATTGCGTTCGCCATCGGAAACGACCAGTCCGACCTTCTCGGAAGGATCAGTCTTCTCCACCACCTTGACCGACATCCGTGCCTTCTGCTGCAGGTGGTGGCCTAGGAACACTGGGTCGCCCATCCAAACCAGCGGATTATCTACTTGGCAGTAGAACAAGGTATGGACGCCTTGTTTACGCAAACCGCTGATGGTGCCCGCCCGCTTCAAAGCGCGGTAGACGCCACCGTGGCCATCGGGATTGCGGAACAGCCGATCCGGTGCGGCGAGGAGCAGTTGACCCTTCGGCGACAATGCCGGCAAGGTACCTTGGCAGACGAAGTGAATCGTTTGTTGCCCAAGTCCAAAGTAGGACCGCTTGGCGAAGAATGCTTGCGTCTCTTCGTGGTTTCCAGGGCCCGTTTGGATGATCCAGGGCAAGCGGCAATCGTAAACCTGACGAAGGCGGCGAATCTGCCCGGCCAGAATCTGGAAGAGGCTGGCGCCGCTTACAGGGCCAAGTGGAAAGGCGCCTTTGGGACCATCAAAACCAAGCCGGGAGGCCTGACCTCCGGCCACGGTGAGAATGGCCACTTTGCCGTCACGGAGGGCCCTCTCGCCGACAGCACGCGCTTGCTCATTTTCCGCCGAGCCTTCGCAGGAGGGTGCTACCAGATTCGGTGGCGCAATCTCCGGAAGTTCGGTTTCCTTCGGGTGCAGGATGGCCTTCCGCTGGCGATCGTAGGTTTCCCAATCGATCCTGGCCAGGTCGGCTTCCAAGGTCGCAACGGCGGCTGGGCCAGAAGCCTCAGCCGCCATCCATACCTGGGATAGACCGCGCTCCGTAAGAGCTGCGCGTAGCTCTTCCCCGTGGGCCATCAAGTGGGCCTAGTGGTCGTCGCTGTTGATCTTCTCGAGGGCTTCCTCGAAAAGACTAACGAGAAGCTCAAGCTTGCGCTCCAGCATCAAGTGACGCTTGTTGATCTTCTCCACGATCGGTGGCAGCAAAGCCTCGAGCGTGTAGTTGTTGATCATGTTGATGACTTCCGCACGCGATGCATCAGGCAGCTTGTGGAAGTGATAGTGATACGCATTGTCGAGGGCATCCTCGGTGAGACTCAGGGCATCAGTGGTGATTTCCTTGAGCTGCTCGGTGTCGTGTTCGACCTTGTAAACCTCCTTACGGAAGGTCTTGAGGGCTTCTGCGAATTTCCTTTGCACGGTATTTCTCCGCCTGCCTTAGCAGGCTAGCCGAATCGTCGGAAGGCGAGGCTGACGTTGTGGCCACCGAATCCAAGCGAGTTGGAAAGGGCAGCGCGGAAAGCCTTCTCGCGCGGTTCGTTGGGGATGTAATCCAGATCGAGTCCGTTCTCTAGGTCCGGGTTCTCGTAGTTCTGGGTCTGAGGTGCGATGCCACGGTGAAGGGCAAGCGCGGTGACGATGGCCTCGACTCCGGCAGCTGCGCCGATGAGGTGGCCAATCATGGATTTGGTCGAGGAAATCGCGGTGTTGCGCGCGTTCTCCTCACCGAGGGCGATCTTGATCGCCTTGGTCTCCACCATGTCGTTCAACGTGGTCGAGGTGCCGTGTGCATTGATGTAGTCGATCTCGGAGGGATCGATACCGCCATCCTGCATGGCGAGGGACAAGGCAGCAGCTGGACGGTTGCCGGTGCTGTCGGGCGCAGTGATGTGCCCGGCATCATCGGATTGGCCGAAGCCAGCCAACTCACAGTAGATCTTGGCTCCGCGCGCTTGCGCATGCTCCAAGGTCTCGAGCACCAATACGCCAGCTCCTTCCCCCATCACGAAACCATCGCGGTCACGGTCGAAGGGACGCGACGAGCGACTGATGTCGTCGTTGCGCTTGGACAGAGCCTTGACCGAGTTGAAACCGGCAAGGCACAGGGCGTTGGTGGTGGTTTCCGCACCACCGGTGACCATGATGTCTGCACGGCCGGAGCGAATCTCCTGCAGAGCCATGCCGATGGCATGTCCGCTGGAGGCGCAGGCCGATGCGGTCAGGAAGCAGGCGCCTTGCAGCCCGAATTCGATGGCCACGTTTGCCGCAAGGGCATTGGCCATGGTGTTCGAGATAAAGTAAGGCGTGACGCGACGCGGGCCTTTGGTGGCCAGAATCTCTCCCTGATCAATGATGCTTTGAATGCCGCCTATTCCGGTTCCAAGAATGGAGCCGGCACGGGTGGAATCGATCGCATCCTTGTCGAGACCGCTGTCGGCCCAGGCTTCCCGGGCCGCGACGATGCCGACTTGGCTGAAGGGATCCATGCGCCTCGCTTCAAGCTTGGAGAAGTGATCCTCCGACTTGAAGATGGAGCCGCGAATTTCGGCAGCGAACTTGGTGCCGAAATCAGTGGTATCCCAACGCTCGATCATGCGAAAACCGGTTTCGCCCTCGAGCATCTTTTCGAAACTCAAGGGTGCGCCAATCCCTAACGGGGTTAGCGCACCAATTCCGGTGATGACGACGGTACGAGACGGGTCAGACATAACTGGATCCTTCGGCAATCCGCGATTGCCGCGGACGGACTAGGCCGAGACCTTGCCGGTGATGTAGGAAATCGCGTTGCCTACAGTCTGGATCTTCTCAGCGTCTTCATCAGGAATCGTGATGTCAAAAGCGCTTTCGAATTCCATGACGAGCTCGACGGTGTCGAGGCTATCGGCACCCAGGTCGTTAATGAAGCTGGTCTCGGGTGCGAGCTTGTCGCGCGAGGCACCCATGTGCTCACAGACGATCTCGTAGATTTTTTCTTCGATGTCAGTCACGATGAATCGGGAGGTCTTACAGGTTTGGCTGCGGGAGCAGCAGGGATGGTCGCAACGGGCGACCGGGCCTAATTGTACGGGGCCGTTTAGCCCAGGGAAAGGCCCCCATCCACCAACATCACCTGACCGGTGATATAGGAGGCTTCTGGGGACTGGAGGAAGCGGACGATGCCGGCGATATCCTCGCCAGAACCCGGGCGACCGAGCGCGATCTTCGACAGCATCGCGTTTTGGGCGGCCTCAGGCAGTTCCGAGGTCATGTCGGTGGCAATGAAGCCTGGAGCGACCACGTTCACGGTAATGCCGCGGCTACCGAGCTCCAGGGCTGCGGATCGGGCGAGACCGTGGAGTGCAGCCTTGGCGGCGCAGTAGTTGGCCTGGCCAGGGTTGCCGGTCGTCGCGACGACGGAGCCGATGAAGACCACGCTGCCGGCCTTTTGGCGCATCATCGGCTTGGTGACGGCCTTCAGGAAGTGGAAACTTCCCTTTAGGTTCACATCCACGACCTTGTCGAACTGCTCTTCGGTCATGCGAAGCAGAAGGTTGTCCTGGGTGACGCCAGCATTGGCGACCAGTCCATCGATTCCGCCCCAATTATCGACCATGGCCTTGACGGCAGACGCAGCGGTAGCGGCATCGCTGATGTCGCCTTCCAATGGCAGGGACTCCCCGCCCACGGCGAGAATCTCGGCGCAGGTTTCTTCCAAGTTCGCCAGACGGGTGGCGAGGACGGCAACCTTGGCTCCATGACGGGCAAGGTCGACGGCGATAGCGCGGCCGATGCCACGCGAGGCGCCGGTCACGAGAATGCGCTTATTCTTCAGGGGATCCTTCATCACTGGGTCTGGAGCAGGGCTTCGAGCGAAGCGAGGTCTTTTAGGCTAGTCACTTGGCTGCCGGGAGCAATCTTCCGGGCCATGGTGCTGAGCACGCGGCCGGGCGCGGGCTCAAGGAACTGCAGGCCTTCGGATTCTCCCGCCATCGCGGCGAAGGAGGCTTGCCAAAGGACGGGCGCGCAAAGTTGCGCGATCAGGTTGGCCTTCAGTTCGGTTGGGTCGGTGGCAGGCGCCGCGGTGGCGTTTTGCCAAACCGGGCATTGCGGAGTGGAGAATGCCGTCTCTTGAAGAGCCGCTTCCAGCTTCTCTGCGGCAGGACGCATCACTTCCGAGTGGAAAGCGCCGGCCACTTGCAGTGCAATCACGCGCTTGGCACCGGCTTCCTTGGCGGCTCCTTCCAGGGCTTCCAGTGCACCTTTTTCGCCGCTGACCACGATCTGGCCTGGGCTGTTGAGGTTGGCCACTTGGCAGATCTGGCCTGTGGAAGCAGCAACGGCTGCACAGACCTCGTCGAGGACTCCGCGTTCGATACCCATGACGGAGCTCATGCCGGAAGGCTTTGCTTCACTGGCAGCCTGCATGGCGGAGCCGCGCAGACGCACCAGACGCAGGCCATCGGCAAAGGAGAATGCGCCGGCTGCAGTCATGGCGGTGTACTCCCCCAGCGACAAGCCAGCCGTCATGCGTGGCTGGATCTTGGCACCGGCTTTCTCTTCAAGGGCCGCGAGAACGGCTAGAGAGACGGTGTAGATCGCGGGCTGCGCGATGTCGGTGGCGGTGAGATCCTCCAGCGGACCTTCGAAACAAAGCCTCGAAAGCGGCAGGCCGAGGACTTCATCGGCTTCGTTGAAAAGGGCTTGAGCAGCCGGACTGGCGGCGGCGAATTCCTGCCCCATGCCGACTTCCTGGGCTCCCTGTCCGGGAAAGAGAAGACCGAATTCCATGGTGTTGCTTAGGGGGTGGTTACCAGCGGATGCGCGCGGCACCCCAAGTGAGGCCGGCTCCGAAGGCGGCCAGGACGATGAGTTTGTCCTTTTCGAACAAGTCGCCGTCGATGGCTTCGCACATTGCGATGGGCACCGATCCTGCCGACGTATTGCCGTAACGATCGATGTTGATGAAGACCTTCTCTTCCGGGATGCCGAGTTTCTCGGTCGCCGTTTCGAGGATGCGACGGTTGACCTGGTGCGGCACCACCATCGCGAGTTCTTCAGGATCCTGATCCTTCATCGCCCATTTCATCAGGCGGGTCATGCGCGACACGGCGAAGCGGTAAACCTCGCGGCCTTGCATGCGGATGAGGTGGGTACCCTCGGAAAGGATGTCCGGGGTGAGGCGCTCGATGCCCCCGCCACGTGGGCGGCAGATGAACGGCGCGCCGGCGCCATCTGCGCCGAGAGTCATGTCTTCGATCAGGCCTTGCTGACACACGGAGTGTGGCTGCAAGACGGCGGCACCAGCACCATCACCGAAGATGATGACCGAGTTTCGGTCATAGATATCCGAGATGCGCGACAGGCATTCGCCGCCAATCACCAGCACGTTCTTGTAGGTGCCGGTCTGGATGAACTGGCTGCCGACTTGAAGGCCGTAAAGGAAACCTGCGCAGGCGGCTTGCAGGTCAAAGGCTGCGGCTTGCTTGGCGCCGAGGTTTTCCTGCACGATGCAGGCGCTTGCCGGAGTTCCCTGGTGATCACCGGAAACGGTACACACCACGATGAGATCGACATCGGTGGCGGCAAGCTCCGCTTTCTCCAGGGCCATCTTGGCGGCCGCGGTGAACAGATCCGAAGGCTTCTCCCCCGGTTCCAACCAACGGCGTTCCTTGATGCCGGTGCGCTGCATAATCCACTCGTCGGAAGTCTCGACGAAGCGGGTGAAGTAGTGGTTGTCGATCGCCTGCTCAGGGATGGAATAACCCATCCCGGCAATGCCGACCGGAATCCTGTCGAGGCTCATGGATTGCTGGTGACTTCTCCGCCATGCGAGGCCAAGCTCTCCACGATGTGGTGGTTCACGCCGGCCTCGATATCTGCGCGTACGGCAGAAAGGGCGGGAAGCACTGCACTTGCATGGGAGCGGCCGTGGCCGATGAGCACGACGCCATTGACGCCGAGCAGCGTGGCTCCACCGACTTCCGAGAAGTCTGAGGCGCCGAGCATGGTGCGCAAGACCTTGCGCACGCCGCTGTCTTCGGCATCGTTGCCCGAGGTGGCGGAATGCACGAGGTACTCCGCGAAGCCCTCAACCACCTTCAAGACCATGTTGCCGACGAAACCATCCGCGACCAGGACATCTGCCTTATCCGCGAACAGTTCATTCCCTTCGACGTTGCCGACGAAGTTGAGATCAGACTCTTCCAAGGTCTGGTAGGCGGCGCGAATCACTTCGCTGCCTTTGCCGGCCTCACCACCGATGTTCATCAAGCCGATGCGTGGCTGCTCGCGACCGAAGAGGTCACGGGCATAGGCCTCGCCCATCAGGCTGTACTGAAACAGGTGTTCTGGCTTTGGCGTTGGGTTGGCACCCGCATCGAGGAGCACGAAGCGCCCGCCGGGACCCAGGATGGTGACCGCGATGCCTGGGCGACGAATGCCCGGTAACATGCCCAATCCCATGGTCGAAGCGGCGACCGTTGCACCCGTGTTACCGAAGGCGATCAAGCCATCGGCTTCCCCTTTGCGAATCGCTTGCACGCAAAGGGAGATGGAGGCTTCCGGCTTGGTGCGCAGGCCAACGACAGGCTTTTCATGCCCTTCGATGACCTGTTCCGTGTGCACGATGGCGGGAAGATCGGTGATCCCCTCGGCGCCAAGTTGCTCACGGATGATGGATTCCGGACCGACAAGCAGCAACTCCTCAGGAGTGAACCCGCCATCGCGCAAAGCGATAGCGACACCCTTCAGAATCTCGTGTGGTGCATGATCACCACCGAGCGTGTCAACCGCAATCCTCATGCGGTCTAGAACTCGTCCTTCGCGATGACTTCGCGGCCAGCGTAGTGGCCACAGTTATCACACACGGTGTGAGGGCGACCCATCGAATCGCACCGTGCGCAGGCGCGCAGGGCGATGTTCGGGGCCTTCATGGCCGCACGACCTTTACGGGCGCGCGACTTGGAGTTCTTTCTCTTTGGGACAGCCATGACGATTCAAGCAGGGTCCATGTGGACACCAGGACCGGCCATTTTCTCACAATGCGGATTCAGGTCAAGCACTTGCGGAGAAGGACTTCAGAAGCTCCTCGAATGCGCCAGGCAGGTCTTGGCCCTTGGAGCCCTTGCCTTGCGCGAAATCGGGGCGTCCGCCGCCCCCACCCCCGACCAGCTTGCCGAATTCCCGCGCCAGGTCACCAGCGCGGTGGCTGGAGCCCTTCTGGCACACGAAGAGGAAGGGGACGGTTTTCTTGTCGCCGCCGGTCAGAAGGACGACTTCGGGTAGCTCAGCTCCCTTGAGGCCATCGCTGAGGCTGCGGAGGGAATCCGCATCCAGGTCTGGGAGGTGCTTCCAGGCCACCGGAGTGGTGACGGCTTGCAGTTCCGGCAGCAGGACTTCTGGCGTTGGGCCAGCCATCACCTTGCGCGATTTCGCATCCTTCAGCTCCTTCTTGAGGGCTGCGACGCGATCCGGCAGCTGATCCGCAGGTGCCTTCATCTCGGCAGCGAGCTTCTGCAGGGTGTCTTGCTCCGTGCGCAGGAGTTGCCATGCGGCCTCTCCAGCGACGGCTTCAATTCGACGCACTCCTGCAGCCAAAGCGCGGTCGCTGAGGATGCGGAAGGGACCGATGTTGCCGGTGTTCTGCACATGACAACCGCCACAGAGTTCCTGCGAAAAGCCAGGCACGGAAACCACGCGAACTTCATCCCCGTATTTCTCGCCGAAGAGTGCCGTGACACCTTCCTCCTTGGCCTGATCCAGGCTGGTGATCTTCTGCGCGACGGCCGTTGCCTTCAGCACCTCTGCGTTGACCAAATCCTCGATCTGACGCAACACTTCCGGCCCCAAGGCTTCCGGGTGGGTGTAGTCGAAGCGCAAGCCTTCCGCCGACACCTTCGAGCCCGCCTGGTTGACATGTGCGCCGACCACTTCTTTCATGGCGGCATGCAGCAAGTGCGTTGCCGTGTGATGGCGTTCCGCGGCCCGACGCTTGCCTGTATCCAAACGCACCACGCCAGCCTGCCCTTGCGTCATGGACCGTTTAACGGTGCCGCGATGCAAGCTGTAGCCACTATCCGAGGTGGTGTCTTCGATGGCAAAGGCCACTTCCCCATCCAGGAGGAACTGACCACCATCACCGACTTGACCGCCACCCTCGGCATAACAAGTGGTGCGATTCAACAAAAGCACACCGGACTGACCTGCTTCGAGGCTTTCGACGAGTTCCCCTTCCTGCAGGAGCCCCACGATTTCAGCCTTGCACTGTTCGGCTTCATAACCGACGAACTCCGTTTCCGCGATGTCGGCCGCAGCCAGCTTGCTCTGCAAGGACTGGGCGAAGACATCGGCAGAGATTTCACTGCCGGAACGTGCGCGGTTCTTCTGCGCTTCCATGGCGGCATCAAAGCCTTCCTGGTCGAGCGTGAAACCATGCTCCGCCAAGATCACGCTGCTGGTGTCCAGCGGGAAGCCATAGGTATCGTGCAGTTCAAAGGCCAAGGAGCCCGGGAACACGGTGGTGCCGGCAGCCTTCTGCGCTTCCATGTCGGTCTGTAGGCGATCGATGCCGCGCTCATAGACCTCGCGGAAACGCCCTTCCTCGCCTTCGACCAAGGCTTGGATGGTGCCTTCTTGGGCATGCAGCTCCGGATAGGCTTCGCCCATGGCTTCCTGCACCGGCTTCAATAAGCCCGCAAGGAAAGACTGCTCAATGCCCAACTCCAAGCCATCGCGGACGGCTCTACGTAGGATCTTGCGCACCACATAACCGCGTCCTTCGCGGCCCGGCATGGCGCCATCCGCAATGCAGAAGAACACCGCACGACAGTGATCGGCGATGCGACGCATGCGAATGCCATCTGCACCCTCGGTGGCATACTTCTTTTGGCTGGATTCTTCGATGCCAGCAAGAATCGGTGCGAACAGATCGGTCTCGAAGTTGTTCGGCACATCTTGGGCAACCGCTGCAACACGCTCGAGGCCGAGACCGACATCGATGTTCTTCTGCGGCAAGGGCGTGAGGACTCCTCCATCACCACGATCGAATTGGGTGAAGACGAAGTTGCCGACTTCCAGGAAACGCCCTGGAAGATCCTCCAAACCCTCGTTGGCGGGCAAGGCCAAGCTCGGTTCTTGATCCCAGTAGATTTCCGAACAGGGACCGCAGACACCATTCGGCCCTTTGCTTGGAGCCGACGATGGCCAGAAGTTTTCCTTCTCCCCGAAACGGTAGATGCGGTCCTCGCGGATGCCGATCTCTTCCTTCCAGTAGGCGAAGGCTTCTTCATCATCCTGGTAAACCGTGACGCAGAACCGTTCTGCATCCCAGCCGAGGATCTCGGTGAAGAACTTCCATTCCCAACCGATGGTCTCCTGCTTGAAGTAATCGCCGAAGGAGAAGTTGCCCAACATCTCGAAGAAGGTGTGGTGGCGTGGCGTGACGCCCACGTTCTCGAGGTCTGGCACACGCAAGCATTTCTGCGAGGTGGTCGCTCGCTTCAAGTCGCGACCCTTACCGAGGAATTCATCCTTGAACTGGTTCATGCCCGCACCTGTAAACAGGAGCGTTGGATCGTTCGAGGGAATCAGGGAATCCGAGGGTAAACGAAGGTGTTCCTTGGACTCAAAGAATCCAAGGAACGCCTCGCGGATCTCGGCAACCTTCTTAGGTTGACTCATGCCTTTGTGGACCCATGCGGGTCACTGGAGATGGGAATCAGGCCTTCTTCTTGCGCGGGCTCACCTTTTTCTTAGGCGAGGCACCGGCTTCAGCGACCTTGGAAGCGGTTTCTTTCTCAGGGGAGGATTCCTCCTGAGGGCGCTCGATTTTAACGGGATTCATCATCTCGCGGAGGAAGCCATCCATTTCATCCACCATTTCAGGATTCTCAATGAGGAGGTTCCGGACCGCCTCACGGCCTTGACCGAGACGAATCTCCCCCTTCACCGGGTGCTGGTAGCTGAACCAGGCCCCTGCCTTGGTGACCAAGCCATGCTGGAGGCCGAGGTCGATGATGTCGCCTTCGGTGCTGATACCGCAGGTGTAGAGGATGTCGAACTCCGCGCGGCGGAACGGCGGTGCGACCTTGTTCTTGACCACGGTGCACTTGGTGCGGTTACCGATGATCTGATCGCCATTCTTGATGGCACCAATCCGACGCACATCCATGCGCACCGAGCTGTAGAACTTCAGCGCACGGCCACCAGGAGTGGTTTCCGGGTTGCCGAACATGACGCCGATCTTCTCGCGCAGCTGGTTGATGAAGATCACCACTGCATCGGTCTTACCGATCACCGTGGTCAAGCGACGCAGTGCCTGCGACATCATCCGTGCCTGCACACCGACGAAGGTATCGCCGATTTCGCCAGCCATTTCCGCCTTCGGGACCAGGGCTGCGACGGAGTCGATTACCACCACATCCACAGCATTCGATTTGACGAACTGCTCGCAGATATCGAGGCCTTCCTCACCCGTGGAGGGCTGGGACAGCAGGAACTGCTCACCATCGAGCTTGAGCCCCAACTTGGTGGCGTATTCCGGGTCGAAAGCGTGCTCTGCATCAATGTAGAGGCAGAAGCCGCCAGCTTTCTGGGCCTGGGCGACCACCGACATGGCCAAGGTGGACTTACCGCTGGATTCTGGGCCATAGAGCTCAATCACGCGGCCGCGAGGCAGGCCCTTGCCGCCGAGAGCAGCATCGAGGCCAATCGAACCGGTCTTGATGCCGGCGATGGGGCCTTTGGCGGTTTTCGATAGGTCCATGACCGCTTCATCACCATAATCCTTGGTGACGTTTGCGAGGGCGGCTTGGATCGCCTTGAGCTTGGCGTTGCTTGCGGTTTCTTTTGCTTTAGCTTTCTTGGTAGTCAACGGTATTCCTCCTTGGGTGCCCGGAGTGTAAGGGTTTTGTTAGGCATTGCAAGCCCCCACCTCGGGAACTTCGCCACGTAGACGAAACGTCCGCCGTGGCGACACCTGGAAATCCTCTAGGCAAAGCGCAGGAAATCGCGCAATTCGTCGTATCGCTGCCGGATCTGGCCGTGATTGGCCTTCTCCAGCCCCTCGGTCGAGAAAGCCTCGACGGTGACGGAAGCACACACAGTTCCAAAGGCCATGGCGCTACGCAGGGCGTCCATGCCGAAGTCCTCGGCGGCGGCCAAGGAACCCATCAGTCCCCCAGCGAAGCTGTCGCCCGCACCGGTGGGATCGATGACATCTTCTACGGGGTAGGCGGGAAGACCGAAGCGGCCATCTGGGGTGAACAGGAAGGCTCCGTGTTCGCCCTTCTTCACGATGATGACTTCCGGCCCCATCTTCTGCAGAGCAGCACCCGCGCGCAGCAGGTTGTGCTCGCCGGTGAGCATGCGCGCCTCCCCTTCATTCAAGACCAAGCCATAGATCAACTGCATCAACCGCTCCAGATGGTCGCGGTCGTTCTCGATCCACAGGTTCATGGTGTCGGCAAAGGCGGTGGCATTCGGGAAGCTCTCGAGAATCTCGAGTTGCGTCTGCGGTGCCATGTTGGCGAGGAACAGGTAGCGCGAATCCTTGTAGGACTCGGGCACCAGCGGCTGCTCGATCAACACGTTGAGTTCGGTGTTGAGGGTTTCCGCTTCGTTCATGGCACCTTCGTAGCGTCCACTCCAGCGGAAGGTGGGCTTGTCTTCGAACATCTGCAGGCCGGTCAGGTCGGCACCGCGGGCGCGCAGGGTATCCCAAGCGCCGGTCGGGAAATCACCGCCGACATTCGCTGCGAGGCGGACGTCGGTGAACAGGGAGGCGGCGAGTGAGAAGTAGACCGCAGAACCACCGACCACTCCCTCTACGGAAGCATTTGGGGTGGTGATGTCATCGAGGCCGACGGAACCGAAAACGGCGAGACTCATTTTGTTTCCTCTAGAGGAGAGATGCCCTGACGTCGTTCGCGCGAGGTGACCCAGATGAGACCACCGATGAGGCCGAAGCCGACCTGCGACGTCAGGCGGAACAGGACGGAGACCGCAACTCCTAGCGTAAAGGAGGAACCGAAGCTGCGAAAGAAGGTGCCGTACAGGGTCTCTCCGACGCCCCAACCGGCCGGAGCCAGGGGCAGCGCGGAGACCGTCTGCACGACGGGGAAGATGACGAAATCTTCCATCACGGTGAGGCCGGAACCGAGTGCGGCGCCGATCGCCCAGAAGGACAAGATGCCGGAGACCTGCAGTGGAATCGAAATCAACACCGAACTGGCGACCGTGCCTTTGTGGTCGCGGTAGATGGTGATCGCATCATCCAGTTTTTGGATCAGACCTTGCGCAGGCAACTTGCTCAACAACCAGTCCAGGCCAAGGCGTTTGCGGGCGCGGCGCGAAAGGTAAATCGCCGCACCGACGATGGCGCAGATCAACAACAAGTAGACCGCTCCAGTGACCGTGCGCAAGCCACGCACTTCGGAGATGCGTTGTTGGGCCCAGAACATGGTGAGCACTGCGCCGGCAATCAACATCAAGGCGAACAGACCGATCAGGCGATCGACAATCACCGACAAGGCCGCGCGCATGCGATTGGTTTCCAAGCCGCGCGTGACCATCACCGCACGCACTAAGTCGCCACCAGTGGATCCCAACATGACGTTGTTGAAGAAGTAGCCGATGATCGTCAGGCGGAAACTATTGGCATAGGTGACCGGGACTCCGGCCGCCTTCAACAACCAACGCCAACGCAAAGCTGCGAACAGAAGCAGCACCAACCACAGCACCACACCCAGCGCGAACAAGCTGAGCTTGAGACTGCGCATGGCGGTGAAGAAACCCGGCAGGAGGGTCATGCCCTCGACCGTCGGGCCTTGATGACGCACTTCCTGGCCGTCGGCATCGGTGCCTTGGAAAACCCAGTTATCCGAACGCCAATCGCCTTCGAACTCGCCTTCGAAAATCAGGCCAGGTTCCCCTTCCACGGCACTCGGCAGCTGCAGACGATCCTGGACTTCAATCTGGCTGACGACGAACCACACCAGAACGCCCGCAAGGACGATCTTCAATGCGGTCAGGATGATCTGCTTCAACGCGTGGCGGCGGCTTCCTGCGCGCGAGGCAGGAGCAGGTCATACCAGTAGACGCAGGTCTCAGAGACCTCGGCGTCGGCATCGTTGCGGCCTTGATCCAGACCCATCAAGACGATGCCCAGTGCGGTGCTGAAGATTCGATCATCGCCGTCACCGGAACTGTAAGTGAAGTCGATGGCTTTACGCCCCAATGCAGTCAGGATGCGAATCCCGGTGATGGCATCTGGGATTTCCGCACTGCCGATCTGCGACAAGGCCAGATCGAAGGACACACGGTCTTCCGCGTTCTCCAAACCGCGCAAGGCGCCCACCAAGTTGATCTCGGGGTTGGTGCTTCGCAGACGGGCTTGTTCCCCGACAATCCAGTTACCGGCATTGCGCCCCAGAATCTCGGCAGCGCGTTTGCGTGCAGGTGCATGATCATCTTGCAACAAGGCGACCATCATCCAGGCACTGACTTCCAACGACTCCGCTGGATCACCCACATCGACGGTGGCGATGCGCTCAAGAATCTCCTTCTCCAAGGCACGGTGATCATCCACCGTGTAGGAGCCGGCGCGTTCTGCAACCGCGGTCAGATCACCGAAGTAATAGGCCGGTGCGACCGACATCTGGGCAGGGCTCCGAGGACGCCAATCATCTTCCGTATGAATGGCAGCAAGATCGCGCACCGCATCCATCGGAGGCACGGCGCAGGCGGTTGCTAGGGTCAGGAGCAGGAGGAAGGAGATGAGTCGGGGCATCATGGGATTCTCCAATAGCCCAAGCGTAGAGCATTGTCCCCCCCGCTTCCAATTGAGGAGGCGAGAAACGCTGGGGTAACGGCGCGGATAAGGGTGGTGGAGGCGGCGGGAATCGAACCCGCGTCCTGAGAAGGCCTGACAGAAGCTTCTACGTGCGTATTCCGTTCTCAAATCTCGTCGTGAAGCCTGCCAACGGACAGGCGGGCCCTACGACCAGCACCTTGAATTTCGCTTCCTTTTCCCGTGCCAGGATCCGGTCGCTAGCCCGCGATCGTTCATCCGGCGAGCCCAGCGGGCGAAGACAAGCCGGATGTCACTGACTAAGCAGCGAGTTGGTAGTTCTTGTTGGCAGTTAAAGCCGTGCGAAGGGTTTTACGAGGCCATCTCCGCAACCTCGGCACGCCACTCAAGCCGGGATACTTCCAGTCGAAACCGATCGCCCCCACTCGTGTTGCCTGTGGATTGTACCACTGGCAGCTGGCATCCGCCTTTTCGACTTGGCGGACGCTTTTCTTTACCCGCCTTTCAGATGCCGACGCATCTCGCGTTTGGCTTCGCGGTCCTTCACCACTTCGCGCTTATCGTGCACATTACGGCCGCGCCCGAGGGCGATCTCGACCTTGGCATGACGCCTGGAGAAATAGATCCGTAGTGGGATCAGGGTGAGCCCCTTTTCCTTGACCCGCTGCAGCCATTTACGCGATTCCGCCTTATGCACCAGCAGACGCCGCGAACGCATCGGTTCATGGTTATGCACATTGCCGTTGCTGTATTCGCCGAAATGCGAGCGTTCGAGCCACAAGCCATCCTCCTGCGGCTTGACGAAAGCCTCGTCCAGGCTGACACGTCCGGCGCGCAAAGCCTTCACTTCGGTGCCTTGCAGGGCAATCCCTGCCTCGAGAGTCTCGAGAATCTCGTATTCCCGCTTAGCCTTGCGGTTTACGACGGCCTCGAACTCGTTGGTTTTCTTTTTTCCGGACATGTTGGTGCTTGCTTCCTGCGCGGGGTGCGATATCTTATGCGCCCGAATGACCTCATTGCCGAGGTGGCGGAACTGGCAGACGCGCAGGCTTCAGGTGCCTGTGTCCTTTACGGACGTGGGGGTTCGAATCCCCCTCTCGGCACCATTCTATAATGGCGCAGGTCTTTCACAGACAGACAGGGCAGTAGCTCCAATGGCTAGAGCGTCGCATTCCAAATGCGAATGTTGAGGGTTCGAATCCTTCCTGCCCTGCCACCCTGTCCATGCCCTTCCCTGGCATCCCTAATCCACAGGAAGTGGGCATCCCCGCCCCTCCTGCTGAATCGACCGATCTACTTCGTGGTGCCCTAAAGCCGCTGGTCGATCCGGTCGACGCTTCCCTGCGTGCCGTCACGGATTATGCGACCTTGCTGCTTGCAGCAAACACCGTCACCAACCTGACGGGAGCCCGCGATTGGGAAACTCTGGTCGAAGCGCACATCCTCGATTGCGTTTTGGCGGCGCGTTACATCCCGGAAGAGGCGCGCGTCTTGTTCGACTGGGGCTCCGGTGGCGGCCTGCCTGGATTGGTCTGGGCTGGCATCTTCCCGGAACGTCAGTTCCACCTGTGCGAACGCAACGGCAAGAAGGCCGAGTTCCTGCAGGCGGCGGCTTCCGAGTTGGAATACATGCACGTGGATGTGCATGCTGCGCAAGGCGAGGAGATCCTGCGCACCTTGGATCCCCGCGCCGACTTGATCGTCGCGCGTGCGGTGGAGCCCCTGCCGAAGTTCCTGCGTCGCCTCACGCGCCCCGCCGTGCCGCCAATCGACTTGTTTCTGATGGCAGGCCCGAGTTGGCAGCGTGATTGGAAGGAAGATGCCGATCTGCGCAAGCAGTGGGAGATGTTGGATACCAATGCCTACCTCCTGGCGCCAGAACGCGGCCAACGCTTCACACTGCATCTCAGGCGCAAGAAGGCATGAGCAACGCAAAGCCTGAGCGTTGTTCCCTCCCCTTCCCGCGTCGCTATCTCGACCGACGCGCCGTCTCCATCGTCCGACGCCTGCAGGACCACGGCTTTGAGGCTTACCTCGTCGGCGGTTGTGTGCGTGACCTATTGCTCGGTTCGCGCCCCAAGGACTTCGACATCGCGACGGCCGCGCGCCCGCATCAAGTGCGCCGCTTGTTCCGTCGCTCGCGCCTCATCGGCCGACGCTTTCGCATCGTGCATGTGCATCAAGGCCGCGACTTTTTTGAAGTAGCCACCTTCCGCGCTGCACCGCAGGAAGCGGAAGATGGTGGTGAAGAAGTGGAGATGATCCAGCGCGACAATGTCTATGGCACGGCTGCCGAAGATGCGAACCGCCGGGATTTCACGGTCAATGGTCTGTTCCTCGATCCGATCAAGGAAGAGATTGTCGATTGGGTTGGTGGTTTGCGCGATGTGGATGATCGTGTGTTGCACACCATCGGCGATCCGGATGTGCGCTTTCAGGAAGACCCGGTTCGCATCCTGCGCTTGATCAAGTTCATGCGACGTTTGGATTTGGATCCAGGCGAACCGGAGATTGCTGCGGCTAAGCGTCATGCGACTCGCTTGGCGGATGCAGCGCCCGCGCGTCTGGCGGAAGAGGTGTTTCGCTTGTTGGCTACGCGTCAGGCCGAAGGTGTTTGGGATGACGTGGTGGCCTTGGAGTTGATGCCTTATCTGTTGCCGGAGTTACAGGGCTGGTTGGATCAGGATGAGGCGCATGAGGAATTGTTGCGTACCCGTCTGCGGGCATTGGACAAGATGGCCTTGGATGGTTTCGAGACCGACTATGCCTTCTCCTTGGCGGTGTTGTTCGGGCCACGGGCTGAACAGGAATTCCATCCGAAGCATCGCACTTTGCGCGTCAACGAGTTCTCGCAGGTGGCTTCGGCATTGGTGGGAGAATTCCAACAACGTGCACGCCTGCCTCGCCATGCCGTCAGCCATGCCTCGCGCATCCTTACGGCTCAGTTGCGCCTTGATCCACCCGAGTTCCTGGCGCGCAAGAAGAAGCGCAAATGGAGCTTCGAGGCGATGGTCGACCAGGAGTGGTTCCCTTCGGCGATGGACTATTTGAGGCTGCGTCTGCTGGCGGAAGGGCGCGACCTGGAGGTCTACGAAAATTGGCGCAAGAAAGCCCTTTCCCTCGAGGCAGAAGGCAGTTAGACTTTCCGCCCTTCGGTTGGGCGATTAGCTCAGTTGGCTAGAGCACCAGCTCGACAAGCTGGGGGTCACAGGTTCGAGCCCTGTATCGCCCACCATCCGAAGACACCCGGAATCCGCATCTCAGCGTGATTTCGGTTTTTTTTATCGATTCCGGTTTCCGGGAGCCGGTCAGGGCGGGAACAGGTTCTGACCTTGCCCGATTCCGTAGACACCTTGGTAAAGTCACCTTGGTGGCGAGTAAGGGACTTCCAAACTCCTCTTGTGAAGGGCATCAAAGGAATGAGAGTCGACCTCTCCGATAATAGAAGGCCTCATGGTATACGTGAATCGCGAGCCGCGGGGAGCGGCGACTGTCAAATAGCTAGAATTGCGAAGAACGGAGGCAGGCCAACCAGCGCTTCAATTGCCCGAACCCGAAAGTCCTTCGCTGAATACTTCTCGATTCACTGTGCTCTTTAATTCAGCCAAAAAGGACTCCCCTACACGCCTTCGTACAAATGCTCTCTCCATGTAGTCCGCGACTTCATTCCAGAGATAATGTGAGTGCATTTCACCAATTCTGCGGCTCTCTTTAAGGAGGCGGCAGAAAGCTAATGACCCCTCCAATTCTGCCACAAAGAATAGCAATGCAATCTTTGATCTAACATAATCCCTTCCTTTATTGCCCAGCTCGAGCAATAAACAGAGTGTCTCAGCAACAATTGGAAATATTGATGGGTCAGCCCTCAAAAAACTGAATAAATTGGGAAGGCCAAGACCAGTCATTGCCATTGCCTCGGCCTTGACTTCATCAAGTAAATCGGCACTCCTTTCGCCCATTGCAATCAATGCCTGGGAGTAGAACTGACCGCGCTGGAGATCATGGTTGCCTTTCAGCAGATGCTCTAACATCCTGCCTCTGAAATGCTCACTTCCCACCCTAGTAATCGCCCGCAAAGCGATACCCCAATGGGGGCCTGTCTGGTCCAAACTCCATTGCTCCATTAGACCCGTGTAACGAGAAAGCTCCTCCTCGCTCAATCTGGCCTCGTAGACCTTAAGGGCCTTATCCAATCGCTCACCACCATCCTTCTCCAATCGATGCGAAGAAAGAATTGTCGCTAACGAATCTCCAACTCTATCACTCATCACCGGATTCTATTAAACTGCCCAATTGCCCCATCTATCAAGAGTTCTATTCCACCGCCCGCACGTCCGTTCACGTTTCCAGTGACTCTACCTCCTCCGATAATCTTGGTGGAGTCCAGCATATCACCAGCAACTTCAAACAAGGCCGTGGCCGTGTTGTCAGACGGAAGAGCCAGCTCGATTTGTGCCTGAAGAGGGCTCAACCCACCATTGGGGGTAAGGAACAGGGTAGTGTCCGGAATTCCTAGCTGGGAGTTTTCGATTTTCACAGCTGTAGCCTCATCAGTGTAGTGGTAAAACTTCTTCCCTGCCTGCGCCACCTCATCGCCATTACCTGCTAGCTTCTTTGCTATTGCGCCGCCTGCAGTGCCAACGGCCCCCCCCGCAAGTCTTGCGATTTTTCCTCCGAGTATATAGGACCCAAGAACGTACCCCTTCTGTAACAGCGATGCATCTGAACTGCACATCGTCCTAAGGTCGTCAAGAATTAATGCGTTCGCTGCCGTTGTGGCACCATTTCCAACCATATTCTTAAAATCGTCCCATTCCCCAGCAAGCGCATCGCTCGAATCACCAAACTGCTCTGGGTGACAACGGAAACAGTCGGCTTGGTTAGAGCCATCCATTGGGTCTGCGGAGTCTGGTGCTCCCGAGTTTGTTTCACGCTGAATTAGATCAATTACACCTTGAGGTAGCCCCACTCCTTCACTTTGTAATCCGAAAGGGTCCATCCAGGATGCTGGCGCTCCAAATCCGTACTGGTACATATTCCATGAATCCACAGCTCCAAGTGGGTCTGGCGCCAAGAAACTACCCGTTTCAGGGTCATACCAACGCGCACGCAGATCGTAGATTCCCACCGTGGCATCAAAGACACGCCCCATGAAAAAGCGGTCATTGCCATATGCGCTCGCAGCAAGGCCAGTGCCGGACGCATCCTCAATACTCACACCGCCAAAGGGCGTGTAACGGTACCGCTCCACCACAGCCCCAGTGGACCGATCGATCATCGCAAGAATGGATCCTTGCGAGTCACGAGCCAATGCGTAACTACCATTAGCCGCCCCTGCCCCACTGATCTCAACAAAGCTCTCGCCATCCGCCCCGCCAGCATACCCGTAAGTCCGGATATCAGTGTTTGAAGGCGACCCTTCCACAAAAGTTGCCGCAAGTCGCGCGCCCCAGTAAACAAGACGCCTCGTGCTTGACCCATCATTCGTTTTCACCCGCCGCCCTTCTGCGTCATAAGTGTGAATGCGAATAATCGCACCGCCTTGACTTACAGTAGCTAGCCTCCCCCAAGCGTCCCAGGCGAAGATATTTGTGCCATCAGTTTTCAGGCGACCATGCTCTTCGGTTCGCGAGACTCCACCAACGGAATCATAAAAATGGGCAGGGTTGTCGGTATAGTCAATCGGCGTGGTCGGGCCGTTCTTCTTCTCTTTGACCACTTCATCTCGTCCGTAGACAGATGTAAGCGTGTAGTGCTCGGCATCCGTCCAATCCCCGTTTGCCAAGAAGGTTGGATTGGCATTGGCGTTAGTGACTCCCTGGTACCAATCGGTCATGCGGCCATAGCCATCATGAACGAAGACATCACCAGTACTATCAAGCGATCGTTCACGGCTCGTTACGCGATCCCCAAGATCAAACACGCGCTGTTGGCCGTCCAACACCGTTGATGATCCACCGGTGACCTTAGACCACTTCATCTCATCAAGTCGGCCGAAGTCGTCGAAATCAAAAGTTGCCTCGATTCCGGCAATGCTATCTAGGCGTTTTTGCGCACGGAAGCCTTGGTAGGTGAAGGCATCATCGGAAAGCAAAGTACTCCCTTTGTAGTATTTGATATTCGCAACGCGGCCACTGGTGTCATAGCTAAGTGCGCCATTATCAATGCCTAATCCCGATGGATACGTCACTTCAAGGAGTTCTCCGGCATAGCCGTATTCCCAGCCCCAGGTTTGAGCGTCGCCACTCATTCCTTGCGTCTCGGCCGTCTTTTCACCCAAATCGTTAAAGGTGTAATCCGTGACCCAAGTTTGGACTCCGTTTTCCCACACCCAAGCTTTATCAATGGTGCCTTGGTCATAGTTGTACTCCCAAGACATCCCGTCGGGGCCGGGCACCACAGGAAGGGTTGGTTTCGTGACGGTGTCAGAGGTCAAGTAGACACCTTGGTATCCATAATCATGGATCACACCACGGCTGTCGGTAGTCTGATCACGGCGACCCAAATCATCATAAGTGTCAATCGTGAAAGTCCGGTTGTCAGGATATGTCACGGTCTTAGGCCGCAACCAAGCATCATGATAGGTGTAGGCCGTCGTCGAGCCTTCCGCGTCAGTTACCTGCTCCAAGAGAGAGTTAACGCTGTCGTACTGGTAACTTGTCACCAATGAGGCAGTGCCGACGTTGGGCTTGACCGTTTTCGTGAGGATTTGACCTAGATCGTTGCCCACCCATTCCGTGCGGATGTCCATGGGGTCCTCCATGGACAGAAGACTGTCCAATCCATCATAGGTGTAATCCCATTCGCGCCCAGTGCCCCATGCAGCACCATCCCACGGATACTGAGTTTTGGTAATCAATCGACCAAGCGCATCCCGCTCTAATTCGATCTTCTTCTTGTCGACTCCATTATCCAACATGGTTTCAACAAAAGTCGACGTCCGAAGAGTGTCGTCATACCAGGCATCTAACGTTCCGATCGGCGTGTTGGTCGTGGCACTGGCCAAGTAACGCACCTGAAGAGTGCGGTTCAAAGCATCGTATTCGGTCTCAGAAACCACCGGGGTCGGGCTTCCACTTCCGCTGCGATCACCCTGGTATCCGGTCTTTCGCACCACGCGGCCACGGCCGTCGCGGACAAACTGGGTCAGACGGGCTTCATTGGTGTTCCCACTCTCAAATACCGTATGAGCCAAGAGGTGGCCGGCAAGGTTGCGGGTGAACACGTGATGTTGAAGCCAGGTGAGATTTGCCAGTGTGAAGGATGTCGGGTTGCCATTTAAGGTGCCGACCTCCATCTCTTCCACAAACCCACGCACATCGTAGAAATAGGCTCGGGCGGAGTAGTAGGTGTCCTTCTGCTGCCTAAATGTGTACTGAGGGCGGCCGCGGTCGTCATAAGCTTGATAGGACTTCCAGTCCATGACATTCCGCCAGGAAGTCAGTCGGCCCATGTCGTCGTAACCGTCATCGGTTCCATCTCCTGCACGCCAGATATTTCTGCTGTTTGAGGCAGCGCTGTTATCGATCTGTCTATGGACCAGTGGAAGCCTCCATGATCCCATGCCGTAATCGGTCTCCAAGCGCCAGCCGCGCCAGTCTTCACTGGCTTCCAATAATCCACCCAAGGAGTACTCGAACTTGGCCGTGCGTTTTGTGCCGCCGTTGACTGTCGTTCCGATTTCGTAAGCAGCACCCGACTCGTCAAGGTTCAGTTCGGTGAGTTCGGACTGACTTCCAGATGATGTGTAGATGCGCACCAACTGGCCAGCCAGGTCATAGCGAAGGGTTGTTGCTCTCTCACTACCACTTGAGACGCTGTAGTTTTCCTCAATGAGATATGGGCGACCGGAGGTCGAAACCGTTACCTTAGTCACAGTGCCATCTGGACCAGTTTCAGTATCAGGAAAGAAGGTGTTTGGAGTCCTGGTGTAGGTGGTCGTCCAATCTGTCGTATTTACGGAATCTACGACCTTCACCTCATCCACATAGGCAAGGTCCACATCGAGCGAATATTCAACTCGGGCCACCTCTACCGCATCCTGGTACTCCCTCGATTCCTTGAGTCGCCCATCAGGAAAGTAGGTGAATCCTGCCGATCGTGTAATTGTCGTGCCTGCACCCTTGGAGTCGTTTTGGATAGTGCCATAGTCAATCAGATCCAGTGACTTCTCGTCGGCGGACCAGAAAAAGGTGTGCGTGATATGCCCGTCTGCATTTTGGATGTGGGTGCAGGTTGGGTGGTTGCATGAGTGGTTTGGATCTTCAGCTGGATTTGCATCACGCCTTAGTTCGTGAGCGCGGAGGCGAGTACGCATCTTTCCACCTAGAGGGTCAAAGCTGGACCAAACCCAGCGCTCCACGCGAGGCGGCAAGGTAGATCCCGTCTTCGGGTACCACCACTGTGCAGTCATATTTCCCCAGTCGTCATACTGGAACAGTTCATAGCTGCCATCCTCATAGGTGATTTGCTCAACCTGGGAACAGCCGGCACAGCCTGCTGAGGTGTAGGAGAAAAGCACACTGACCGTATTAGAAGAGCCAATGTGCTCAATCCGCTCGACAATTCGCCCGGAAGAGTCCAAAACGAACTCTCGGTAGTTGCCGTCGGGGTCAGAGTAGGTGTTCTTGGTAGCGGAGTAGGAGTAGGTGTGCGTACCTGGAGCCCTCAAGACGCCCAAAGGGCGGTCGACCTGCTTCATCACCCTTCCATCATTTGCATGGGTGCTGCCAAAATACTCCCATGACACGTATTCTTCGCCTTTACCGTTAACAAGACCGCTTAGGCGGTGGCCACCGTAGAGATCCTGAGAGCTGTTCATTGAGTCATACTCATAGCTCTCAATTTCCCTCTTCATCTCCAACCCATTGGTTGGATGCTCGGTTGGGATCATTCCCTTCTTGACCGAATCCAAAAGGATGATGCCGCCGTCGTTAACGTATTCATAGTCAACCTCGCCGACCACCACATTGTTGTAGGTGGCTTCCACACGTGAGACGCGGCCGTGAGCACTGTCATAGGAAAATTTGTAATCTCGACCGAGGTCATCGGTCACGATATCAAGCGAGCGAAGCGTTGGCGCATTGATTGCAGGTGCGCCGTACTTGAAGGTGACCATGTTCCCATAGAGATCTTCACTACTGGATAAGTAGTAGATGTCTTCAAGTGGGTCCAGGTGGGTGAAGGTGTCTTTGGATCCATCTTCCTTGTATTGAATGATTGTGTCTGGAGATCCCGAAACATACTCAAACTGATCCAAGCGAGAGGCGTTTGAAAACCAATCGGTGTTGGAGGAGACCTCAGCGAAAATCCCTGATTCGAGGCCATTGCCCTCCATCACAACAAACTCCACCGGCTTATTAGCTGAGCCAAGGGTGGTGACGTGAATCCTCTGGATTGAGTTGAGCTCCCAACCTGCTCCGACAAAGCTGTTGTAGTTGTAGAGGCTCGATCGATAAGTCCGGCCAAGCTGGAAACCACGGACACCTCCCGGCAAACTCATATCCACCCGGCTGATGCTCATCATGCCGTTTGAGGCACTGACGTATGGAGAATCTAGCCCCTGTCCAGTGGCTGGCTGACCAGGGATCATCTCACCAGGCATACTTGCCGGTGAGCCTGATACAGGGTCACCATTCCCCATGTATGGGGAATAGAGGGGAACACCTGTGTCCGCCGGAGTCGCTGAATACGACTCATCTTGTTTAAAGGCGATTGTGGAGGGGATGCCGCCGCCAGTTGCACATGGGTCCTCCGGCACATAGGGAGCACCAATGTTCGCAGAAATGCAAGGGCCGCCCTCCGTTCCGCCTGAGAGTTTATTCGGGTTCAATGGTCCCATCGGATTCATTGGACCTGCTTTTTGCCCTGGATACGGTGGGCACGGATAACGTTCTGGGTCGGTTTTCCACCATGGATCGCCCCAGGTCGGAGAGTGGGCCTGGATAGCCACTGGCGGAGGATTTTGGATCTTCTCTTCTGGGAAGAACCATGCTCCTGCCCCAATTGCAAGGCAAACAAGTGCCGGAATGAACAACGACGCGCGTGAGATATAACTTGCGGGAGATGTCATCAGTGAGTGAATCTAACGATCAGAGGATTCGAGAAACAGGAATTTTATCCAAAACTTTGGCCTGCCTCTGATTCTTCATTCACTCGTTGCCAACACTGAGACAGGAACTGGGATCCCGTCCGACGCGGTACGAACTTGAATTCATGTTCCCGTTCGGGGTCCCGTTATGTACCAAGATGTAAAGATATGGAACAGTGAGGCACCGATTGAGCCTTCGTTGCCGAATATTTTTGGCTCGACAAGCTGGGGGGCACAGGTTCGAGCCCTGTATCGCCCACCATCCGAAGTTGCTGAAGCATCCGGGTTGAGCCGCTGGCTCCCCAAGGGATTTACCCCCTCCCTAAAGGATGCCCCAGATGCGATCCGCGACCTGCAACAGCCAAGCTTCCGTTCCGGGGTCGCCGCCTGGGCTGAATGTCGATTGATAAGGACTGCGATCGAATACGTAGGCATACAGCACCGCACCAGCAAGGAACTTGCCGGCATCGGAGGGATGCGAACCGTCGGCGCTGTGAAGCGCGATGGTGGGTTCCTGTTGTATCGAATAGGTAAATGCGGAACCAACGGGGATGAGGTCGCCGCCGATGGCATTGCTGATCAAGGCATAAACACGACTTGTAGCCAAGTGCATCTGCAGCGGTTCATTCTGGAAATAAGTCTGCAGATAAGCATGCCCCTCGGCACGAGGCCAAGTCTGGTAGGGTCGGATGAGGGCGTTCGGAGCCTCAAGTTGAATCAAGGCGCTGAGGTCCAGCCATCCTGACTGCAATCGAGTGCGTGCACCTGGAAGGTCCAGGAAAGCCTCGGAAGGCAAGGTGCTCTGCTCCTGCACTAGAATCACATCCCAGTCTTCCTGACGCAGCTTGTCGATCAGACTGAAGGTGTTGTTGTCATACTTCGGTAACAGGCGATTGGCGTAATGATCGAGGGTGGTCCAACCGCCGTGGGTGGCCGTCGCGAAGGTCATGGTGATGCTGGAATCTCCTAACACGAAACCCTGAAACATGGCGCGAGTCTGGGCGGAATAACTGTTGCCAATCATCAAAACCTTGAGGGCGACGGGCGGTGGCGTGCCGCGATCACTCCTCGGTTGTTGCGCACCTCCCGGTAGGCAGAGGGCCAGGAACAGGCCCAGTGCGGCAAGGAAGGTGCGTCGGTGCATGTGCGACCCGGTTTACTGACGCCAGCTCAACACCACCATCGAAGCCGGTGGCAAAGCGATGCGCGTGCCGTCTTGGAAGTTCGGCAGTCCGCGGAACTCCATCGCGACATCTTCCTGATCTTCGTTATCCGCGAAGATGCTGCCTGGAGCCAAGCCGCCACCTTGGGCGCGTCCGATCACGGGGCCGCTGGTGTCGATGATCACGGGCTGGGTGTTGACCAGGTCGCAGTTGAACAGGATCAAGGTGCGACGCGTGCCCTGACGGAATGCGAAGGATTGCACCAAGTGCAGATCCACATCGGCGGCAAGCCAGTTGCCAGGTGTGACGGCCACGATCGGATCGGCACCACTTTGCACCGTCTCGATCATGTCACCGCGCATCGCCATGTTGGCCAAGGCAATGCCGAGGAAGGTCGGACGTTTGCGCTCGGTATTCAGCAGATCGCGCACCAAGCCCCACATGCGTAGGTCTTCGCCATCATCGGCTTCCGAAGAGAAACCGGCAAAGGTGAAGGCGCACTGCACTTCCATGCCGAGGTCACGCAGGTAAGTCAGCATGGCCAGGGGCAGGATCATCGCACCACCTTGGCCCGTCAGCACATCATTGCGCAGGTCGGCAGGTGCAGGGTTGCCCGCATCCTGACGGTTGAGGTGGAAGCTGATCTCGTAAGTGTGAAGCTTGGTGCCATTGCCGAAGCCGTCGAGCAGGTCGATGGTGGTCTTCAGCTTGCCGCCGAGCACGACTTCCGCAGCCGGTGTCGCGAACAGGCGGTGGAAGATGTCTTCATCGGTGGCGAAGTTGTCCAGCACACGCAGGAAGTATGGACCGACGCCAAGCGAATCATGCTCAGTCGAAGCCGTCTCGATATGGCTCTGACGATACGGGAAGGTGTGCTGCCCGCCGATGATCATGTCGAAATCGGCCGCCTGGTAATACGGACTGGCCTTCAGGACCCCAAGGCGATCGGAACCGACCATGCCGAGGTTGGTACCCCCACTGAGGGAAGCGCCGAAGAAGGGGTCGATGTTGGTACCGCCACCCCAGCCTTCGTTGGAGTACTCCAGGTGAATGCTGTCGAAGCTGTTGGTCCAAGGCTCGGGATGTCCCTGCGCGGCACGCAGATCGGCCCAAGGATGCAGACCATCGGCAGGACCGGCGAGGTATTCCATCAGGCCACTGAGGTCGGCCTGCGAGAAGGTCGGCGGAATCACATACCAAGGTTCGGCGCCCACCATCTCGCACAGGCCGAGGAAATCATGCAGGCGATAGTTCCACAGGGACGGCACGCGGTCGTTCGGGCTGAACCCGGAATAACCATGGGCGAAAGGACTCTCGACCGCATGGGCCAAGGTGTAGCCGAAGTAACCCGCCCAGGAACGGATGACGCCCGGCTGTAGTTCCTGCAAGCCCTCGACCACGGCATCGTTGAAGCCATAGTCATTGGCGTGATCGCGCTCAAGGACCAGATCATCGATCAGGACTTCCTGGCCGACATCGCCTGCGCTGACGGTGAACACCAGCAGCGGGTGGTTTTCCAACTCGGTGTAGGCGCGGTCATCGTCGGAGCCGGGCGCGACTTGATAGGTGCGCTCGATCAACTGCCAACCGGTGGTCAGTGGGAAGGTCTCCGAAAAGAAGGTGCCTTCATTTTGACGCTGGAACTTGATGTCGAGCTCGTCGCCGACCTGCGTGCCTTTGGCCCACACGGAGAAGTGCCAAGTGCCGTCGGCCAATTGCAGCTTGCCGGCAGTGCGATCCCCGGTGCTCCAGACGGTGTCCAGATACCAGGTGCGTGAAGCCCGCCAAAGCTCCAGCGGGTTCTTGCTCAAGCGAAGACTCTGCACCCCCGGGCTTCCCGGACGTGCATCCCCCACTTCCACTTCAGCCAATGCGCCGTCATCCGGATAAACATGGATGGGATTGCGCAGGAACAGGATGTCGCCGGCGTTCGGCGTGGCACCGGTGCTATCGAGGGTGAATTCGTTGCGATCGTTCACATGCTGGTGGTCCAGCACGATGCCCGAGCGACCCTTCGAGGGGCCCGTCACGATCTCCCATTCGGCGCCGGTCCAGAACCCAGCGGGCTGACCGATGTCGTATTGATCATTGTTCCAAGTGACCTGCCAATGATCCTGAATCCACAGATCCCCGGTAGTGCCGGTGCGCGCGTGGCTGACCATGGCATAGTGCCCAGGCTCAAAACCCGGGTTGTCGATCACGTTGGCGTTGAGGTTGGCGGCCTCCCAGTTGGTGCTGTGACCCAGGTTGACGCCAAAACGTGTCACATCGGGGCGCAAGACGGTATCCCGGACCTCAATGGTGGTCGGGGTCTGCAGCGCGCCCGGAACGAGCGAAATAAGGAGGGGAAGGACGAACATGACTTTGCGTAATCGTACCCCTTTCTTCCCCATCTACCCCAGTTTTCCTTGTTAACGCAGGGCTCTCTGGCGCGTACATTGAGTCTCATGCTGGCGGCAACCCTCCTCCCCCTCTGTCTAGCCTTCGCTGCCCAGGTTCCCGCCGAGGAATCTGGCCTGGCGGAACGCTATGGAGAGCGCTGGACGACGGAGGCGCGTGTCTATTACAGCGCAGGCCCCAGCGTGGTCCGGGTCGACGTCTTCCGTAAGACCCTCTCCACCGCCCTGCCGAACCCTGCAGACCTGCTCGCCCACCTCGGCCCGCCGATCGGCCAGGGCAGCGGTGTGGTCATCAATGCCAAGGGTTTCGTGATCACCAATGCCCATGTGGTCCAGCCCGACGCCCGCCTGAGCGCCAAGGACCTGATCATCACCCTGGCCTTCGGGGAAGATTTCGGCGGCAAGCAGGTGCTGGCGCGGGTCCTGAATGTGGACCTGGAATGGGATCTGGCGCTGCTCAAGATCGATGAATCCGGTCCTTTCCCGGCGATCCCGCTGGCGGAATCCGATGACCTGCTCATCGGCGAGAAGGTGATCGCGATCGGTACGGCCTACGGCAATTCGCACTCGATCACTTCGGGCATCCTGTCGGGCATCCAACGCGATGTGCAGATGCTTGCCACCAACGGCAGCCAGGCGCAGCTGTTGAGTGGACTGCTGCAGACCGATGCCGCGATCAACCCGGGTAACTCGGGTGGTCCATTGATGAATGCGCATGGGGAGTTGATCGGCATCAACAGTGCCACGCTCACCTATGCGGATGGTATCGGTTATGCCATTCCGGTCGGACGCGTCCGTGACATCCTCGAAACCCGATTGTTCCGCCCGTCGGTGTGGCTGGGTGCGAGTCTGTCGGGCGAAGGTGCGCTCACGGTTGCGGCAGTGCATCCACGCGGTCCTGCGAATCAATCCGGCTTGATGCCTGGCGATCGCATCGTGGCGGTGAATAGTGTTTCGGTGCTGAATGCAGAGGAGTTCCGTCAGGAGTTGATCCTGTTGGATTCCGGCAGCAATGTCACCATCGATTACGAACGCGCCGACCGACGTCGGGTGACCGAGATCCAACTGATGTCGGCGCGCCAACGCGATACCTTTGGCGTCTTGGGTTTCATCTGTGATCCAAAGCCGTACAGCATGGTGATCCGCGATGCGAGTGGATGGCCCACGCAGTATCCGGTGTTGCGTCTGTCCGGCGTATTCGAGGGAACCGGTGCGGCGCGCCTCGGCCTGAAGGCAGGCGATTCCCTGATTGCCGTGCACCTCTTGAATCAGCCGGAAGGCGATGGCTGGGTGCCGGTCTCGAGTGAGCAGCATCTGCTCAACATGATCCACGGTCCTGATTTCGACTTCCGCGGCCTCAACATCTGGTGGCACGATGGCGAGGGCAAATCGCACAAAGGGCGTCTGAGTTTCGACGACCCGGACCTCTCCGCGCGTGGCGCGATCGAATAGATTCCGGCGCTGGTCGCAGCGTGCAGCCTAAACGGCCTTCGGATCCATCATGCGCTCCAAGCCCTGTTCCAGGGTGAAGCGAGGCGCGAACCCCAGCTCGGTGGTGGCAATACTGATGTCGGCGAGGGAATGGCGTACATCCCCCACGCGCGCCTCGAGGAACTGGGCTTCTTGCTCCTCAACGCCAGCAACCCGACACAAGGTCTTCCACAGGTCCAACAGCGTGATGCGTTGACCACAAGCCACGTTGACCACGCGCGCAGGAGCCGTCAGGGTGACGGAAGCGGCGGCGAGGTTGGCTTGAACCACATCGGCGACGTAGATGAAGTCGCGCGTCTGCAGTCCATCCCCGAAGAAGGTGGGCGCCGTGCCCTCTTCGAGCCAACGCACCATCAAGGAAATCACGCCGCTATAAGGCGAACTCGGATCCTGACGCGGGCCGAACACGTTGAAGTAACGCAAGGACACCGATTCCAGGCCGAAATTTGCAGCGGCAGCGGCTAGTGCATGTTCTCCGGCCAACTTATGTTCGGCATACGGAGACTTCGGAGCCGGCTCCATGTCTTCCGTCTTCGGCAGTTCGGGCGAGTCGCCGTAGATGGCGGAACTGCTCGAGAACACGATCCGTCGCACGCCCTGCTGACGCGAAGCCTCAATCAAGGATTCGGTGGTGCCATGATTGGCGACGGCCGCCGCTTCCGGATGTTCAAAACTCCAAGGCACACTGGGACGTGCCGCCAGATGAAAGATGCGTCCGACGCCTTCGCAAGCGGCCAACGCGATCGCGCGATCTGCGGCATCGCCCTGCACGATCTCGCAATCCAGACCATCCAGGTTCTTGGCATAGCCGGTGCTGAGGTTGTCGAGCACGCGAACCTGACGTCCGGCTGCGAGTAGTCCTTCGACCACATGGGAGCCGATGAATCCACTGCCACCGGTGACTAGATCGAGATTGCTCATGCGCTTTTCTCCTGTTGCTCAGGAAGAAGACCTTCCGCCTGCATCCATGCGCGATAACGTTGCAGGCCTTGGTCGAGCGAGGTCTCGGGTGCATAACCCAAGTGCTCCGCAGCCTTGCGCACATCGGCGCAGGTCAGGGTGACGTCGCCGGGTTGATCGGCGAGACGTTCGATCACCGGCTCCTTGCCGACGGCGCGCCCGACTGCCGCGATCATCTCAGACAGCGTGACCGGACTGCTGTTGCCGAGGTTGTAGATTTCGAAGCCTGCACAACAGCCCATCGCCCGACGGATGCCTGCGACGATGTCGTCGACAAAGGTGTAATCCCTTGCCGTGGTGCCATCTCCGAACATCGGTACGCTCTGGCCGCGTCCGATGAGATCGAAGAACTTGGCGATCGCCATTTCCGGGCGTTGCCGAGGTCCATAGACCGTGAAGAAACGCAGCAGACTCATCGGAATGCGATAAAGCTGATGGAAGCTGTGCGCCAAGACCTCACCCGCCTTCTTGCTCGCGGCGTAAGGCGAAACCGGTTTGGAGGTCTCGTGACCTTCGCCGAAAGGAGCATCCGCGCAGTTGCCATAGACGCTCGAGGACGATGCCATGACGAAACGCGTCTTCGGGGTTTCCCCGAGCAGATGCAACAGGTTCACGGTGCCCTGCACATTGACCGCGAAGTAGGCATCCGGATCCAGGATCGAAGGGCGCACTCCAGCCTTCGCAGCTAGGTGCACCACGACATCAAAGGGACCCTCGCGGAACACGCGTTGCATCAGACGTGGATCGAGAATGTCACCCTCGAACATCTGAAAACGTGCATCGCGATGTGCGGCCTCTAGATTCCGATGCTTGCGCGCCGGATCGTAATACGGATCGAAGTTATCGATCCCAACCACCTCGATGCCGTCGGCAAGGAGACCGTCCACCAGGGTGCTGCCAATGAATCCCGCCGCACCGGTGACGAGCACACGGTGGTAGGGCTTCTCGGGCAGGGAACCGACGGACATGGCGGTTTACTCCACCGTGACCGACTTGGCGAGGTTGCGCGGCTGGTCGATGTCCTTTCCAAGCGCCAGGGCGACTTCATAAGACAACAACTGCAGGGGCACAATCGTGACCAAAGGCGACAGGAGTTCCGGTACATCGGGCACCGACAACACGAAGTCGGCCGATTGCGCGACCTTGGTATCACCATCGGCGGCAATCGCGATGACCTTGCCATCGCGCGCACGCACCTCTTGGATGTTGGACAACATCTTCTCGTAGGTGATGCCCGGCGTAGCGATGGCGATGACGGGGAAGTCCTCGTCGATCAGGGCGATCGGACCGTGCTTCATCTCACCGGCGGGATAACCCTCGGCGTGGATGTAGGAGATCTCCTTCAGCTTGAGCGCACCTTCCAAAGCCACCGGATGCTGTAACGCACGACCGAGGAACAGGCAGCTGCGTACGCCGGCCATGTACTCGGCGGCCTTCTGGATCGTCAGCAGGTTGTCGGCGCGGAAACTGATGTCGAGATGATGACGCAGTTCGCGCAGATCCTTCAAGAATCCACGGCCAGCGGCGGCATCGAGAACTCCGCGGGCGCGACCGAAACGAATCGCAAGTAGGTACAGCGCCGTGACCTGACCGAAGAAGGCCTTGGTCGACGCCACCCCCACCTCCGGACCGCAGTGGGTCAGGATGAGGTCGTCGGCTTCGCGGGCGAGGGTGCTGCCTTGCACATTGCAGATACCCAACACACGACCGCCCCGACGTTGCACCTCACGCATGGCGCGGAGCGTGTCGGCGGTTTCGCCGGACTGCGAGACCACCACCGTGAGTGCATTCTCCTCTTCCAGCTCCGGGCTGTAGAGGAACTCACTGGCATTCAAGGTTTCCCCCGGCAGACGCGCCAGTTGTCCGAGCATCTTCTGCCCCAACTGCGCGGCGTGCAGGGAAGTGCCCATCGCCATGAAGCGCAGACGCGCGAAGCCGGAAAGCTCGGCATCACTGAGGCGGAAGCTGTCTTCGAATTCCACATCGCCATCGACGTCGTGGAAACGATCGAAGGCGGTGCGAGCGAGCACATCAGGCTGCTCGTAGATCTCCTTCAACATGAAATGCGGATAACCACCGCGCTCCGCCTGTTCGGGAGTCCAGTCGCAGTGCATCATCTCGCGTTCGATGGGGTTGCCATCGACGTCGAAGAGCTGCTGCGAAGTTGGCGTGAGGACTGCGGTCTCGCGGTTCTCCAACACCAGGAAGTCGCGGGTCATGTGCAGCAAGGCCGGCATGTCGCTGGCTGCGAAACTGCCTTCCGGACTGACTCCAACCACCAAGGGAGAATCCAGGCGTGCGGCGATGAGCTGTCCGGGATCGTCGGCCGACATCACCACCAATCCATAAGCACCATCGACCTTGGCCAAGGCCTTGCGCACGGCCTCATGCAGATCGCTGCATTCCTTACGGTAGTAGGCGATCAGGTTGGCGAGGACTTCGGTGTCGGTATCGGAATGGAACTCATGGCCGATCTCACTGAGTTGCGCGCGCAGATCGAGATAGTTCTCGATGATGCCGTTATGCACCACCACGATGCGCTGTTGGTCATCGACATGCGGGTGGGCATTGCGATCGGCTGGAGCACCATGAGTGGCCCAACGCGTATGCGCGATGGCCGTGCTTGAAGCCGGCAGTTCATTGCTTTCCAGTTCCGCCTCGAGATTGGCGATCTTGCCCATCTTGCGACGCACTTCCAAACCATCCGGAGCGAACACCGCCATGCCGGCGGAATCATAGCCACGATATTCAAGAGTCTTCAGGCCCTTGAGTACGTCGGCGCGGACATCCCCCTGGGCGGCGACTGCTGCGACGATGCCACACATCTAACTGTTGACCTCCTCCGCGACGCGTTCGCGGAAGTAGTCGAGCGACATCTCCAAGCCTTGCTTCAAGCTGATGGTCGGCTCCCAATCGAGCACACGTTTGGCTTTCGAGATATCCGGCCTACGCACCTTCGGATCATTCTCCGGCAGTGGGCCGAACTCGATCGGATGTTGCGATCCGACGACTTCGTTGACCGCTTCCGCGAATTCAAGGATCGACTTCTCATCCGGGTTGCCGATGTTGGTCGGTAGGATCTCATCGCTTTCCATCAGACGCTGGATGCCTTCGAGCAGATCGTCGACGTAGCAGAAGCTGCGCGTCTGGGAACCATCGCCGAAGATGCTGAGTGCTTCTCCACGCAGGGCACCGCGCATCAGTGCGGGCACCACGCGGCCGTCGTTCAGGCGCATGCGCGGACCATAGGTGTTGAAGATGCGCACGATGCGCGTTTCGACACCATGGGCACGGTGATAGGCCATGGTGATGGCCTCGCCGTACCGCTTGGCCTCGTCGTAACAGGAACGCGGGCCGATCGGGTTGACGTTGCCCCAGTACTCCTCCACCTGCGGGTGCACCTGCGGATCGCCGTAGCACTCCGAAGTGCTGGCCTGCAGGAAACGTGCGCCGGTGTTCTTGGCCAGCTCCAAGCAGTTGCGCGTGCCGGTACTGCCGACTTCCAAGGTCTCGAGCGGAATCTGCAAGTAGTCGATCGGCGAAGCCGGCGACGCCATGTTGAAGATCCGATCCAAGGGGCCATTCCAAGGGATAGGCTCGGTAATATCGTGCTCGACGAAGCGGAAGGCGCTGTTGTCGGCGAGATGTTCGATATTGCGACGATCGCCGGTGACAAGGTTGTCCATCGCGACGACTTCAAAGCCGCGCGCAAGGAGCTTGTCGCAGAGGTGCGAGCCGAGGAATCCGGCGCCGCCAGTGACGAGGGCAGTGGGCATGTTCAGGAATCTAGGAAACGCTCCAGCCAACCGGTATCGATGCGTCCTTCGACGAAGTCCGGTGCGGCAATGATGCGTTGATGGAGTGGCACGGTAGTGGCCAAGCCTGGACCTTCGACACGCACCTCATGCAAGGCACGTTTGGCGATGCGCAAGGCATCGGCGCGGTCGTGCCCATGGACGATGAGTTTCGCGACCATGGAGTCGTAGTGGCGTGGGATGGTGTAACCGGCAGCGATGTGGGAATCGAGACGGATTCCAGGACCGCCGGGAAGGAAGAGCTTGTCGATGCGGCCGGGACTCGGGGCGAAGTTACGCTCCGGGTTCTCGGCGTTGATGCGGAATTCGATGGCGTGACCATTGAGATTGACATCATCCTGCGTGAAGTCGAGGTTCTCCCCGGCTGCCACGCGAATCTGCCATTGCACGAGGTCGATTCCAGTAACGGCTTCGGTGACGCAATGCTCCACCTGAATCCGTGCATTCAATTCGATGAAGTAGAAGTCGCCGTTGGCGTCGAGCAGGAACTCCACCGTGCCAGCGTTGACATACCCCGCAGCCTTGGCGAAAGCCACGGCGGCCTCTCCCATGCGCCGACGGATGTCCGGCGTGGTGACGGGCGAAGGCGATTCCTCGATGAGCTTCTGGTGACGGCGCTGGATCGAGCAGTCGCGCTCGCCCATGTACACCACTTCGCCATCCGCTCCGGCAAGGATCTGCACTTCCACGTGACGCGGATCGACGACGAACTTCTCGACGTAGACCTTGTCACTGTTGAACGCAGCCATGGCTTCCTGCTGCGCTTGGTTGAAGCAGGCATGGAAGACACCTGCATCGGCGGCCAGACGCATACCGCGTCCTCCACCACCAGCTGCGGCCTTGATCATGACCGGATAACCGATCTTCTCCGCAATCAAGGCACCTTCCTCCGCATCCTTGACGGCACCGGCGGAACCTGGAACCACGGGTACACCTGCATTGGTCGCCGTGGTCTTCGCCTTCGACTTATCACCGCAGGAATCGATCACCTCCGGGGATGGGCCAATGAACTTCAGATCGCAGGAATCACAGACCTCGGCGAAATGCGCGTTCTCGGCCAGGAATCCATAACCAGGATGGATGGCCTCGACATTGGTGATCTCGGCGGCCGCAATGATCGCCGGGATGTTGAGGTAGGACTGCGCACTTGGCGCCGGGCCGATGCAAACTGCATCGTCGGCAAAGTCCAGGTACGGGGCGCCGCGATCCGCTTCGCTATAGACCGCCACGACTTCGATACCGAGGTCATGGGCAGCACGAATGACGCGCAACGCGATCTCGCCGCGGTTGGCAACCAGGATCCGTTGGAACATGGTGCTACTTGATGCGGAACATCGGCTGGTCGTATTCGACGGCTTCGCCATCTTTGACCAGGATCTCGACGATGGTGCCGGACATCTCGGCCTTGATCTCGTTGAAGACCTTCATCGCTTCGAGGATGCAGAGCACGGAGTCGTCGGAGACACTGTCGCCGACCGACACGTAGGACGGGGAATCCGGATCGGGCTTGCTGTAGTAAGTGCCCACCATGGGAGAGCGGAACAGCTCCCCTTCCGGTTCGGCCGGTGCGGCTGGAGCCGGCGCGGCGGCTGGAGCTGCAGCAGGTGCCGCAACCGGTGCGGGTGCTGGCGCAGCGGCCGTCTGCGGGGCGGCATAAACCACCTGTGGGTTACCGCCTTCATTCTGGCGGGACAGGCGGATTTCGGTCTCGCCCTGTACGACATGGAGCTCGGTGAGCTCTCCTTGTTGCATCAGTGCGAGCAGGTCTTGAACGATCTTCAGGTCCACTTCGGTCTCCTCAAGGGGACGGGCCGGGGGGTCTCCCGGACCAAGGGGACCTATTGTGCCTTCCACCTGCCGGATTTTCCGCCCGTTTTCTCCAGCAACCGCACATTCTCCAACACGATGCCCTTATCTAGGGCTTTGGTCATGTCGTAAAGGGTGAGTGCCGCCATCGCGGCCCCCACCATGGCCTCCATCTCCACCCCGGTGGGCCCGGTGCAGCTCGCCTCCATTTCGACCCCGGTTCGGCCCTCCATCGCCACGCTGCAGCGCACGCGTAGGCCTGGGGAGCCATCCTCGAGGGGATCGACGTGGACCTGAACCACATCCAAAGCTAATCCATGGCACATCGGAATCAACTCGGACGTCTTTTTGGCAGCCAGAATGCCAGCAACCCGCGCGGGCTCGACAATGCCCCCTTTGGGTACCTTCCCCGCCAGAACCAGGTCGTAGGCTTCCTGTGGGTACCGCACGACGGCCTCCGCCTCGGCAGTGCGTCGGGTGATGGGCTTTGCGCCCACATCTACCATGCGGGAGCCCCCATCTTCCTCGAGATGGGAAAGCGGTAGGTTATCGCTCATCGAAACTGGGATTGTGCGTAGTGTCGCGTGGAAAGGGTGCTATACGCTACCCTAAGAGAGTCCTTACGACTGCATGAAAATCCTCGCCCTTCTTTTGCTCGCGGCTCCGCAACAGGAGCCGTCCGTCGACCTCGAGAGTCTGGCCACACAGGCCGCTGAGGTCTCCCCTGCTCAAGTCCTGCGTTTGGCGGATGCCAATGCAGAGGATTTGACCGAAGACCAGTACCCGGAACTTGACCTCAAGGTCGCCAGTTCCGAAGGCCAAGCCTTGCTCCTGTTTGCACGTATGCAAGCTTGGGCACCGGAGCCCCAGGGGGTGGAACGTCTGGTCGAACTGCTCGACGAAACCGACCTCGATCGCAGCTTTGCCGTGTTGCAAACCTTGCGTCTGCCGGCCTTCCATGACATGGAAGAGATTCAAGGTGCCTTGGCGGTGCGGGTTTCCGACATCATCGCCGAAGAAGCGCCCGCACTCTGGACCGAAGCGCAATACACCTTGTTCCGTACCGGCGGTGGTGCCCAGCGTCGCGCGGCTTTGCGCAACCTGCGCAGCGTTTTGTGGAGTGAAGATCAGGGATTGCGTGATAAGGCCGTGATCGCCTTGGGCCGCAGTGGTTCGGCCTTGGGCGGCGAAGAAGTCGCCATCCTGGAGCAGTTGGCGGAAGGCATTGGCGAGGATGCCATCCTTGCTCAAACCCTGCTTGATCAAGTCGCGCAACAAGCGCGTTTCCGCAGCAAGATTGAGGCTCTGCAGAAACTGAATGCCTCGGAAGGCGTCGGGCAGACGATCGCGATTGAAGACGGCACCTTCGCTGGCATGCAGGAGATGCTGTTGCGCGTGCGCAGTCAGCACATGGAAGGTGAGAAGTACACCGATGAGGAACTGCTCAACGCTGCGGCCGACGGCATGTTGCGTCTGCTGGATCCGCACTCCACCTACTTCAGTGGTACCGAGTACGGCGAGTTCATCTTCGACATGAAGCAGGCTTATGGCGGCATCGGCGCCTACGTCAACACGGTGGACAATGTCTTCACCATCTTGCGTCCGATCTACAGCGGTCCGGCTTATGCCGCGGGATTGTTGTCCGGCGACAAGATCTTCGCCGTGGATGGTTGGTCGACCATCGACCAACCCGATGCCGACATCATCAAGCGTCTGAAAGGCGAACCTGGCACCGAGGTGCTGCTCGAGGTTTATCGCCCTGGTTGGGCGGAGCCGAAGGACATTCCGGTCATCCGCGACCGCATCAACCTTCCCACCCTCCAGACCGAACTCCTGCCTGGTGGCATCCTTTACATGGAGTTGATCGGCTTCTCGGAAGATGTCGCACGCACCTTGGTGGGCGCGATCGCCGATGCCATGGATGAAGGCGAGTTGAACGGCGTGGTCTTGGACCTGCGCAACAACGGTGGTGGTTATCTGACCGAGGCCGTGCAGATCTGCGATGTCTTCCTGCCGAAGGACAAGGTGGTCGTGACCACGCGTCCACGTTCCGGTGCGGATGAAACTTACAAGACTCGCGCGCGTGCTTTGGTGCCGGAGGATATTCCTCTCGCCATCTTGGTGAATGAGTACTCCGCCTCGGCTTCCGAGATTGTTGCTGGTGCCCTGTCGGTGCATGGTCGCGCGGTCACCGTCGGACAGCGCACCCACGGCAAGGGTTCGGTGCAGAATGTCTACACCTTGGATAGCGAACATGATGAGCGCTTCCGCGATACCGGTCAGTCGCGCGACATGCCGCGCAATGGTGTCTACGATGAATGGGAGGAGTACGAGGACCGCAATAACAACGGCAAGTTCGACTACGGCGGTCGCGTCAAGCTGACCATCGCGTACTACTACCTGCCGGATGGTTCGACCATTCATAAGCAGCGTGACCACGATGGCCGCGTGACCGATCCAGGTGGTGTCGAGCCCGACCGTGAGGTCGAGTTCCCGGAGATGGAATACGCCGTAGTGCGTGAACTGACGCGCCTGATGGAAGACGATCCCTTCCGCCCCTTCGCCCAGGGCATCTACGATGCAGACCACGACCTCGCGGTCGGCCTGGCCATCAACGACAACCGCGATGTCTCCAAGTATCCCGGATGGATTGAGTTCTATGAAGGTCTCGATACCGAGTTGGAGCCACAGGAAGTGCGTCGTTGGGTGCGCCGTCAGCTTCGTGCGGTGGTTTCCGATGCACGCGGCAAGGTCTTCCCCGGCAACGGATTCGCCGGTGACTACGTCGAGGATCCGCAGTTGCGCGAAGCCATTCGTGCCGTGCTGGAAGGTTCGCCGTTGACCGTCGAGAAGATTCCTGAGTACGCCGACTTGATCGCCCGACGTTAAGCGAACTCGGATCCGTTCGGTGCGTCAAGCACCGCGATCAAGCCGTTGCGCCCAGCCCCGACGCCCTGGCGTCGGTGGCTGAAGCAGCGCAGATCGGTGCCGGTATCGATGCCCGCCAAGTAGGTCTGTTGGCGCGGCACCCCCGCTTCCAACAGGCAAGCGCGTGCCCAACAACCGATGTCGACTTGCCAACGATCGTCGCGTCCACGGAACCGTGCGATGTCGGGCGCAAAATCGCCGACTTCGGGCCCGACTTCATAAGACTCCGCTGCGATGCATGGCGCAATGCCGGCATGAGTTTGGGAGATGTCTGCGCCAAGTTTGGCCATCTCCCCCAGCGCGACGTCGAGGATGCCACCGACCAGGCCACGCCAACCGCCATGTATCACCGCCAACATGCCTGGGGCATGCAACAGCACCGCACTGCAGTCCGCCACTGCGACGTAAAGCGGCAGGCCCGGCGTTGTGGTCAATAAACCATCCGTCTGCGGCAAAGTAGTCTCTGGATCGCGTGCTCCACGTCCGCGCTCCGCTTCGCCGACGATGGCGACATGCGCGGTATGCATCTGACCACCGACCACCCAATGCTCTGGGTTGACCTGCAGATACTGCGACCAGGCGTCGCGCGTTTGCAGAGCGGCTTCCAGATCCCGTCCGCCACTCAAGGCGAGATTGCCGCGCTCGTCTTCAGCGCGTCCTCCGAAGACATGACGGAATCCAAGTGAGGCCGGAAGCCCCGGAAAA
>JBMYYH010000011.1:0-47463 GCA_049609225.1 Planctomycetota bacterium | reverse complement strand
GAAGTGTTAGATCGCGCAGCGCTGAAGCAGAAAACGGGTACCGAGTATTACCAGCAAGCGTTGTTTACGCCGGGCTGTGTGCTGATGCAGCCTGCAGCGTTGATGCGCGGCATGTTACTGAATATGCCGGATAACGTTGATGCGTTCGAAAACACCCCAGTTGAAAAGCTGGAACGTCGCAACGGTTCTTGGGTTGCGCAAACCCGCGATGGCGAGATCGTCGCCCTGCCTACCGATACCGTGCCAGGCTTGGCGGTGCGCGCCGATACTCCCGATGCCGCCGAGCGTCTCTCCGCACTCAAAGGCTCGCCCACCGATCGACCCTATTCCCTGCATCTAGGGAGTCTGACCCCACTCACGCAGTGGGCGCCCAGCCTGCCGCCCGGTTTAGCGGCTTGGCTCACTCGGTATCTGCCGGAAGGCGTCACGGCGGTGCTGCCAAGTGAATGGTGGAACCTGCCCCAGGACCTGCAGTGGTCTTGGCCAATGGTTGGATTCCGTCTGCCGCAGGATCCAGGCTTTCAGGCAGTGGCGCAGGAACTGGAGGTGCCGCTTTTGATGACCAGCATCAATCCTTCCGGCGAGGCTCCTTTGCAGGGTGCTGCACTCACGGCATGGATCGAAAAGGCAGGCATCGCTGCCGCGGTCGACGTCGACCAAGCCTCGGATCAAGCTTCGCAGGTGGTGGTCTTTGACCCGACTCCCAAGGTCCTGCGGGCCAATGATGCGGAATTGCCTGCCTTGCCTGGGCTAAGGGTTCTGGTGCTGTGCAGTGGCAACATCTGCCGCTCCCCGGTCGCGGAAGCCCTGCTGCGGGAAGCTCTCGCCGAGGCCTGGCATGCTGATGCCGAGCAAATGGCCTCCCTGGGCTGGACCATCGCATCTGCTGGCACCTTCGCGATGTCGGGCGGTCCGATCAGCGAGCATTCCTTCACCGTCGGTCAGGAAATGGGCATGGATTTGAGTGGGCACCGCTCCCACCACATCGAGGACCTGCTCGATCAGCCCTGGGATCTGGTCCTGGGGATGGGGCCTGGCCACCTGGAAAACCTCAGCGGTGAGGTTGGGCTGGAGCTCTTCGATCCACGCCAGATGCCGGTGCCGGATCCCTTCGGAGGCGACCTCGAGGACTACCGCATCATGGCCAAGCACCTCCAAGAGGCGGTGGCGGCGCGGATCCAGCGTTGGTCGGCCTGGCCGAGCGCCTAATCAGCTCCAGAGCTGGATGACGTCGGCTGGGGAGCCGGAATCCAGTAGCTGGGCCCGGAAATCTGCGTTTGCCAAGCGCCGGGCGACTTCCGTGAGGGTCTGGAGGTGGATCAGCTTCTCCTTCTTCGGCACCAAGATCAGGACCACCACCTGGGCGGGTTTGCCATCCAGAGAGGCGAATGCGAGGCCATCGGGCAGGATGGCCATGCCAATCACCAGGTGCTCTAGCCCATCCACAGCCGCATGTGGGACGGCGATACCAGCCTCCATGCCGGTGGAAGCACTCTCTTCCCGCGCGAAAACGCACTTTTGGCAGGCTTCGGCGATTTCTGGGCTCATGTTCCAGGAATCAGCAACTGCCTGGACCATAGATTCCAGCAGTTTCCACTTATCGGAAACGGTGGGTGCTAAGAGCACCGAGTCGGGAAGGAGGTGGTTAGGAAAATCCATCGGACCGGGCGGAAACAGCATATCTTCTGCCTTGGCGTAGCGTAGCGGAGCTGAACAGGATTTTCGCGGAAGCCAGGGAGGAATTCCAACGTCGCAAATCCCGGTCAGTAAGGCCTTTGAGCCGAGCAGACCCCGCGTTTAGACTCTGCTCTACCACGGTGCCCCGCGCGCCCCACCTCATCTGTACGAGCGCATGCTCCTCAACATCTGCCTTGGCCTCGCGCCACTCCTGCTTTCCCCTAGCTTTCAGGAACCCGAAGAGAACCTTCAGGTCCCTGACAGTGTCCTCCAATCCGATGGCGAGTATCTCACGCTCGACCTGAGTGAGGTTGATGAAGGCGGGCTGACCTTGCGTCAGTTCATCAAGATCTGCGAAATCAATACCGGCAAGAACTTCACGGTCGACGAGACCAGTTCTGCCACGGTGCGTCAGAAGCTCGACCAGAAACGTCTGCTCCTCTATGGACAGAAGCGCATCAAGAAGGATGACTTCTATAGCTTCTTCCAGATCATGATGAAGATTCATGGTTTCGTTTGTGTCACACAAGGCTCAGGCGATCTTGAGGTGGTAGTGATCACAGAGCAGTTGGCTTCCAACAACACGTTGATCAAATCGAATGCGATCTTCGTGAACTCGGAAGAGGTCGATAACTTCGCGGATCAACCGGGTACTTTCCTTTACACCGTGGTGCCCTTGAAGTTTGCCGAGGCGCAAGACCTCGGTACTAACTTGAGGACGGCGATCGGCGGCAACGTCGGAGACAACTCGAGCTTCATGCCGTTGTCGCAGGAACAGGCCCTGTTCATTCAAGGATATGGTCCGTTCGTCGCTGCGGCAGTACGCATGATCAAGATCCTGGATAAGAAGCCAGACTTGGTGCAGCCGGAGTTTCGCAAGATTCGTTTGCGCGAAGCCAGTGCGGAAGAACTCGCAGACATCTTGATCGACTTGGTCGAGAACCTGCAGACGGCGGAAGTCCGTTCTTCCAACAGTGGCGGCCGGAACAACCGTGGTGGCAACAACAACACGCGGATCGAGACCAACATCGCGGCCTACCCGCAGGACAACTCCCTGCTGGTCACCGCCGACCCTGAGATCATGGATCGCATCCTGGATCTCGTCGCACAGTTGGATACCAAGGTCGAGGAGCCGCAGTCCAACTTCCACGTCTACGTGCTGCAGTACCTGAGCGCCGCCGACCTGAAGGATGCCATCACCGACTTCCTGACTCGCTCGGAGGATGAGGCCGAGCGCGCCAGCCGCAATGCGTCGGGTGGTTCGAACAACCGCTCCAGCGTCACCGAGCAGAAGATCATCGTGGAGATCCACGAAGAGACCAACTCCTTGCTGGTCACCGCGACTCGCTCCAAGTGGGCCGAACTGAAGACGCTGCTGGACCGTTTGGATCAGCGTCAGCCGCAGGTGTTGATCGAGACCGCATTGATTGAGGTCTCCAACGACTTCACCAAAGACATCGGTATTGAATACGCCAACGTCGAGACGCCGACTGGCGATACGCAGAAAGGCTTCGTGTTCACTTCGGTGGGCATCACCGCTGCCGACAACATCGGTGACCAGCGCTTGCCTTCGCCGACTGCCGCCGGCCTGACCTTCGGTATCTTCGATGGAGAAGACCTGGGCATCCCGTTCATCATCAATGCCGCTCAGACCAGCAACGATGCCAACGTGCTGTCGGTGCCGTCGATCCTGGTGGCGAACAACAAAGGCGGTACGGTGACTTCGGAAGACGAAGTGCCTTACCAGACTTCCAACTCCACCCAGGGTGCGGTCTCGACCAACGCCGAGTTCGCAACCGCAGGTATCGTCCTGAACATCACGCCGTCGATCTCGGCGCAGAAGTATCTGCGTCTGCAGATCAGCCTGGAGGTCTCCTCCTTCCGCGGCGATGCAGAGGCTGGCCTGCCACCGCCCAAGTCCACGCGTACCATCCAGACCAGCGTGAACCTGCCAGATGGCGCCACCATGTGGCTCGGTGGCATCATCCGCGACGACAAGACGGAAGGCGAGTCGGGTATCCCCTACCTGTCCGACATCCCCTTGATCGGTGGTCTGTTCGGTAGCACCTCGAAGACCAACCTGAAGACCACCCTGTTCTTCTTCTGCACGCCGAAGATCATGGAAGACTTCGCCGAGCTCGACGACATCTCGCGTCAAGGTAAGTCGCGCGCTGCTTCGACGATCGGCTTGGATCGCGTCCGCATGATCGACCCGGACTTCCAGTTCGACAGCCCTGTGGATGTCATCCTGGAAACGGATAACGACTCTGATGGTCGCGCCGATTCCGGCAACCTCAACCTCTCGGGCTTTGCCGCTCCGAGTTACGAAGGCACCGGTGGCTCCAACATTGATCCGGCTTCGGTGGGCGCCAACCGCCTGCTGCCGATCAAGGAGGACCAGTGAGCGAAGAGACCCTGACCCCGCCTGACCTGGTTGGCCTTCTCGCGAAGGAGACCGGCATGGATGTGGTCGAGTTGCGCAAACTGCGTGATCAGGCCGGCACCAGTGGCCAGACCTTCGACCGCGTGCTTCTGACCCGTGGTGTCGAGGAAGCGGGCGTCTTGCGCGCCTTCGGCACCGACCTCGAGATGGAGTTCCTCGAGGAGTTCCAGGGGGTGCAGGTGCCCAAGGCCTTTGTCGACAATGTGCCGCTCTCCTTCGCGCGGGCGCACAACATGGTCGGCGTCGGCATGGATGGCACCGACCTCATCGTCGCGTGTGCGCATCCTTTGGATATCCATCCTCAGGATGACCTCATCGCGATGCTGCCATGTGGCGTGCGTTTCGCCTTGGCCGCGCGTGCCGATATCACCGACCTGGTGAACCGCGCCTTCCGCCACCGTGCGGATGGTGTGGATGACGCGCTTGAGGATCTCGAAGATACCGACATCGCCGGTCTCGCTGCTGAGATCGAGGAATCGGAAGACCTGCTCGATGTCGCCAATAAGGCACCGATCATCAAGCTGGTCAACTCGGTGCTGTTCCAGGCACTGAAGCTGCGAGCCTCGGATGTGCACTTTCAGCCCTACACGGACCGCATGCAAGTGCGCTTCCGCATCGACGGCATCCTCTACGACATGGAAGCCATCCCGAAGAACGCGCAAGATGCGGTCACTTCGAGGATCAAGGTCATGGGCAAGATGGATATCGCCGAACGACGCCTACCGCAGGATGGTCGTGCCTCGATTCGCATCGGCGATGGCGAGGTGGATGTGCGTATCTCGGTGGTCCCCACCGCTGAGGGCGAGCGTTGTGTGTTGCGTTTGTTGGATAAGACGGCGCGCTCCTATGACTTGGAGCATGTCGGCTTGGATGCAGCCAACCTGAAGACCCTGCGCCATTACATCAATTATCCGCACGGCATCATCCTGGTCACCGGTCCTACGGGTTCGGGTAAGACCACCACGCTGTACGGCAGCCTCACCGAGATCAGTACCGGTGAGAAGAACATCCTCACGATCGAGGATCCGGTCGAGTATCAGCTGGATGGAATCTCGCAGGTGCAGGTCAATACCAAGAAAGGGCTGACCTTCGCGGCTGGATTGCGTTCCTTCCTGCGCCAAGACCCCGACGTGATGATGGTCGGTGAGATTCGTGACCTCGAGACGGCGGAAATCGCCATTCGAGCAGCGATCACGGGTCACCTGGTGTTGTCCACGGTACACACCAATGATGCGCCAAGCACGGTCACGCGTCTGATCGACTTGGGATTGGAATCCTATCTGGTGTCCAGTTCCTTGGTCCTGGTGATCGCGCAACGCCTGGTGCGCTGCATGTGCCAGACCTGCCTCACTTGGGTCGAACCCGATGACCAGGAAGTTGGCACCTTGCGCGCCGTCGGCATTGAGATGGACATGTTGAAGGATGGCAAGTTCGCGCGCTCCCCTGGGTGTGATGATTGCTTCCACTCCGGCTACCAAGGTCGAACCGCCATCTACGAACTGCTGCCCATGACGGAGGACCTGCGCGAGTTGGTCATGAATAACGTCTCGGCGGCGGAGCTGAAGCGTGCTGCGATTCAAAGCGGCATGCGCACCTTGCGTCAGGATGGCACCAACAAGGTGCTGGCCGGCCAGACTTCCCCTGAGGAAGTCATGCGCGTGACTCAGTTGGACCTCATCTAGGGCACCTGCCCCACCGAAGATGCCAGTCTACGAGTGGAAGGGATACGACAGCGGCGGCAAGAAGGCCTCCGGTGTCATCGATGCTGATTCCCCGCGGGATGCGCGCACCAAGTGCAAGCGTCAGGGCAATCTCGTCACTGATGTGGTCGAGATCAAGGGCGGCAAGAAGAAGCGGATGTCCTTGGCCAAGCGCCCGAAGGCGGGAAAGGCTGGAAAGGAGAACAAGCAGGTCGCCAAGCTCAAGAAGCGCTTGGAGGCTGCGCGTGGTCGTAAGGATGGCGGAGTGCGTTCGAAAGGTCGCACCGAAGAGGTGGCCACCTTTACCCGGCAGTTGAGCACTTTGACGCGTGCGGGCATTCCGATCACGGAAGCGCTACGTGCCATCATCGAGCAGACCGAGAACAAGCGCCTGAACATCCTGTACCGTGACATCCGCGAGAAGATCGCGCAGGGTACACCAACTGCCGATGCGCTTGCGGCGCACCCGGACTACTTCGACAACCTCAATGTCTCGATGGTGCGTGCTGGTGAGGCATCGGGTCACCTGGATGAGGTGCTCTTGAAGATGTCGAACTTCATGCAGGAACAGTCGAAGCTGCGCAATAAGGTGCAGGCCGCGATGATGTATCCGGTGGTGATGCTGATCGTCGGCCTCTTGGTAGTGGCCTTGTTGATCGCCATCGTGGTGCCGAAGATCACGGTGATGTTGGAGAACCAAGGTTCGGAACTGCCGCTGCCCACGCGCATCCTGCAGGATACGTCGGATTTCCTGATTGGTTATTGGTGGATCCTGGTGATCGTCGGCATCTTCGGCATGCTCGCCTTCAACTTGGTCTATAGCTCGCCCAAGGGTCGCTTGAAGATCGACACCAAACTCCTGCGCATGCCGATTTTCGGCGACCTGCTGAAAAAGCAGGCGATTGCCCGTTTTGCGCAGACCTTCGCCACTCTGCTGGCGTCTGGAGTTCCTGTGGTACGCTGTCTGGAAGTCAACCGTACCGTGCTCGGCAACCGTCTTATGGAGAACACCATCGACGACGTGCGCCAAAAGATCATCGAAGGCGCAGACATCGCCGGCCCCATTCGGGCGTCTGGCGTGTTCCCTCCCCTGCTTGGCTACATGATCGCCGTCGGCGAACAGTCAGGCGAGTTGGATTCGATGATGCTGCAGATCGGTGATACCTACCAAGAAGAGGTAGAGATCGCCACGCAGAAGATGACTTCCCTGATCGAGCCAATCCTGATCCTGGTCCTTGCGGTCATGGTCGGCTTCATCATCCTGGCCATTCTGTGGCCGGTCCTCCAGATGACCTCGAACTTCTAGACATGAAAACGAATACTCCAAAGAAGAAGCGCGCCGGCTTCACCCTGATTGAGATCATGGTGGTGGTCCTGATTGTCGGCCTGTTGCTCGGCACCGTCGGCCCTAACATCTGGAACGCATTGTTCTCGAGTCAGGCAAAGATCGCTGAGAACCAGATCCGTAGCCTGCACAGCGCCCTGGATACCTATCGCCTGGAAATGGGCATGAAGTATCCGGATTCGCTGGATGCCCTGCTTGAGCCACACCCGATGACGGGCGATCCCTTCATGAAGTCCATTCCATTGGATCCATGGCAAGGCGATTACGCCTATGAGCTCAACGCCGATGGCAAGCCGATCATCACCTCCTACGGTAATGATGGTTCCCCTGGCGGTGAAGGAAAGGATCAAGACATCTCTTCTGAGACCATCGATCTCTAGGATCCGGAATGCGGAAGGCGAAGGGGCAGGCGGGTTTTACCCTCATCGAGATCACTGCCGTCGTGATTCTCGTGGCTCTCATCGCCTCTACCGCGATTGTGCGCCTGGATGGCGTGTTGCCATCCACGCGGGTGGAATCCGTCGGCCGCGGGATCCTCGCGACGATGGATCTGGCGCGCACCCAGGCGATCGCGCGGGCACGCCCCTATGAGGTGATCCTCGATTTCGAGGAGCAGCGTTATGGCATCCGTGTCCCCTTCGACGACGAAGGCATGTTGATCGCCAACGAGGAGGATCGGCCGATGTTGTCGTGGACCAGTCTGCAGGATGGTGCCTTGTTGCTGGGTGTGCTCGATCCCCGCGGCCAAACGATTTCGGATGGGATCTATCCGGTCGAGTTCGACGCACAGGGTGCGTCTTCCGATTTGCACCTCTACCTCGGGCTCGAGGACATGAAAGACTTCGAGTTGACCCTTCGCGTCTTGGCTTTGACCGGAATCGCCAGTGTGTATCAAGGTCACATCGAGCCCCAGCTCCTGATGGAAAATGATTTCTAGGCGCCTTGTCCGAGGAAGCCGTCGGGGTGGATTCACCCTGATCGAGATCATGGCGGCGGTCACCTTGTTGGCATTGATCTTCACTACGGTGATGCAGATTCGTGCCGGCGCGATCGATAAGGCGATGCATGCACGCTCCCTGTCGGTGGCATCCCGCTTGGGTATGTCCTTACAACACCGGATCGAGGCGGGCATGGTCCCGGACCTCTACGATGGTTATGAGGGCGATTTCTCGGAGGAAGGCTTCGGCGATTTCCGTTACGTCCTTGGGATTGGGGATGGCAGTCAATACGCCTCCGGTGGTGCCAACGAGACGGAAGAGATCTGGCGGCGTTACCGTCAGAACGAGGAAGACGAACGTGATGAAGATGCCATGCAGCCCGAATTCACGCGTATCTTCCTGACGGTCTACTTCCCCGATGTGCGTCAGCAAGGTGAGGAAGAGAGTTACACCTTGGAAAGCATGGTGGATACCTGGGCCATCTATCAGGACTTCCCGCTTTACCGGGAACTGTGGCCCGACCTCCTCGGAGACGCGATCGAATGAGAAGCGGATTCACTCTGATGGAGGTGCTGATCTCCTTGGCCATCATGGGCATGGTGATGGCTACCGTGATGCAGACCGTCGACCAGACGCGGATGGCAGTGGATGCTATCCACAACGTGATGGAAACCGAGACCACCGGCCCACGCATCCTGCAGACCATCCGCAAGGACCTCGAGAGTATCGCGGTCTACGATGTGAAGGATTACAAGGTGTTGCAGGGCGTCAACCAGACGCAGTTGGGACAGGAAGCTGACAAGCTTGATCTCATTGTCCGACGCCCCGGCACGGTGCCGATCGACCTGCCGAGTCGCATGAAACCGGTTTATGCGCCCTACAACGAGGTCGGTTATCGCATGCGGCAGAATCCGCTGCGCCCCGATTTCCTGGAGCTCTATCGTCGTGAGGATCCACTTGCCGATGAGGATCCCTTCCGCGACGGAACCTATACCATGCTCTACGATCGAGTGATCACGCTCGATATTCGCTATACCGAGGAGCCCGAGACTTCCCCCATCTGGGTGGATTCCTGGGATTCCTTTGAGCGTGAGTCTTTGCCCTTCGCGATCGACATCTTCCTGGAGATTGAGGTGCAGCCGCGCCGTTCGATGGAAAGCCTGAACATCCTCGGCGCCAACCGCGCGCGCTTGGAGTTCGCCGATGTATTCCACTTCCCGGAGCAGCAGCGTTGGCAGTTCCGAAACCGCATCCATCCGCAACATCCGGATGAAGCGGAAACCGCGACCGATATGGGTGATGGTTCCTCCATCAACGGCACCGGCGATGGCGCCATGCCTGGTTTGGAAGATGGTACGGAAATCACCGGCGACGGTCTTTCCAACCCGCGCTAATCCCGAAGCCTCAGTCGCAGCCTAGGCCGCCGCTCAACCGCGCGGTTTGATGACTTCCTGGCCGCCCAAGTACGGGCGCAGCGCTTCCGGCACATGCACCGAGCCATCGGCCCGCTGGTGATTCTCCAGCAAGGCGATCAACACTCGTGGGGATGCAATCACCGTATTATTGAGCGAATGGCAGAACTGCGGTTTGCCCTTGCCCTCCGGACGATAGCGCAGGTTCAAGCGCCGGGTCTGGAAGTCGTGGAAACGGGAGGCGGAATGGGTTTCGCCATAGGCGCCACGGCTCGGCATCCAGGTCTCGATGTCGAACTTCTGCACTTGCCCCTGTCCAAGGTCTCCGGTGCAGACATTGACTACTCGATAAGGCAACTCCAGGAGCTGCATCAGGTCGGTGGCATGGCCGAGCATGCGCTTATGCTCTTCCAAGGACCAGGCTTCATCGTTCGGGCCGAGCACGACTTGCTCGACTTTCCAGAACTGATGCACGCGATACAGACCCTTGGTGTCCTTGCCGTAGGTGCCGGCTTCGCGGCGATAGCAAGGCGACAAGGCGACCCGACGCAAGGGCAACTTGTCGAAGTCCAGAGTCTCGCCCGAATGGATCGAGGTCAACGGAACTTCCGCGGTGCCAACCAGCGATAGGTCATCACGTTCGGCAAGATAGGCCTGTTCTTCTCCACCTGGGAAGTAGCCCGTGCCTTCCATGCAGGCGCGGTTGACCAGGGTCGGTACCGAGACCATCTCGAAGTCGCGGGCGTGCATGTGGTCCAGGGCGAGATTCAATACCGCACGCTCCAAGCGCGCTGCATCCCCGAGCAACAGGTAGTTGCGGGAACCCGCCAACTTGACGCCACGCTTGATATCGATGATGCCGAGCTTGTCGCCCAGGTCATCGTGCGCCTGCAGATCGAAATCCGGGTTCAGGGGCTCCCCCCAACGATCGATCTCGATGTTCTGGGTATCGTCCTTGCCATCCGGCACATCATCGGCCGGTGGCATCGGCAGTTGCATGGCAAGGGCCTGCACTTCCGCGCGCAGCACCTGCTCCTGCTTCTCCTGTTCCTTCATCTCTGCCTTCTTGGCACGTTGCTCCCCCAGCGCGACTTCACGCTCCTCCGGAGACATCTTGCCGAGCTGCGAAGACGATGCCTTCAGTTCCGCGCGCAGCCCTTCCACGGACTGCAGCAGGCCGCGGTAGGCCTTGTCCTTCTCAAGGTAGGCATCGACGACAGAAGCATCGAAATGCTTTCGGATGGCGGCATCACGGACGACGTCCGCATGCTCCCGGACCCATTTGGGATCAAGCACGGTGAATTCAGGTGTTTAGGGGCAGGCCCAGGTCAGATGGGCGGTTATTCGCCAATCCGGTTGCTTATCTTCCCGAACCAGGGGTGCTTCTTCAAGGTCAGAGTGACCTCGGGCTTTTCACTGCCTTTCTTGAGCACGAACTCGGCATCCATGGGGTAGAACAGTCGCTCCCATTGAGTGGCAGCTTCTTCACTATCCGGAGCACGGAGCTCCCCGGCCTTGGCACCCGTGACGTTGACTTCGATGCCGTACATCGGCTCGCCGATCACACGGAACCAGATCTCCTTGGACTTGCCGCGCAGGTGCAGACTGAGGCCATCGACCTTGAGGTCGCGGCCATCATGTTCGACCTTGGCGCGCAGCTCGAAAGGAGCACCTAGTTCGATCTTGGCGATGTCTTCCGGATCCTCGTTGACGTCGAGGAAGAAGGGCAGGGTGCTATCCGGCTGCACCAAAACTTCGGCGCCATCCTTGCCGATCAGGCGCGCCTGCAGGAACTGGTAACGCCCGATGGGAATCTCCAAGACCTTGCCCTTCATGCCGGCCAAGTCCACCACCAGACCCTTGGTCTGACTGGAGTTGCTCGACAACAGAAGGCTCGCGACCTTCAGCTTCTTCACTCCGGAAATCGAGTATTGGATCTGTCCGAGGTTCGGTTGCACCTGTGTCAGGGTGACGGAACCGGGTGCATCATTGCTGGGAAGAGCCACCTCAAACCAGCGCCCCTTGGCATCGCGGATGTAACGCGAGAATGGCCAGGAGTTCTTCATCTTGCCGAGGGTCATGGCGTCGGTGCGGTAGATGAACACACCTTCCATCAAACCCTCTGCCCAGATCTGCTTCAGCTCCGGATTGCCGATCATGCCGTCGCTGTTGGCATCGTAAAGCGTGAACTGGCCGAAGGGAGTCTTCGCGGTTTGGGTCATGACCGAACGCACGAACAAGGGGCCGCCAGTATCGCTCGGCTCCAGGTTCATGGTGGCGCCTTGGTAGATGTCGTTCTGCGTACCGGTACAGACCTCGAAGGTGAAGGGGCGATCGGTGCCATCCGCGTGTTTGCGCATGACGGTAACCTGCTCCGGCTTCGGCGTGATCTTGAAGGGTTTGGTTTCACCCGCACCGGCTTCGAGGGTGAACTTCTGCTTGTCGATCCGGGTCATGCGCACCGGTGGATCGAAGAAGGAGAAAGTCATCTCTTCCCCTGGCTTCGGCATGTTGCCGCGCTGCCAGTTCCAGTGGTCGACATCGGCAAGATCACTCGCATGGATGACGCCACCCGGTTTCGCATCATGGGTGACTTCCAACACAGCTTCCGCGACTTCCACATTCGCCATCGCGGGGATGGCTTCCTTGTTCGGCTTCTTCGGCCCGGAATGCTCTTCCTTAGCGTTGGGGTCCTCGATGCCGAGGATGTTGCGGCATTCCGCCAAAGCGTTTTCCGCAGTGGAGAAGAACTGATCGTTGGTCAGACCTAACTTCTCGCGCGCATCGACCACGGCTTGGTAAGCCTCGTAGGCGACCTGCGCACTGGCGCCTTCCTCGTGGTAATACGGGTGGTGCACATTACCGACGATGTTCTTGGCCAAAGCGGTGTAGTAAAGATCACCGGTATCCGCGATGGCATTGGCAAGGTTGATGGCGTTCTTGCGCAACTCGGTCCAGCCGACTTCCTCCTTGTTCATCGCCATGATGTGCATCCGGTTGATGTTCGGATACTGCTGGTTCAGGAGGTCGCGACGGATGTCCGTCATGGTCGGCGACAAGCGCTGCAGGTAACGGTCGTAGTTACGCGCGAAGTCTGTCTTGTAGGTGTCTTCCCAAGCTTCCTGGAACAGGTCCAGCCATTCATCCATCTCGGCGCTGCTGTTGCCGGCAGCGCGGATGCCGGCGCGCGACATGAAGGCGAGGACGGCATCCTCGCGGTATTTGCGCAGGGCTTTGGACATGCCCTTCTTGTCGCCGACTTCCGCCGCAGCACGAAGTTGGGCGGAGAATTCACTGACCTTGGTAGGGTCCTGAGGGGCAGCGAGGCACAGGGGCGTGAGCAGCAGCAGTGCGGTGATCACCATGCCTGATTCTAGCACCCTGGTGGCCGTCGGTACCCGCGGAAGAAGCTCCGGAAAGGTGGTTACTTACGCGAACGGTCGCGTAGGAAGGCGCGCTCGGCATCGGTCAGGCTTTGCATGCCGTCGCGGCTGATCTTGGCCAGGATTGCATCGAGGCGTTCCTCGTCATTGGCCTCTTTTTGCTGTTTCTTTTGAGCCTGCTTGTGAGCGCGTTTGGTGGCCCAATTGGACCAAGGGCCCTGCACCCTTTGAAAGCCTCCAACGGCCAGCCAGCCCGTCGCTGCGCCCGCCAGATGGACGGTGTAGGAGATGCGATCCCCGGTGCCGGTGCATTGAGCCAAGAAACCAAGGAAATCCAACGCCGTGAGCACCACGAAGAAATGCAGCAACTTCACCCGCAAGAGGATCAGGTTGAGCATGCGATCCGGATAGAGCGCGGCATTGGCAGCGATCATGGCGGCCACAAAACCACTGCCGCCCACCACTGCGGCACCGAAGTGCGGCGACAAGAAAGCCATCAACAGGGTGAAAGCCGTGCCGATCAGCGCAATCTTCAAAAGCAGCTTCACGAACCGCTTGCCGGGGAACAGCAATTCGATTTCCGGCGCGAACATCGCGAATAGCCAGCAGTTGAAGAACAGGTGGACGAAACTGCGGGTCTCGTGGACCGTGGCATATCCCACGATTCCGAGAATACTGCGGAAGTCTCCGCGTAGCAGGCCGGCCGGGTCCATCGCGAGGACTTCCATCAGGCTTGCGGACCCTAGCGACAAAAGGAAGTCGAGGATCCACAGGGCCACCCACAGAATCAGGATGCGTCGGACGATTGGAGTCAGCGTCATCATCACCTACAATCCCCATTCTAGAGTCCGAGACTGCTCCATGACTACATCCTCATCGTCCGCACGTATCCTCGACGGCAAGGCCCTGTCCGCAAAGGTCCTCGAGGAACTCACCCATATCGTCAGCCAGCGCCAGAAAGATGGCCTGGCTCAGCCTGGACTCGCCACCGTTCTGGTCGGCGAGGATCCGGCTTCGCACATCTACGTGCGCAACAAGCGTCGCGCCTGTGAAAAGGTCGGCGTCGCGAGTTTCCATCAGGAGTTGCCGGCCGATCTTGGGCAGGCTGCTTTGCTCGACTTGATCGCCAAGCTCAATGCCGATCCGGCGGTCCATGGCATCCTGGTGCAGCTACCCCTGCCGAAGGGGCACGATTACGACGAGAACGCTGTCCTCGCTGCCATCTCCCCCGCCAAGGATGCCGACGGCTTCCACCCCTACAACCAGGGTTCGATGATGCAGGGCAATCCTGCGCCGATCCCTTGCACGCCGAAAGGCGTGATGTGCCTACTCGATGAGACCGGCTTGGAGTTGAGTGGTCTACATGCGGTGGTCATCGGCCGTTCCAACATCGTCGGCAAACCTGTCTCGATGTTGCTGCTGGAACGCAACCTCACGGTGACCATGTGTCATTCGCGCACCAAGGATCTAGCTGCCGAAGTCGGCCGAGCCGATGTGGTGGTAGCCGCCGTCGGTGTGGCGCAACTGGTTCAGGGTGATTGGCTCAAGCCCGGTGCAGTGGTGCTCGATGTCGGCATCAACCGCAACGATGAAGGCAAGCTCGTCGGTGATGTCGATTTCCCGACTGCGGCGGATAAGGCTGGATGGATCACGCCGGTGCCTGGAGGCGTCGGTCCGATGACCATCGCGATGTTGTTGCAGAACACCGTCGAAGCGGCGCAAGCCATCGACTAAGGCGATCCTCGCTGCAGCCGTGATCTAACGATTGCGGCTGCCGAGGAACAAGGTCAGTTCGGTCAGTTCCGAGGCGACGCCCTGTTCCGGGAACTGCTGCAGCAATTCGGTGCAGGTGGTCAGCAGTTGATCGACCAGTGAACGCGTCGAAGCCAAAGATTGTTCCATTGCGGCCGCAAAGGGAGCTTGTTGCAAGACCGTGCGATCGGTGCCGGCGCGGAACAGGGATTCCATCTCGTCACGCGCCTCTGGGCTGAGCGAATCGCGCATGCGAATCAGCGGCAAGGTCATCTTGCCGCGTTGCCAGTCGGTGCCGAGGGACTTGCCGACCTCAGCTTCTTCGCCTTCCAGGTCGAGAATGTCATCGACGATCTGGAATGCGCGTCCAGCGAGTAGACCATAGTTGGCGGCGGCATCGCAAAGGTCTGCGGGTGCACCGGCATAATGCGCGGCGAGGCGTCCGCCTGCTTCAAATAAGGCGGCAGTCTTGCCATCGATCTGCGCGAAGTAATCCTCTTCGCTGAGATCGAACTTGCCGCGGGTCAGGTTCTGATGCATCTCACCGGCGCAGACATCGCTGGTCGCCACGGATAAGACCTTGCTGCAGGCCTGGTCGGACATCCGCGTGCTGGCGGCAAAGGCTTGGGCATAAATCCAATCCCCCAACAGCACCGCCGTGTGCGCGCCCCATTCCACATGCAGGCAATCCAACTGTCGCCGTTCGGTGGCTTCATCGAGGAGATCATCGTGCACCAAAGTGGCGCTATGGATCATCTCGAGAATGCCGGCAACCTCCTGGTGCTCCGGCCGCAAGTTGCCGCAGGCGCGGGCCATCAACAGCACTTGGGCGCCACGCAATCGTTTGCCACGGAACTTGCCGACGTAATCCACCAGAGGCTTCAAGGCTTCCGGGCCGCCGGACAATTGTTCCACGATCCACGCGTCGACCTGTTCCAGGTCGGAGGCGACGGTCGCGAGCAGGTCCGTGACAGGACCTGAGGTGGAAGTTCCAGGAGTGGTCAAGCGTCTTGCGAAGGGAGACAGTCGTGCCAGGCCTGAAGGTCTGCCGGCGTGTTGAGATTACGGAAGGGATCGCCGCCGGGGACCTTGCGTGTGGCGCTAGGCCTCCATCCTAAGGCTCCGACGTGTTTCAGGCCGGCGAAGAGGCTGCGTTGTCCACGAGAGCGGAACTCTTTCAGCGGCTGGAGGGCATCCTGATGCAGCCACAAAGGGAAGCAACCGCGCTCCTGCGGATCGAGTGCGAACATCGCAGGGTGCCCTTCCTCTAAGGCTTGCTCCGCAGCTTGCTGACCGTTGTGCAGGAGGCTCGCATCCAAGGCGGGCATGTCAAGAGGCAAAACCAAAGTCCAGGATGTCGGCCAGGAAGTGGCGCTGTGGAGTAGCGCTTGCAGCGGGCCAGCGTGGGCTTCCGCATCGGGGATGGGGTCTTGCATCAAACCATCCTGCTCGAAACCACGATCGCCACCGAGCACCAAGGTTTGGCTGCAACAAGCCTGCAGACGCTGCACCATTTTGCTGAACAAGTCGATGCCACTTCGGGGATCATGCGGCAGCCGACCTTTTTCCGTGCCCATACGCGCCGACCGACCACCGGCCAGCAGTAGGCCGGTCCACCCGGAGCGTGGAACGATGGCCTCGGGCATGGAGGTTATTCCTTGTCCTTATCCTTGTCGGCAGGGGTGTCATCATCCCCTTCGCCATCCTTGAGGCCTTTCTTGAACTCATGGACACCGGATCCCATACCGCGCATCAGGCCCGGAAGTTTGGCGCCACCGAAGAGCAGCAGCACCACCAGGGCGATGATCATGATTTCCGGTCCACCAAGCGCGCAGCTTGGCAGGGCCAGGGACAGGATGGGCAGAAGCAGGTAGTGCGTGGCGGTCAGTTTCATGAGACTTGCCTTAAGCGACTATTCTATCCGTTTCCGAGCCCAGGCGTGGCGTCGAAATGGGCAACAAGCGTATCGCGCCATCCAGGGCGTCGCAGTTTCTGCACTTGCCAACCGGTGGCGGTGAGGCGTTCGCGGATGCTGCGCGCGCAAGTGAAGGTGGTCAGGACCGCTCGGGAACTGCGGACGGCCGCAATGTGTTCAAAAAGTGGATCGCGCCAGCCGTCGGGATGGCGATTGGGTGAGAACAAATCGAGCAGGAAGAGGTCGACGTCTTCCAAGTCCGCCCAAACCGGTGCATCTTGGGCCTCGCGGAGATGCAGCTCCATTTGCCAGGGATGCGTTTGCCCTCGCCACGCCGCCGTTTCCTCCGACGGCAACCCATCCCACCAAGGCATCCAATCCTCTAGATCGGTTGGGCAGGTCGCCCAAGGCTGCAGTCGTTCTGGATAGGGCTCGAAGGCGGTGATTTCCAAGCTGCGTTGCGGCCAGGTCCGCGCCACCTCGCGCATTAAGGTGCCGCAGTTGTAGCCACGGCCGAATCCCACCTCGACCACCTTCAGCGGGACATGAGGAAACCGGCCCAGGTCACCCCAGGCCGGTTCCAGATAGGTCTTCCAGGAATCCTCGCTCGGCGTGACGCTCAGGTTGTGGGCCCATTCCCCCGTTTCCGGATGACGGTACGACAACGCTGCGCGTGCACGACTAGCTGCGTCTTCCTGCAGAAGCTGTCTCCTTAGGCGAGACCTTTCTCGACGCGCAGGGCGGCGAGGGTGCGACCGAGATCCGAAGGCGTTGGTGCGACGCGCACACCGGCAGCTTCCAGGGCTTCGATCTTGGAATCCGCGGTACCGGAACCACCGGAGATGATCGCACCGGCGTGGCCCATGCGCTTTCCGGGAGGAGCGGTACGACCGGCGATGAAACCGACCACAGGCTTGGTCACGTTGTGCTTGATGAACTCTGCGGCCTCTTCCTCAGCGGTGCCACCGATCTCACCAATCATGATGAGGGAATCGGTCTTGTCGTCGGCCTGGAAGGCGGACAGCACGTCGATGAAGTTGGTGCCCGGCAGCGGATCGCCACCGATGCCGACGCAAGTCGACTGACCAAGACCTTCGCTGGTGACTTGCCACACGGCTTCGTAGGTCAAGGTGCCGGAACGGCTGACGATGCCAACGGTGCCGGGGTTGTGGATGTAAGCCGGCATGATGCCGATCTTGCAGCCCTTGCCATCGTGGCCCGGAGTGATCACGCCAGGGCAGTTTGGGCCGACCAGGCGGGTCTCGGAACCGGCGATCGCGGCGCGGACCTTGGCCATGTCCATGACCGGGATGCCTTCGGTGATGCAGACCACCAGCTTGACGCCGGCTTCTGCTGCTTCGAGGATCGAATCCGCGGCGAATGGTGCAGGCACGTAGATGACCGACGCATCGGCGCCAGTCTCTTGCACTGCATCATGCACGGTATCGAAGATCGGCAGGTCGAGATGGGTCTGACCGCCTTTGCCAGGAGTCACGCCGCCGACCATGTTGGTGCCGTAGGCGATGGCCTGTTCGCTGTGGAAGGTGCCGTTACGGCCGGTGAAGCCTTGGCACAGGACCTTGGTGTCCTCGTCGATGAAGATTGCCATTTTTCTGTTCTCCTTAGACTCAGCCGTTGACGGCCTGACAGATGAGCTTGGCGCCTTCGTCGAGCGATGCGGCCGAGGTGATGTCGAGGCCCGATTCGGCCAGGAGCTTGCGCCCCTCATCGACGTTGGTGCCTTCCAGACGCACCACCAAAGGCACGGTCAGGTCGACGTTCTTGGCGGCGCCGATCACACCACGCGCGATGATGTCGCACTTCATGATGCCGCCGAAGATGTTGACCAGGATGCCTTTGACGTTCTGGTCACTCAGGATGATGCGGAAGGCCTCGGTGATGGCCTCTTCGGTGGCTCCACCACCGACATCCAGGAAGTTGGCGGGCGAACCACCATGCAGGTTGATGGTGTCCATGGTCGCCATGGCCAGGCCTGCGCCGTTCACCATGCAGCCGATCGAACCATCGAGCGAGATGTAGTTGAGGCCGAAACGGGAAGCTTCAACTTCCTTCGGATCCTCTTCGTTCTCATCGCGCATCTCTTGGACATCCGGGTGCCGGTAAAGCGCACTGGAGTCGAAGTTGATCTTCGCATCGAGGGCGACGATCTCGCCCTGCTCGGTCACGACCAGCGGGTTGATCTCGGCGATCTCGCAGTCGAGCTCGAGGTAGGCCTTGGCCAAACCCACGAGGAATGGCACGGCCTTCTTGACCTGTGCCGGCTCCAGTCCGAGGAAGAAGGCAGCACGACGCGCCTGATAAGGCTCGAGTCCACGCAGCGGATCGATCGGAATCTTCAGCAAGGCTTCCGGACGCTCTTCCGCGATCGTCTCGATCTCGACGCCACCTTCGGCGCTGGCCATCAAGACCGGCAGACCGATCGCGCGATCGAGCGCGATGCCGACGTAAAGCTCCGACAGCAAGTCGAGGCCTTCGCAGACGAAGACTTTGCGCACCAGCTGACCTTCCGGGGCGGTCTGGTGAGTCTTCAGCATCATGCCGAGCATCTGGTCAGTGACTTCTTCAGCCTCCTGACGATTCTTGACCAGCTTGACGCCGCCACCCTTGCCGCGGCCTCCCGCGTGGATCTGGGCTTTGACGACTGCGAGTTCTCCACCCAGCTGGGCGAAGGCCTCACCGGCCTGTTGCGGGGTCTCGACAACGATGCCGCGCTGTGTGCGGACGCCGTAGCGTTCGAGAACCTCTTTACCTTGGTATTCGTGGACTTTCATGGGGAACCCGCTTCCGGGAAACGTGGTAGGTTACGAAAGCGGTAGGAGGTCGCATAGGCCCTTCCAAGGTTTTTGGAACCACGGCGCGACTTGCCCCGTCCTCGAATTGATGAGTCTTTCCCCGCAACGTCCTAATTTCGTCCTGATTTGGATCGGAGTCATCATGCTGACCTTCTCTGTGGTTGGCAACTGGATGCTCGGCCCGCAGGTGCTGCGCTCCCGCGATTCAGGAGATTTCGCAACTCGAAACGGGCTTCTGCAGGATTCCGCAAACCGTATGCGCGGGGAACAAGGCCTACCGGGACTGGAAGATGCATCCCCTATCGTCCTGGACCAGATCTACGATGAGTTGGTTCCCTTGCCTGAGCCAGGGGTCCATCATGTCGACACGATCCTGGCTGAGGCTGGACTATTGGCAGAGCCTGCCGTGCTCGAACCGGAAGTCTCGGAGGTTCCCACCACCACTTCCCATGGTCCCGTGCCTCTCCCAGAGGGGTCGGAAAGCATTGGCATCGTGCAAAACAAGCCGGAGCCAGTTTTGGAGCCCACTCCAGAGCGTCATTCCTTCCAGGAAGCGACCTACCAGCGGACGCAGAAGGCCACCAAGGCCTCGAACTGGCGCGATCAGGGGCAATACCACCTCACCCATGGTGGCGGTTCTGGGTTTGGGCGGGCAGCTGGCAAAGCCAAGAAGCGCTTCGAGGGCAAGGAGATTGTCCTCCAGGCCGACATGATTCCGGTGGCGAAGAACCGCATTCTGGTGCGCTTCACCTTGGATCTACCTGGCAATGGCTCCGACCTCGACAAGGTGTTGGATCATCTGCCGGCGAATCGTCGGGCCATGGAGCAGCGTCTTGCTGCACGTTCGCACGCGCTCTTGGATTCCATCGAGGAAGTGCTCGAAGAGGAGCCTTCCGAGGAAGAGGAACGCGAGCAGGCCAAGCGCGCCAAGCTCCAGCGCATGAAGAGCAAGTTGTCTGCTCATCTGCAGCAGCGCCCCGGAGGTTTGGAGTTGATGGCGGAACTCTCTCCCGCGCAACTCGAAGCCCTGCTCAAAAAGCTAAGCGCACGAAACCCAGGGCTTCGTGCGCTGATCGAAGGTTAACGGGGTCGCCCCTGTTTCAGGGGCACCCGACTAACCGAGCCGCAATGGGCACTTAGGCGGGCTTGACGAACTTGCCGTGACGACGGCGCTTACGACGAATGATGGCGCGACCGCCCGCGGTCTTGGAGCGGGAGCGGAAGCCGTACTTGCGACGCTTGTTGTTCGACTTGCGGATCTTGGTTTTGCGGCCTTTCACGGTTCTATGCGGCTGTTCGGGGTTAACCGAGTTGGTCGAATCGAATGATTCTGACGGTGTTTGTCACTCCTGAAACGGCGAAAGTGCCAGTCAGGGCGACGAGGAGCTGGTCCGGACGAAGAGAATGGTGCTCGCGTAGATACTCCGCCGCATGGCGGTTCATCTCACGAAGCCGACGGGCTTTCGGCAGCCGGCCGGGCGACACCCCCCAGAAAAGGGACATCCGGTGGAAGGAACGTTCGTCATCGGACAAGGCCACAATGGGTGACTTGGCACGAAACGAACTGACTAGTCTAGCGGAACGGCCGGACTCGGTAAAGGCCAAGAGCAGGTTCACTCTGGCCTGGTGCGCGGCGTAGACCGCAGCATTGACCGTGGCCATCTCCACACTGCCCTTTTTGGTGCCCCCATGGGGTCGGATCGAGGGCCGCAGGCGCCAGGAATCGTCAAACTGGCCGGCTTCGGTCTTCTGCGCGATCTTGCGCATGATGCGGCAGGTCTCGACGGGGAAATCGCCAATCGCGGTCTCGCCACTCAGCATGACGGCATCGGCACCATCCAGCACCGCATTGGCCACATCCGAGACCTCGGCGCGGGTCGGCTGATCGGAGTCGATCATGCTCTCGAGCATCTGCGTGGCCACCACCACCGGGCATGCCATTTCGATGGCTTTGCGCACCACCCGCTTCTGCAGGGTTGGCACGACGGCATGGCCCATCTCCACCGCCAAGTCCCCTCGCGCCACCATGACGCCATTGGAGACTTCGAGGATGGCATCCAGGTTGTCCATCGCGAGTGGGTGTTCGATCTTGGCCATGATCGGCATCCACAGTCCATGCTTCTCGAGCTCGCGACGCACCGAAAGCACATCCTTCGCCGATCGCACGAAACTGAGAGCCAGCCAATCCGTCTTGTGTTCGACGGCCCAGCGGATGTCTTCGCGATCCTTGGCCGACAAGGCCGGTGCGGAAACCACACTATCCGGCAGGTTGACGCCGGAGTTCGACATCACCACGCCGCCGCGTCGGACTTTGCAGTGGATGCGATTGTTCTCGATCTTCAGGACCTTCAGCTCCACCCGACCATCCCGAATGAGGATGCGGTTGCCGACGACCAGGTCACGCGCAAGATTGCGGTAATCGATCGGTAGCGCGTCATCCTTGGATTGACGCTTGGAGGGTCGCACCACGAGTTCTTCACCACGTCGCAACTGACGCGAGCCGCCGGTGAGGACACCCAAACGAATACGCGGGCCACGCAGGTCGACCAGGATGCTGATCGGACGATCGAGTTCCTTGCGGACACGTTTGATGGTGCGGACCCATTTGGCACGGGTATCCGCATCACCATGGCTCATGTTGAGCCGAAATGCATTCACCCCAGCCCGCACCATTTCGCGAATCTTGGCTGGCGTCGCGCAGGACGGTCCAACCGTCGCGAGCATCTTGGTGCGGGAAAGGGATCCAGGCATGTACTTAGGCGTTGAGCAGCTTCAGCTCGGAGAGGGTCTCGAGGTCGGCGCGGATGGCGTCGGCCGAAGCGTGAAGCTTGGCGAGGCCGGCGTCGTCCATGTCGATCTCGACGATGCGCTCCACACCGTTCTTGCCGAGCACGCAAGGCACACCGACGTAGATATCGGTGAGGCCATACTGACCATCGAGGTAAGCAGCGCAAGGCAGCAGACGGCGCTCATCGCGGAGGATGGCCTTGGCCATGGCAACCGCAGCAGCCGAAGGAGCGTAGAAAGCCGAACCCGTCTTCAGTAGGTTGACAATCTCGGCGCCACCATGCTGGGTGCGGGTGTTGATCGCGTCGATTTCGGCATCTGGCAGTAGTGCGGTGATCGACACGCCATCGACGGTCGAGAATTGCGGCACTGGGACCATCGAATCGCCGTGGCCACCGAGGACCATGCAGCGGGTGTCCTTGATGCCCCCACCGTTCGCCTCGGAGATGAAGAAGGCCATGCGGGCGCTATCCAGCACGCCAGCCATGCCGACGACCTGGTTCTTCGGGAAACCGAGGGAAGCCGACATCAGGTAGACCATGGTGTCGAGCGGGTTGGAGACCACGATGACGCGGGCATCCGGCGAACCTGCCTTGATGTAATCCGCAACCGCGTTGACGATGCCGCCGTTGACCTCGAGCAGGTCGGAACGGTCCATCCCAGGCTTGCGGGGCAGGCCTGCCGTCATGATGAACAGGTCGGATCCGTAGGTATCCTTCGGATCGTTGGTGCCGGTGACCAGGGCTTGATAACCCTCGACCGCGGCAGCTTGATTGATGTCCAGGGCGATGCCCTGTGGGCGACCATCGATAACATCAATGAGGACGATTTCCTCGGCGACTTCCTGTTCGGCGAGTCGCTGAGCGCAGGTCATGCCGACGAATCCGGCTCCGACAACGGTGACTTTCATGGGTATTCCTTGGTAGGGCAATCCATAGGGGAAATGGACCGCTTAATGGGGCGGAATTCTAGCGTTGCGGAGGCGGTTTCGCGCCTCCCAGCAAGGAAAAGAGTGAAGTCTTCGGGAGCTTTAGCTGCCGTTGGCCTTCCACCAATCGGCCCACTGCTCAATGGCCTTCTCGCGCTCCTTGTCCCCCGCCTTGGAGTCGTAGCCCATGTCTTCCTTGGTGATCTTGACCAAGGCGGCATTGGCCTCTTTCCGCACGAAGGCGAAGTCGTCGTTCAGGATAGCGATCAGGGCCGGTACCGAGGCCATCGCTTCCCAGTTGCCAAGGGTGTTGGCGGCATAGAAGCGGTTCATCTCGTAGCTGTCCTCCAGCAATCCCTCCACGAAAGGAATCAGGGCTGGATCCTCGAACTTGCTCAACTTCTCGATGGCGGAAACGCGCTGCAAAGGATCATCATCCTTGAGCTTGTCGACCAGACCTTGCACTTCCGAGCTGAAGCCGCCCTGCTCCTTAGGCGGTGCGGCGGTAGCGACGACGATCTTGCGTTCGAGATCGGCCATGCCATCGCGCAGGAATTGTTGGCCAGTGCGGGTCTCGCGGATGCCATCTTCATGCACCTGCAGTTGTGCCTGCAAAGTGCGAATGGTCTGCTGCAAGGTGGCTTGGCCATCGGCGAGGCCTTCCAAGCGTTCCATTTGGCCGCCAAGTTCGCGCACGCTACTGGCGACGGCTGCGGTTTCCTGACTACCTTGGTCGAAGCCTGCGGCGACCGATTCCTGGATCTGGAGCACCTCAGCTTCCAATCCGGCGAGTCCTTCACTTTGGGAATCACTGGAAGAGGAAAGCGAACGATGCAGATCGATCTTGGCATCGTTGACCTGGACCGTCATCTCGGTGCGCACCTTGTCCATTTGCAGATAGACAAAGACCACCCCGGCGCTGGCGATGAGCGCAAGCAACAAGGGCAGGATCATGCTGCTTCCTTTGGCCTTTCCACCTTCCATCTTCATGGCCATCGACATCGCATCGCAGCAAGTCGGGCAGATGACACGACCACCATGGCGGACAGCATCGCCGGCTTCGAGCTTGGCGACGGGAACGGATTGGTCACAAAGGTTGCAGAAGAAGAGATCGGTCATCTAGATGGAAGTGTACGCAGGACAAAGGCCGCTGTCAGCAGAATGACGCCGGCCCAAAGGAGTCTAGGACGGAACACGGAGCCGGTAAGCCCGTTTCGCAAGATTTCCAGCCAAGCATCCCAAGGTTTCGGGGAAGTCCCCCACTCCGCAGCGGTGAGCGCACCAGCTTGCCATTGCTGCCCTTGGGGCATTTCCACCTGAACGGCTGCTAAGGGAGATGGCTCCAGGGCTTCCCAGCGCACAGGAGGGCCTACATCGTGCATCCGAAGCTCTAATAACTGCCCCTCTTGACGGATGACGGGTGGTTGTTGCGCGGTGGAGACGAAGAAGCGACGTCCGACCCAGCCATCTCGGGAAGGCGAGCGGAACGCCTGTTCGAGGCCTGCAAGAAGGGCTTCCAAGGCTTGGTGTGGAGAGTCGGCAACGCCAATGAGGAGCCCCGGGCCCACACGTCGGACGCCCAGATAGGCGCGGTCTTGAGCATCCTGGAGTAGGAGTTCTGCGCCAGGGGCAAGTTCCCAGGCGGGATGCGCACTTTGAGGGTTCCAGCGATCGGGCAGTGGAAAGTGGCTGGCTGGGTTGGGGAAAACGGGAGACGTGGGTGCCTCCTGCAGACGTTGCAGGACTTGATCCAGGCGCTGTTGCACACTCCCCTGCTCCAAGACTTCCCCGAGGCCGCGCAGGAAATCCCATTCGGCTTTAGGGCCGGTGGGAAGGCAGAACACGCGTGTTTGTGGCAGGTGTTGTTGGAGCAGTTGCGACCAATCCAGATCCGCTTGTTCGGCCGCGCCATCGGACAGGATCAGTAAGGCTTGAGGCCCCGCGAGTTTGGGAGCCAAGGCCTGGAGGGAAGCTGCGAGGTCGGTCGGGCCGAAGGCAACCAAGTCCTCCAACAGTTGCAGGTCTTCAGGCCGACGCAAGGTGCGGGTCGGAAGAATCCCTTGTTGAAAAGGAACCACTTGAATCGGACCCTGCGGCCAACCTTGGATCAGGGACCGCAGAGCTTGTTTGGCATCCTCCAAAGCGACGCCTTCCATGCTGCCGGAGACGTCGAGCAATACCCATAAGGGACGTTCTTCTTCCACTTCCTGCGCACGGAATACCGCCAGCTCTGACGGCAGGTCTTGAAAGCGTTGCACCCCAGTATCCGCCAAGACGAGGATGGCACCTTGCTCCAAGGCTTGCTGCATTTCCCTGGCCGACGTCTGTTCCGAAACCCACTGCAAACTGCCTCCGGATGGTGGTGCGAGGTTCAAGGCATAAGTGGCCTGCCCGGCCTCTTCCGTCCAACGCAGACGTAAGGGAATGGTTTCGGTAGGCGTTTGTTCACAACGCAACTGCAAAGCCAGCCAACCATCGCCTTGGTTCTGCAATGCGAGGCCTTGCACTTGATGACTAGCATCCTGGACTTCCAGATTTCCATGAGGAAGATCGGCATCCTGCAGGCGGATACGGATCCACATGCCGGGCGCCTGCTGTGGCCAAGCCGTCGGTGCGATGACCTGATGGAAACGTGGTTGAGGCGCCGGCGGGATGGCGGTGATGCGAATGCCCTCCCATGCGCTGGAATCGGGCAAGGCTGTCAGTGCGCGGCCGTCGGTGCGCAGGATCAGATGATCCCCAGCACTCAACTTCGGACGCATCTGGCGCAGAGCTTCCGCCAGATCGGAAGTGGGGAATCCATCCGGATGTGGAAAGGACAGCACGCGTTGCTTGCGCACCGCTTTCCTCCAAGTGGCAAGATCGAGCTCGTTGGCAGCTAGCCAATCCTCCAAGGGAGGCTCGGCACCCATACTTGCGCTGCGATCCAGGAGGACCCAAGTGTCGCCGCCCATCAGGGCGCGCGGCCACACCGCGGCCACCCAACAGGAAAGGGCGAGTACGGCGAGCAGACGAGCGAACTTCAAATCAGGGTTGGCGTCAGACGGACAGGCCTGGGCTCAGGTGGGTCGCGGCGACCCATCCCCCGCCGAGAAGACGATCCTCACGGTAGACGGCAAGACCTTGGCCAGGATTCACACTAGCAGCCGGGTCATGGAAACGCACCTCGAGGCGGTCATGGGCAAGGCGGGTGACGTCGGCCGGAACACCGCCAGGGGTGCTGCGGAACTGGACTTTCACATCCGACCAGGTCTCACCTTCGGCGAGTTGGATACCGAAGGTGTGGAACTCTTCGACTTCCGCATCGGTGCAACCGGTCATGCTGCGCGGGCCAACGAGCACATCGCCACTTTGCGGATCGATGTCGAGCACATACATCGCTTCGGTCGCGGCAAAGCCCAACCCCCGACGCTGCCCACGCGTGAAACCGGCATGGCCATCATGTTCGGCGAGTACCTTGCCAGAGGTGTCGAGGATGCGCCCTGGAATCCCGAGACCACCGCGTTCGCGCAACAGGTCACGGTAATCCCCACTCGGCACGAAACAGATCTCGACGCTATCCGGTTTGCCGAAGACCGGCAGTTGTGCATCTTGCGCGAGTTTGCGCGTGGTGGATTTCTGCAGTTCGCCGACGGGAAGAAGAGTGCGCGCCAAGCGTTCTTCCTGCATAGGAAAGAGCACATAGGATTGGTCCTTGCGCGGATCCAGACCACGAAGCAGGCGCGGGCCTTCTTCATGATGTTCGATGCGAGCGTAATGTCCGGTCGCGAGGAACTCGGCGCCGAGCGCATCGGCAAGATTCCATAGCGCGCCGAACTTGATGTCGCGGTTGCAGCGGATGCATGGATTGGGAGTATGACCGCGCAGATATTCCTCGGCGAAGTAGTCCATGATGCCGGCGAACTCCTGTTCCATATCCACGGCGTGATAGGGAATGCCTAATTTGTCGGCGACCAAGGCGGCATCACGGGAATCCTCGACGGAACAGCAGCCTTGCTTGGCGGGCGGTGCGTCGACCGGCTTATCGACGCCATTGCGGAGGAATACACCGATGACGTCGTAACCCTGCTGCTGCAGCAGAAGGGCCGAAACGCTGGAATCCACTCCACCGGAGAGTGCGACGAGTACGCGAGGGGTAGCCATGCTCTTGGAAGCTGTAGAATACCCGGTCCGAACGGCCCCGGCCCCTGACATGGAACAACACGACACCCCGTTTCTTCTCCTTCCTTACCACCTCGTGCAGGAAGGCGAGCGCCCCAACGTCAACTTTGGTGATACCACCGGTCCTCCTCCGGCTGGTACCGGTACAGCCACTACCGAAGTGGCAAGCACCGGAACCCAGCTAGGCGGCGGCGCGGCTGAAGAAGAGCCGGAAGGCACTGGCACCGGATTCTGGCTGATGCTGGCGTTGTTGTTCGGTTTCATGTGGTTCTTCGTGATCCGCCCGGAGAACAAGCGTCAGAAGAAGCGCAAGGAATTCCAGACGGCCTTGAAGAAGGGTGATGATGTCGTCACCGCTGGCGGCCTGCATGGCGTGATCGCTGCGATCGATGAGCAGACCATCACGTTGAAGGTCTCCGACAGCGTGCGGCTGAAATTTGACCGTGTCGCTGTGAGCCGTAACGCGTCTGCTGAAGCGGAAGCCGCGGTTCCTGAGAAGAAGTGATCTTCGAGGGCATGACGGCGCCGTCGTCCTCATGCCCTCCTCGCGCCAACAATCCGGTCGTTGTGCTGAAGCCTATGTGGCTGAAGAACTCGGTCGTGCCGGGTGGGAACTGTTGGCGAAGAACCTGCGCACTCCCTACGCGGAAGTGGACCTGGTTCTGCGGGAACCGAGAGGGGCTTATGTCCTGGTCGAAGTGAAGGCTCGGGGAACTGGTGCCTGGTTGAGCGGCGAGGATCAGCTCGGAGCGAAGCAGCGATTGCGGTTATTGCGTGCCGCGCTTTGGATCGGGCAGCAAGCTGGGCAGCAGGAGCCTTGTCGCCTGGATCTAGCGCTGGTGGATTTGATCGGGGGTTTCCCCGTCAGCTGGCGGCGCATCGAGGACATCGGCATCGATTAGAGCCTGAAGTAGGGTCTGGATCCCCTCCTGCGGCAACGGTTGGATACCCTTCTTGGCGCAGAGGGTGCGCGCCAGTTGCGCAAGATCTGCAGCATCCTTCTCATGCCACATGGCCAAGGTTGGCCAACCTTCTGCTTCCGCCAGGTGCACGAGGTCGAGGAAAATGCGGCGATAGGGAGCGTGATAAGGGTCGCCGGGATCTTGTCCACGCTCGAGGATCTCCGCGAAGGCCCAATCGGCACAGACCTCGGCCGTCATGGCACGCAGTTGGGCGCGATACTCCAACCACATCAGGGGATCGCCAAAGGCTTGATTGGAGGCCAACATGCGGGGCACCAATCCTGCAACAGGGAGACCGTAATCGATCCAATGCAGGACCTCGCCGAAGTGCCCGGATTCATGCAAGGCGAGATGGGCTAGCTCAAGTTGTTCCGTATCCCAATGCGATTGTCCCAGGGTTCGCACGCGCAAGCGCAAGCCGAGGTCCAAGGATTCCAGGGTGCGGTTCTCTTCCCAATCCCGTTTATGCGGAGAGACGCAGATTTTGCCTTCTTGCAGATAGCTGTCCAGGCGCGCCTGCAAACGCTTGGCGGACCGTGCCACACTGTCTTTTAGCATGTAGAAACCACGGAAGACGGAACCGCCCTGGGCGGTGCGTCCGGCGCTGGATACCACACTCTCCACCACCATCACTTCGACCGCTTTGGAGTGTCCCGGCCAAAGGAAGCGGATGTGGTTGGTGCCGCGCAGTAGATGGATTTCGTTGCCACGTCCCCAAGCACTGCCGACGAGTACGGCGCGGCCGGCATCGGCGAAGGCCCGACTGATGCTGCCGGAACTCGATTCCGGCTGCACCAACTTGGCGACTCCCAGCAGGTTGTAGACGGGTTGTGCGGCCCAACCGGAAGGGGCTCCGGCCCGCTCGAGATAATGATCGAAGCGTTGCAGGACTTCCGGAAGATCCTCTTCTCCACACCAAGGCCATTCCGCCAGCAGGCGTTCGAAAGCCAAGTCGATGGCGGCGGCCGCGGGAAGGTCTTGGGCGGCTGCGGCGAGAAGCAGGAACTCCTGCTCGGCCCGACGCTGATTCTTCTTGTCGTCGGCAAGGCTGGCTAGGTTGAGGAACTCCTGCAGGGCTCGCACGTTTCGTCGTTGAAAGGCATCCTTCTGCAACAGCACCATGCCACCGCGATAGTCCTTGGCATGACGCAACTGACGCGCCTGCAGAAGCCGCAAGCGTTGCGCTTGTTCGGAAGCTTCTCCGGGTGCGTCTAAGCTCAGGCTGCGCGCCTGGGTTTCCAACCACGTCGCGCTGCGATTCCACGCGCCGACGTTTTGCGCGGAGACGATGGCGCCGTGGCGAATCCATGGATGCTGCGGGTACAGGCGCAGAAGCTCCGCGAAGGCCTGGTATCGGCCCATGGGGTCCTCCATCAGGCGCGTCCTGAGATAGGCCAGATCCGGATGATCCGGCCATTGCTGCTTCCAGGAATCCAGTTCTTCCAGCACCGCCACCCGTTGGCCGCGGGCAACGCGCAAATCCTGCCGCAGGCGTTCCATCGGCACTTGCCGCGACAAGTTCCAACTCTGCTGCTGCAAAATGGACAGGGCCTGATCCGCATGGCCGCTGGATACGAGGTCCTGGATTTCCCCTAAGGCAACACCTGGTTCACGGATTACCGGATCCACAAGGTGGGTCTCCGTCGCCACGCTGCAAGAGGCCAAGCTCAGCAGGAAGACGAGGAGGTGGCGCAATCTCATGATGGTTGCTGCACCAGGAATGCGCGACGTAGATCCGGTCCCAAGTCCGCGCGTTCTTCAGCGATGAGGTGCAATCCCTCTTGAGGAGTTGCATAACCCGTCGCGACGCAGGATCCGTGGCCACCGGCCATCAACAACGGTGCTTCATAACGCAGGATCGCATCAGCCAAGCTGGATTGCAGAAGGGAGCCATGAAGGCGCGCACCGCCCTCCACCAGAATGCGTTGGATGCCGTGTTCCTGACGCAGCGCTTCCAAACCAGGCTCGAGCACCAAAGCACCCGTGATGCCGCGTGGCACGGCAATGCGGTGATCCAAATCGGTCCACCAGGATGGCGATGGAGCCTCGGCTTCTTCTTGATCGACGATCCAGTAACGCGCGACATCATCCTCCAGCAACGGATCCCCTGCTTGCACCGACGAAAAAGCATCGACCAGGATACGTGCGGTGTTGCGTTGCAAGCCTTGGACGGCATCGCGCGCAGTCAAGCGCGGGCGATCCTTCTGCAGAGTCCCCTTTGCAGCCATCACCGCATGACTACAACCACGCAAGGCATGCACCTCAGTGCGAGCAGCCTCCGAAGTGATCCACTGACTGGTGCCATCCGGAGTGGCGGTATAGCCATCCAGTGAAGCCGCCCATTTGAGAAGAGTCCACGGGCGCTTCGGGTGCTCTAAGGCAGCCAGAAAAGCCGGGTTCTGTGCAGCGAAGCAGGCATCTTCCTCAAGGTGCACCACTTCGATGCCCTGTTCTTCCATAGCGGCAAATGCCTTCCCTTGATGGCGCGCATCCGGATCGGTTGCACCGACGACCACCCGCTTGACCCCCGCCTGCAGCAGATGCTCCAAACAGGGAGTGCGCTTCTTGCCGCCGCTACGTGCGGAACATGGTTCCAGCGTGACGATGATTTCATCGACATGCCCAGGCTCCATCCGCCCCGTGGTCTCGTTCCAGGCGCCGGCATCGCGGAGGGCATTCTCCTCGGCATGGGCGCCGCCGAAGACTTGGTGATGCCCGTAGCCAATCACATGTCCATCGCGCAAAGCCAAGGCTCCCACGCGTGGATTCGGCGCCGTGGTCAACCAACCTGCCCGCTCGGCCTCGCGGAAGGCACGTCGGAGCAGGGCGAGGTCGCGCGTCATCAGACCTCGAGGGGTTGTGCCGGAGCGCGCTTCAGCTCTGGCATGACGAAGGAGGGATCCCGTTCCGCCACCAGTTCCCGTCCGTTGTAACTGGCCAACTTGACGGGGACTTCCAGGCCTGGATGACATCCGGGTTCTTCCGGCAGGAGCGCGTAGTGGCCGGTGCGAGTGCGTCCCATCCAGAAACCGGGATTGCGGTCGGACGGACGTTCCAGCATGACCTTGCAAGTCTTGCCGACTTGGGTGGGTGTGCGTTCCTTGGCGATGGAACGCTGCAGATCCAGCATGCGATGATTACGCCGCGCCTTCTGCTGCTTAGGAATGTCATCCTCCAAGTCGTAGGCAAAGGTGCCAGGACGCGGCGAATACTGGAAGACATAGCTCTGCAGGAACTGAAACTCCTGCATCGCAGCCATGCTGGCATCGAAATCCTCATCGGTCTCACCAGGGAAGCCGACGATCCAATCGCTGACCAACTCCAAATCAGGCATCGCCTCGCGCAGGAGATCGATGCGTTTGCGATACAGCTCGACCGAGTAGCCTCGCTTCATGTTGCGCAGGACTTGATCGCTTCCGGCTTGAATCGGAATCGGCAGGAAGCGCATGAACTTGGTGGAACGCGCCATCGCATCAGCCAGTTTGCGATCCACATAACTCGGATGCAAAGTGACCAGGCGGATCCGCTTCAATGCAGGGATCTCCTCCAGCGCATCCAATAGACCTGCCAGGTCTGGGCGATCCTCTCGAGGAAGATCACGACCGTAAGCATCGATGGTTTGGCCGAGCAGATGGACTTCCGTCACGCCATGGCCGGTCAGGCGACGAACTTCATCCACGATGGACTCCGGCGTGCGACTCTCCACGCGCCCGCGCACACTCGGCACGATGCAATAGGTGCAGTTCAGGTCACAACCGCGCATGACGGCGACGTGGGCCTGATAGGACTCCACCCGACCCAGCAGGTCGCGATGGTCCTGGTCGACATTCTCTTCCGCCTCACCTAGCTGACAAACGCGTTGTTCGCCACCGATGACCCGGTCGACCATGTCTGGAATCTGCGGGAAGTGACGCGAACCACAGACGATGTCCACATGCGGTTCCCGGTCGAACAAAGCCCGCCCTTCGCGGTCTGCCATGCAGCCGACCACGGCGATCACCACGCTCGGATCCGCCTTCTTGACCCGACGCAACTCCCCCAACAGCCCATGCACCCGTTCTTCCGCTTGCTCCCGCACCGAGCAGGTGTGGAACAGGAAGACCGAGGCCTGCTCATCGTCTTCGGTAGGCTCCCAGCCACGCCCCTTGAGGGCAGCCGTCATCAGCTCGCCGTCGTAGACGTTCATCTGACAGCCGAACACCCGTAGCTTGAAGCTACGGGTGCGCTGAGAAGCGGCGGTTGGAGTGGTCACTTCAGGAGCGTTGGCTTAGTTGTTGGAGACGGTCTCGAGAATCTCGATCCCGCAACCGGGGCCGACTTCGACATCGTCCCCGTCATCGAAGGAGATACCCAGTTCCTCTTCCATGTCGGCACGCAGCATGCGGTGCGGCGCGCCATCGGCAGTCATGTAGAGCAACGCGGTGCGGTGGATCATGTGCGCATCGGAGATGATCGCGGTGCTACCAGGATTCTTCTTCAGGCGGCTGAGCATGTCGCGGTCACCACCGTGGTCGTAGCCGGCATAGCTGGTGTAACCAGGACCGATCGCATCCCAATCTTCGAGGTATTCGACAATACCGATTTCATCCTCTTCCATGCCTTGGGCATAGATGATGTCGCCGAAGGGCTCGGAAGGACTGAAGTACATCTTCGCCTGCTGCTCCACCTTCTCCACCATGCCATCTTTCCATGGCTTCAAGAAGAACCGCTGCCCAGTCTCCCGCGGCCAGGAACCACTGTGGTTGGATTGGTATTCAAGCAGGGTCGCGTAGATGCGCTTCATGTTGGCTTCCGAGCCTGTCATGTTCGCCTTATCGATCCAGCCAGGTGCGGACACCACCAGGAACGTACTGAGGATGCCGATGATCATGATCACGATCATCATCTCCAGGAGTGTGAAGCCGCGGCGCAGCAGGTTCGATTGAGAGCGTTTCATGTCGGTTCAGGTACCTTGCGAGTAGTCAGAAGCGTAAGCGATCTGCTCTGGCGTGAGGACATCGAGTCCCAAGCCCATGGAGTCGAGCTTGATCTTGGCGATCTGCTGATCCAGTTCTTCCGGCAGCTCGTGCACGCCTGGGCCAAGCTCCTTACCGCGATCGGCAAGCATCATCATGGCCTGGAACTGGTTGGCGAAGCTCATGTCCATCACCTCGGACGGGTGTCCTTCGGCAGCAGCGAGGTTGACCAGACGACCTTCGGCCAGCACGTAGATGCGACGGCCATCGGCGAGGGTGTGCTCGACGCAGTTATCGCGCATTTCGCGCTTCGACACGGTCAACTCCGCGAGATCCTCAAGGTTGAGTTCGCAGTCGTAGTGACCGGTGTTGCACACGATGGCGCCATCCTTCATGGATTCGAAGTGACGCTTGACGATGACATCCTTCATGCCGGTGGTGGTGATGAAGACATCGCCGACCTTGGCGGCTTCATCCATGGTCATGACCTGGACACCTTCGAGAGTTGCCTTCAGGGCAGCCGTCGGGAGGATCTCGGTGGTGATGACGTTGGCGCCCATGCCCTTGGCGCGCATGGCGCAACCTTTGCCGCAGTGGCCGTAACCAGCCGTGACGAAGTTCTTGCCGGCGAGCAGCACCGAAGTGGCGCGCAGGATGCCATCCAAGGAGGACTGACCGGTGCCGTAGACGTTGTCGAAGTCCCACTTGGTCTCGGCATCATTGACCGCGATGACTGGGTACATCAACTTGCCATCATCGGCCATGGCACGCAGACGATGCACGCCGGTGGTGGTCTCCTCGGAGCCACCGATGATGCCGTCGAACAGGTTCGGGTGCTCGTGGTGCACGCGGAAGATGAGGTCGGCGCCGTCATCCAGGGTCATGGTCGGCTTGAAGTCGAGGGTGCGGTCGATGGACCAGTAGAACTCCTCGGTGTTCTGGCCGTACCAAGCGAAGATGCGGATGTTTTCTTCTGCGAGTGCAGCGGCGACGGCATCGTGCGTGCTCAGTGGGTTACAGCCCGACCAAGCGACTTCCGCGCCAGCAGCCTTCAAGGTGCGGATCAGGACCGCGGTCTCCTTGGTGACGTGCAGGCAGCCGGTGATCCGGTGGCCCTTGAGCGGTTGGGTCTTCTCGAACTTCTCGCGCAGCTGCATCAATACAGGCATGCGGGACTCGGCCCAGTCGATGAGGAGACGGCCCTCGTCGGCTAGCGAAAGGTCGGCGACTTTGAATTTCAGGTCTTCTGCGGTGGTGCTCATGGGTATTTTCAGCAGCTCGCCTTGACGTTAGCCAAGGTTTGGAGTTCGGTCACGAGATCGAGTTTCTCCCAGGGGAAGAGGTCACGACCGAAGTGGCCGTGGGATGCGGACTGGCGGTAGGTCCAGCCGTTGGGATCGGTGTAGCCGGTCGGATTGCGCAGGCCGAGGCGGCCAATGATCCAATCGGGAGTAAAGGCCTTGCAGCCATTCCAGGGCTCGAGGTGGCGGAGATGCTCCTCGATCTGGGTATCGGCCATGCCATTGGCAGTACCGAAAGTATCGACGCGGATGGAAACCGGCTCGGCGACGCCGATGGCATAAGCCAACTGCACTTCGCAACGCTCGGCCCAATCGGCAGCGACCACGTTCTTGGCGACCCAGCGTGCGGCATAGGCAGCAGAGCGGTCGACCTTGGTGCAGTCCTTGCCGGAGAAAGCTCCCCCGCCGTGACGCGCATAACCACCGTAGGTGTCGACGATAATTTTACGACCGGTCAGGCCGGCATCGCCATGCGGTCCACCGACCACGAACTTGCCGGTCGGGTTGATGTGGAACTTGGTGTCGGCGGTCAGCCATTTCTCAGGCAACACCGGACGCACGATGACTTCCTCCACGGCTTCGCGGATGGTGTCGATCGACATGTCTTCGGTTTGGGTGCTGAGCACCACCGCCTCAATGCCAACGGGCGTATCGCCTTCATAGGCGAAGGTCACTTGGGCCTTCGCATCGGGACGCAGCCATGGCAGTTCTCCCGAAGCCAACACTTGCGCCTGACGTTCGACCAGACGATGCGACCAGTGGATCGGTGCAGGCATCAGGACTTCGGTCTCGCGGCAGGCGAAACCAAACATCATGCCTTGGTCGCCGGCACCCGTGAGACCTGCTCCTGTTCCACCTTCCGCATCGACGCCCTGCTTGATGTCGGGCGACTGCGAGTGGATCAAGACATGCACACCACAGCTGTCCGCATCGAAGCCGATGCCTGCAGCGGTGTAGCCGATGTCACGGAGGGTCTGACGGACTTCTTCTTGAACATCGACGTAGGTCTTGGTGGTGATCTCACCACCGACGACGACGGTTCCGGTGGTGACGAAGGTCTCACACGCCACGCGCGACATCGGATCCTCGCGCAAGCAAGCATCGAGGATGGTGTCGCTGACCTGGTCGCAGACCTTGTCTGGGTGCCCCATGGACACCGATTCCGAAGTGAAGAGTTTTCTTTCCATGCAAGGGGTCCGGTTAAGCGGCCGGTCCGCGTAGTTTTCGCCAGCGTGTGACCTCAGAGGAGGCCGGCTTGATGCAACGCGAGCACCGTACTTTGCGCGGCCCCACGTTGGGATTCAAGGGCAGCAGCACCACGTTCTCCAATACCAATGGCATCGACAGGATTCTGCAACCAGCGAAGTAGCCATTCTACCACTTCTACGGGGTCTTTCGCACGTTTGAGGCCTTCGCCCTTCTCAAGCACCGCAACTTCCTCCAGGAAGTTCTCCGTATGCATGCCGACCACCACCGGCAAACCGAACACGGCAGGCTCCAACATGTTCTGGCCCCCATGCTCAAGCAGGCTACCGCCGACGAAGGCCATCTTGGCGGCGCGGTAGAGGTATTCGAGTTGGCCGAAGGCATCGACCACGAGGATGGATCCTGGCGTGAGGCAAGCGTCGTTCTCTACTTGGGAAAGCAGTCCTAAAGGCATCTCAGGGGCCGTACGACGCAATTGCGGGACCAACTTGGGGCAACGTCGGGGGTGGCGAGGCACGATGACCAAGACCACCTCTTGAGCCTCTGGTTTTTGCTTCCACAGCTCTAGAAGCTGCGTTTCTTCCGGTTCATGGGTGCTTGCGAGCACCACCATGGGCGGGCCGTCGGACCATCGCGCCCAGCAGGAAGCCTCGAAATCGGCATCTTCGGTGGGCGTTGGAAGGTTGTCGTACTTGAGGTTGCCGGTGACGACCACGCGGTCAGGAGAAACATCTAGGCCGGAAAAGCGATCGGCATAACGTTGGTTCTGTACGCCATAGAGCGCAATCCGGTCGAACTGCGGCAGCCACTTCTGCACACGCCGATAGCCTTCGAGCGAACGTTCGGTGATGCGTCCATTGACGATGGCGACTTGGATGTCTGCACGGGCGCAGTTGGCCAGAAAGTTGGGCCAGATCTCGAGTTCGGCCAAGATGACCAGCGTCGGCTTGACCCTTCTCAAGAAGCGTCGACTGGTGCCGGGCATGTCCAAGGGATAAGCCACGACCGTCAGATGCGGAAACAGTTGCCGCGCGGTGGCGAGTCCGGTCGGCGTACTGGAGGAGATCACCAGCGCATCGTCGGGGCGTTGGCGCTGAAGCTCCGTCACCAACGGCTTCAAGGCCTTCACCTCGCCAACGGAGACTCCATGCAGGAGGATCCGTTTGGGCACGGCCGGCAGGACTTCGGCATAGCCCAGACGTCCCGGCAAGGAACGCCGGAAGTCTGGGGAACGGATGGCGCGGTAAAGCGCGAAGGGGATCAGGAGGATCCCCACCAGGATGAGCAGGAAGTCGTAGAGCAGGAAGGCTGCCCGACGGCGTCGTCGAGGACGACTTTCCGTCAAGTTCCCCTACCCCTTACCGTGACACTGCTTGTACTTCTTGCCCGAACCGCAGGGACAAGGAGCATTGCGCGCGACCTTGGGCTTGTGGGCATCGGGCGTCTGTTGCCCGGTGTCCTGGCCCATGTTGCTGGCCTTCTCCATCTCCTCGGTAGCGCTACCGGTTTCCGGTGCGGCTTTGGCAGCAGCCCCCGAACGCGAAGGTGCGTTGTAACCGACAGCAACCTGACGGCGTGGTGCCGCTGGACGCGCCTGCGAAACCGAGCCACCGAATTGTGGATGACTAGCGTTTTGTCCTTCGTAGGTACTGCCGAGCTGCGACTCATCGCGGCTGGCCATCTCGAAACGAAGGATGTGGTTGGTGACCTCATCAGCGATGTGGAACAGCAGTTCCTCAAAGCGCTCCAGACCCTCGCGCTTGTATTCGTTCTTCGGATCCACTTGCGCATAACCGCGTAGACCGATTCCCGAACGCAAGGAGTCCATGATGTAGAGGTGCTCCTTCCACTTCTTGTCGATGGAGTTCAGCAACAGGAACCGTTCCAGGCCATTCATGACCTCGTCACCGACCTGTTCGACGCGCCCGTGGTAGTTCTGCAGGAAATCATCCAGCAGATGCTGGCCGACCTGGTTGATGCCGACCTCTTCCAATTGCTCCGGAGAGCCTTCGTAGAGCCACTTGCGCGCAGCCCAGAGGTGCAGCGCTTCCCAGTCCGGTGGCACTTCCTTGCCATCACCGCCGTAGGTCTCCATCGCGTGATCGATCACTTGATCCGCCATCGCTTCGACGCGATCACGCAGATCCTCTCCGAGCAAAGCCTTCTGACGCTGCTCGTAGATCATCTTGCGCTGCTCGTTCATGACCTCGTCATACTCGAGCAGGTTCTTACGAATTTCGAAGTGGTAATCCTCGACCTTCTTCTGCGCCTTTTTAATGGCGTTACTGACCATCTTGGATTCGACGGGTTCACCGCCACCCATGCCGGCCTTCGACAGGAAGTTCTTGACCCAATCCTTGTAGAAGCGACGCATCAACGGGTCATCCAAGGAGAGGTAGAAGCGCGAGCGTCCGGGGTCGCCTTGACGACCGGAACGTCCGCGTAGCTGGTTGTCGATGCGACGTGATTCGTGACGCTCGGTGCCGATCACGAACAGTCCACCAGCACCCAGGACTTCCTCCTTTTCGGCGCCGTGGGTCTCGACCAGTTCCTCATGCAAGGCCTTGACGGCAGACTCATCTTCCGCCTCAATCTTGCGCGAGGAAATCTCCCGCGGCATCAGTGCTTCGACATTGCCGCCGAGGACGATGTCGGTACCACGGCCGGCCATGTTGGTGGCCACCGTGACGGAACCCTTGCGCCCGGCTTGCGCGACGATGTGCGCCTCATTCTCATGCTGCTTGGCGTTCAACACATTGTGTCGAATGCCGCGACGATTGAGGATGCCAGACAGCAGTTCCGAGTTCTCGATACTGGTCGTACCGACGAGCACCGGTTGGCCATGGTCACGCGACTCTTCGATGACGTCCGCGATGGCCTTCCACTTGTCCTTGGTCTCCAGATAAACCACATCAGCCTGGTCATCGCGGGCGATGGGCTTGTTGGTGGGAATCTGGACCACATCGAGGTCGTAGATCTTGGCGAATTCGCCGGCTTCCGTTAACGCGGTACCGGTCATGCCGGATAGTTTGCCGTAGAGACGGAAGTAGTTCTGGAAGGTGATGGTCGCGAGGGTCTGGTTCTCTGCTTTCGGGCGCAGGCCTTCCTTCGCTTCCACAGCCTGGTGCAGACCATCGCCCCAGCGACGCCCTTCCATCATGCGGCCAGTGAACTCGTCAACGATGATGATCTGACCATCTTTGACCACGTAGTCCACCTCATCCTTGTAGAGGTGCAGCGCACGCAGGCACTGCTCCAGGATGTGCGGCCATTCCATGTTCTCGGCGCCGGAGTAGAAATCCTCAATGCCGAGAGCCTTTTGCCCCGCCACGATGCCATCTTCGGTGAGGATCGCGGACTTCTCCTTTTCCTTGGTCTCGAAGTGCTCTTCATCCTTCAAGAGACGGGCGGCAGCCATACCCACACGGTACTTCTCGGCATTGCCGGTGGCCGGTCCCGAGATGATGAGCGGTGTACGCGCCTCATCGATCAGGATCGAATCGACTTCGTCGATGATGGCGAAGTCCAAGCTGTGCTGCACTTGGTCCTCGACCCGCGACTTCATGTTGTCGCGCAGATAGTCGAAGCCGAGTTCATTGTTGGTGGCGTAGATGATGTCGCCCGCATAGATCGGGTGACGCTCTGCTGGGCTGAGTTGCGATTGGATCGCACCGCACTCCAAGCCGAGATACTCATACACCGGGGTCATCCATTCGGCATCACGCTTGGCCAGGTAATCGTTGACCGTGACCACGAAGACCTTGCCTTTCAGGGCGTTGAGGTAAGCGGCCAGAGTGGCGACCAGGGTCTTGCCCTCGCCGGTTGCCATCTCGGCGATCGAACCGGAGTGCAAAGTGGCACCGCCGATGATCTGGACATCGTAGTGACGCATGCCGAGGGTGCGCTGGGCTGCCACGCGGGTCAGCGCGAAGGCCTCGGGCAGGAGATCATTGAGCTCACGCCCATCCGCGACTTCCTGCTTCCAGGTTGCGGTCTGCGCCTTGATCTGCTCCTCGTTGAGCGACTCGGCCCATTCCTCGAAGGAAGCGACCTTCTTGACCAGAGGCTCCATGCGCTTGACCACGCGGGCGTTCTGGGAGCCGAAGACCTTGTTGAGTGTGCGCCCAAAGCCTTCGCCAAGGCCTTTGAGGGAATCGGTAATCGCGTCGATGTCGACCATGATGCTGGATGCTCCGCCGCCGACGGTGGTCAGCGCGGATGCGGCCCCACAGGATAAGGGATGGGACCCCTCGGGAGAAACCTCAATTCCGCCTAGGCCATTCGAGGCTGCCGCGAAGCTCCTCTAGGCTCAGGTTTTCCTCAGTGAGGATCTTTCTCAGATCTGCGGCAATCTCGGAGATGGCGGCTGGGCGTCGGAAGGAGGCGGTGCCGACTTGGACGGCGGTGGCTCCAGCGACAAGGAATTCGAGCACATCGTCGGCGCTGGAGGCTCCCCCGCTGGCGACGATGGGGATCTGGACCACCTGGGAGGCATCCCAGACCATGCGCAGGGCCATCGGCTTGACCGCTGGACCAGACATGCCACCGGTGCCATTGGCCAGAACCGGTTTGCGATTGCGCCAATCCACCAAGAGCCCCATCAGGGTGTTGCAGACGGTGAGCGCATCGGCTCCAGAAGCCTCCGCAGCAGCTGCAAAGGGTTGAATGCTGGCCACATTGGGCGACAGCTTGACCCACATGGGCTTTTGCGTCGCTTCGCGGCAGGCGCGCACGACCTCAGAGAGAGCGCCGGTGTCGGTGGAGAACTGGATGCCGTCAGCCACGTTGGGGCAAGACAGATTCAGTTCGATCGCGGCCACGCCCTTCATGGCATCAAAGGCCTCCGTCATGGCGAGGTACTCCTCCACCGAATGGCCACCCGCATTGGCGACGACCGGCAGCGGGACTTCCTCCAACTGCGGGGCCACCGATTCACGCCAATAGGCCAAGCCTTTGTTCTCAAGGCCGATGGCGTTCAGCACACCACCCTGGAACTCGGCGATGCGTTGCGGTGGATTGCCATGCCGCGGCTCGGGCGTGACGGTCTTCAACACCAAAGCACCAAGGTCTCCTGGTTCGAGGAAAGCCAAGGCAGCCGGGTCATGGCCGAAGGTGCCTGAACCCGTCAGGAGCGGCGATTGCAGCTCCAAGGCGCCGATCGCGGTGCGCAACATAGGCACAGTTTACGCCGGCGCGTCTTTGGAATCTTCTTCCGTTTCCGGGCCGAACTTGATCTTGGCCAATCCCGTGATCAACAACAGAAAGCCCACCGAGATGCACGCATCGGCGAAGTTGAAGATCGGGAAGGGATCAAAGGGCCAACCGATGGCTCCAGGCCACCAACCAGGCGCTGCAACATCAAACATGAAGAAGTCACGGACCTCTCCAGGCACTTGCAGATCCCACGGCATCCAAGCCGAGAGATTGTCATAGAGATTGCCGACGGCGCCCGCAATGAGCAGAGCCAAGGTGAATAGCCCCATGCGGTTCTGATCTTCCTGGCGTCCGACGATCCAAAACAAGACACCCACGGCGATGATGCGCACCACCGTCAGAATCGTGGTCACACTGCCATCATTGCCCATCCCCCAGATGCCTCCGGAGTTGGTGATGCAGTAGAAGGAGAACCAATCTCCGAAGATGGGCGATTTGCCCCCACCGAGGCCGATGTTCTCGAAGGCCCATGCCTTACTCCACAGGTCGACGAGGATCAATCCGACGACCAATGCCCAGAAGACTGGGCGCTTCCATCCGCGCGATGCGGCAGCGGTGGAATCAGTCAAGGACTAGCTCGCCGTTTTCGCTGAGCTCTTGGCAACCGACGCATAAGGAAGCGTAGGGCACGACCTCAAGGCGACGTGGCGGGATCAGTTCCTTGCACCCAAGGCAAGTGCCATAGATGCCAGCATCGATGCGCTCCAAAGCACGGCGTGTATCCTTGAGCATCTCATCCTCGTTCTCGATCAGACCGAGCTGGAAGTCGCGGGAATAACCCTCCGCACCCATGTCCTCGCCATCATCTCCAGCGGAATCGTTGTCAGCCAGGAGCACGGCTTCTTCGAGCCGCTCCAGTTTCACACCGAGTTTGCGGAGAATATCGAGCAGGATCGGACGATATTTCTTCTGCTGAGTTTTCGTGAGCTTAGCCATCGCGCTATCTTTGAGGGGGTCTCCTCCAGGGAGAAGGGAAAGATTCTAGTGTCTGTCGATTCCAGTGGTCAAACGCTTCCGCCCGCTCTGGCGGCTCGGATTGCGGAGTACCTGGGCAGTTTGGCTGCCGAGGCCGGTTTGGCTACGCACACTTTGGCCGCTTATCGACGCGACCTGAATCGCATCGCTGGATTCCTCGGTCGACGCAAAATCAAGGATTGGAAGGACTTAGAACCTAACCATTTGGCCACCCTGATGTCCGAGACAAGGTCCGAAGGGCTAGCTCCTGCCAGTCAGGTGCGCCTGCTGTCGAGTCTGCGCGGTTTTTTCCGCTGGTTGCGGGCGGAGGAAGGATTGGAAGGCCGCGACCCCACCCGTCTCGCCGGCAAGGTCCACTTGTGGAAGCGCCTGCCCGAAATCCTGACACCGGATGAGGCGCGCATTCTGCTGGATGCGCCGGCTGCCGACACCTGGATTGGACAACGGGATCGGGCACTCTTGGCCCTTCTTTATGGCGGCGGTTTGCGGGTGAGCGAATCCGTGGGCTTGCGTCTGGGTGATCTACACCTGACGGCCTCCGCGGGCTCCGACGAACCCGGGTTACTGCAGGTGCGCGGCAAGGGAAACAAGGAACGCTTGGTGCCCTTTGGTGGCCTCGCGCGGGAACGCGTGCAGTTGTGGTTGGAGGACGGACGTCGCGGCAGGGATCAAGGAGATTCGGCGGTGTTGTTGTCGAAGAGTGGCAAACCCTTGGACCGCCATCGCGCATTCCGCATCGTGCGGGATTGGGCGGTAAAGAGTGGGCTATCGCCGCAGTTGCATCCGCATATTCTGCGTCACTCTTGCGCGACCCATCTGTTGATCGGGGGTGGTGATCTGCGCAGCGTGCAGGAATTCCTGGGGCATGCCGATTTACGGACTACCGAACGGTATACGCATTTGGAAGTCGACGAGCTGCAGGCTTACCACCGCCTGCATCATCCGCGCGGTTAAGGCAGGAGGCGGCGCAGGTGTTCCTGCAAAGAGGTCACCAACTCCTTCTGCATGCCTGGCAAGGCAAGCACTTCGGCAGGGTCGGCGTCGCGTAGTTTTTGTAGATCCCCGCGGTAGGCATCCAACAGGGTCTTCCGTTTGGCAGGGCCGATGCCAGGAACTTCTTCAAGAACCAGGCGCAGGTTTTCGCGACGTCGGCGGTGATAGCCGATGGCGAAACGATGGGCCTCGTCGCGAATCCGTTCAAAGAAGAGGCGTTCCGGACTGGCCGGCTCGAGAATGCAGGGACCCTCCTGTTGCGGCAGGAACAGACGTTCTTCGGCGGCGACCGGTCCGCGTCCGCGACGAGCTTTGGCAAGAGCGACGATGTTTAAGGACTTCCCAGAAGCCTCCAGGCTTTCCAGTCCAGCGGAAAGTTGACCACGGCCTCCATCGAGGATGAGCAGGTCAGGCAGGCCTTCGGTCTCGGAGCGGTCGAGCACCCGACGGACGACTTCGCGCATCGCCTCGAAATCATCATTGCCGACTCCCCCGCCGACGAGATAGCGGCGATAAGCATCCCGTGTGGGTTTGCCTTCTGTAAAGCGCACCTTGGAGGCGACGCGTTCCTTACCTTGCAGATGCGAGATATCGATGCAATCGATCACGCTCGGACGCACTCCATGGAGGATGTCCGCGATGCGTTGTTCGACGACCGGCCACGGCGCACTCGCAACTGCACCGCTTTGGGCGCGGGCATTACTCTCGGCCATGCGCACCAAGGCACGTTTCTTGCCCCGTTGCGGTGCGTGGATATGGACCTTCTGCTGCAAACGATCCGACAGCCAAAGCTCCATCGCCTCCGCTTCTTCGGGCAAGGCGCCGACGAGGATTTCCGGAACCAGTTCTGCACCTTCGCGGTAAAGCGCTACCAACAGTTGGCTGACGGCCGCTCCAGGGGATTCCGGCAAGGGCAAGGCGCCGCGCCGGGTGTGCAGCCATTCACCATCGCGGTATTGCAGTAAGGCGAAGTAACCGCGTTCGTCGATGCCAAGCACATCGAAGTCCTTGCCGCTTTCCAAACGAACCTTCTGGGGTTCTGCCAGGGCTTCCAAGGCTTGGATGCGATCGCGTGAGCGTAAGGCGATTTCATAATCCTGCCGCGCACTCGCATCGATCATGTGCTCCCGCTCCGAGGCCAAGCGATCCCGCACCTTCCCTTTCAAGACCTGACGCGCTCCCTCGACCGCATCCTGATATTCCTGGTCCTCCACCCGTCCGACGCAGGGGCCACTGCACAAGCCAATGCCGAACTTCAGGCAAGGACGCGAACGGTTGGCCAAAGTGTGGTCCGAGCAATCGCGTAAGCCAAAAGCGCCTTGCAACAACCGCTTCGCCCGACGTGCGGCCCCCGCATTCGGGTATGGCCCGAAGAACTCCCCATGCCGGCTCCGACGTCGGGCCAATCCCAACCGCGGGAAGGCGTGGGTGGTATCCAGGTGGACAAACAGGAAGGTCTTGTCGTCCTTAAGCAGAACATTCAGTGGCGGTTGATGCAGCTTGACCAGGCGATCTTCCAACAGGATGGCTTCCTTCTCGGAATCCGTCACTCGGAACTCGGCGGTGCGCGCATCCCGCAACAGCACCTTCAAACGCTCGCGTCCGTCCGCGCCTTCCCGACGATAGACCTGCACACGTTTGCGTAGGTCGACGGCCTTACCGACATAAAGGACCTTGTCGTTGCCGTCTCGGAACAGATAAACCCCAGGACGGGAAGGCGCAGTCTTCAGCGCGCGATCGAATGCGGGATCGATCGAGTCGATCAAGCCTCAACCTCCAAACGCAGCATCTGCAGACGTCGCAGTTCATCGCGCAGGCGAATCGCGTTCTCGAAGTCCAAGGAAGAAGCGGCCTGCAACATCTCCTTTTCGATCTCCGCAGCGCGTTTGGCCAGACTGGCGGCGTCGATCTTCTCTTCAGTGGCATCCTTTTCATCCTCACCACCCAGCAGGGTCGCCAAGGATCCTTGAATTCGCTTGCGCACGGTCTTTGGCACGATGCCATGTTCCTGGTTATGCGCTTCCTGAATCTTCCGACGCCTGGAAGACTCTTCCAAAGTCGCTTCCAGGGAAGCCGTCATCTTGTCGGCGTAGAAGACCACCCGACCGTCCACGTTGCGGGCGGCACGTCCACAGGTTTGAATCAGCGAAGTGGTGCTGCGCAGGAATCCTTCGCGGTCGGCATCCAAGACCAGGACCAAGGAGACTTCCGGCAAGTCCAATCCTTCTCGCAACAGGTTGATGCCCACCAAGACATCGAAAACACCCAGACGCAAGTCGCGCAGCAACTCGGAGCGTTCCAAAGTGTCGATGTCGGCATGCAAGTAACGCGCGCGGATGTGATTCTCCTGCAGGAACTCGGTCAGATCCTCGGCACTGCGCTTGGTCAAGGTCGTGACCAACACGCGATCACCACTTTCCACCACCGGAAGGATCGATTTCAGCGCATCCTCCACCTGCCCCACCGCCGGGCGTACCTCGCAGGGAGGATCCAACAAGCCCGTCGGACGCACGATCTGCTCCACCGGGGGTGCCGGCGCTAGCCCTTTCTCGCGATCGCCAGGAGTTGCCGAGACATACAACACGCGGCTCAACAAGGGTTCGAACTCCGGTTCGCGCAAGGGTCGATTGTCGATTGCCGACGGCAGCCTGAATCCATACTCCACCAGATTCCGCTTCCGCGCCTCATCCCCGCGCGCCATTCCATAGACCTGGGGCAGGGTCACATGACTCTCATCCAGGATGCAAAGGAAGTCCTTCGGGAAGTAGTTCAGCAAAGTGAACGGTGGTTGTTCCGACGCCCGCCCTTCAAAGTGACGCGAGTAGTTCTCGATTCCACCGCAATGTCCCAACTCCTCCAAGTCTTCCAAGTCCGACAAGGTCCGTCGCTCTAGACGCTCGGCCTCGATCTCCTTGCCCGCCATGCGCAACTCCCGCACCCGCTGATCCATCTCCTGACGGATGGTGACCATCGCCTTCGGAATCCGATCTTCCGGCTGCACATAATGTCCCACCGGATAAACCGCGACGGATTGCGGTTCTTCGACGATCTCGCCGGTCAAGGGGTCGACGAACAGGAGGGCGTCGATGCGATCGCCATCGAGTTCCACCCGGAGCACGCGTTCTTGTTCATGAATCGGCCAGATCTCTACCGCCGGACCCCGCAAGCGGAAACTTCCAGGACGCAAATCGATTTCCGCGCGAGCATGTTGCGTGCGGATCAAGCCACGGACCAGTTCTTCCCGTCGGGCGGGTGAGCCTTCGACCAACTTCAAGGCCAAACCCTGATAGGTGTCCGGGTCGCCGAGACCGTAGATACAGGAAACCGAAGCCACCACGATCACATCTTTGCGCGTGAGCAGGGAAGCGGTGGCAGCATTGCGCAACAGGTCGATGCGCTCATTGATACGAGCATCCTTCTCGATATAGGTGTCGGAAGAAGGGATGTAGGCTTCCGGTTGGAAGTAGTCGTAGTACGAAACGAAGTACTCGACCGCATTGTTGGGGAACAACTCGCGGAATTCGGCGAACAGCTGACTGGCCAGGGTCTTGTTCGGGGCCAGTACCAGGGTCGGCACCTGCAGAGCCTGGATGACATTGGCAGCGGTAAAAGTCTTGCCTGAACCGGTCACTCCAAGCAGGATGCGACGGGCATCGGCCTCACCGAAGGCGTCGACCAGGGAGGCGATGGCCTCTGGTTGATCTCCTTTGGGAGAAAAGTCACTGACGAGTCGGAAGGAAGAAGAAGTCACCACGGTCCCTGCGGGAGACTATTCTAGGACAAGGCGGCAACCCCTTCCCCGACGTCCGCCGTAGGAACATCCCATTACCGAACCCGACATGTCTGAACGCATCGGCACTTGTGAACAGTGCGGCCAACGCTACGGCGGCATCCCAGAATCCGTGACCGCCCTGAAGGTGAAGTGCCGCGATTGCGGTGGCTCCGTCGCGATTCCGCCGCTTCCCGCCGCCGCCGTCCCGCCTGCTCCTGAGGCTGCTCCCGCTCCCGCCAAGGAAGCTCCGAAGGCTCAAGAGCCTCCTAAGGAAGCACCGAAAGCTGTGGCTCCTGCGGCCGACAAGCCGCTGGCCGCCCCTATCGGCGACGCCAAGCCGAAGGGTTCTGGGCGTCCGGACAGCGCCAAGCCGGTGGATCGCGAGGTCGCCGCGCCAGCTTCCAAGAAGCCGGCAGCTCCGGAAAAGCCTGCTGCAGCCAAGCCAGTGGTGCCGGTTCGGCCTGTGGCGAAGCCAGTCAAGCCGGTCCGCCCCGTGGCCAAGCCGGTGAAGCCGGTGCGTCCGGTCGCGAAGCCAGTGAAGCCTGTGAAGCCCGTGGCGAAGCCTGCCAAGCCGGTTCAGCCGGTGAAGCCTGTGGCCAAGCCAGCCAAGCCGGTCCAGCCCGTGAAGCCCGTGGCCAAGCCAGCCAAGCCGGTCCAGCCCGTGAAGCCCGTGGCCAAGCCAGCCAAGCCGGTCCAACCGGTGAAGCCCGCAGCCAAGCCAGCGTCTCCAGCAAAACCCGCCGAGAAGGCGGCGCCAAAGCCAGCGCCGAAACCAGCTGCAGCTCCTGCCGCCAAACCTGCGCCGAAGAAGGAAGAACCAAAGACCTCGGC
>JBMYYH010000010.1:0-47603 GCA_049609225.1 Planctomycetota bacterium | reverse complement strand
CCAAAAGCGCGGTAGCCGAGGTCGAGCAGGAAAGTCGGCAGCCATGCCACGGAAGCACCGAGGCGTCGTTGGCCGGCGGAATCGGAGTGTTTCAGGAGGAATAACACCGCACGGGCGCGGTCCAGAGTCTTCGGCTCCTCTAGCGGCGTACCATCTGCCGCTGCGACTTGGGTGACGACCACCCGGTCCATCACGCTGACCCCATGCTCCTTGGCTGTCGCGCCGCCGAGCGGTGCAAAACGGAAGCGCCCCTCCGCATCGTGGCGGATGGTGCGTCGAACGAAACTGTTGCACACGCCGCAGTCGCCGTCGTAATAGACGATGGCCATCATCGGATAGGAATTCTACGTCTTCCAAGCACGGTGCAGGTCGCTACCATGCCGCCATGTCTTGGTTGTCCGAAGTCCAGCTCACGCACGGGGATGTTTCCCTGGAACCACTCCGCGAGGCCCACGCCGCGGAACTGGTCGACGTGCTGCACGACGGCAATCTGTGGGAGCTTTGGTTCACGCTGGTGCCCACGCCGGAGAATCTAGCGGCCTATCTCGCCGATGCCTTCGCCATGCAGGAAGCCGGCACCGCCATCCCTTTCCTGATCCGACATCATGGCAAGGCAGTCGGCAGTACGCGCTTCTGCAACATCGAGGCTTCAAACCGTCGTGCGGAAATCGGCTACACCTGGTTGGCCAAGAGTGTGCAGCGCAGCGCCGTCAATTCGACGTGCAAGCTACTCCTGCTGGAGTATCTCTTCGAGACGCGCGATGCGATCGCCGTGGAGTTCCGCACCAACTTCCATAATCATGCTTCGCGTCGCGCCATCGAGCGACTGGGAGCCAAGCTCGATGGCGTCTTGCGTCAGCATCGGATCCAGCCGGAAGGTGGATTCCGCGACACCGTGGTGTATTCCATCCTGGATAGTGAATGGCCGGCGGTGCGTTTGAGTTTGGAGCACGCGCTGCGTCCGCGCGCTTGATCTAGGCCGGTCGGTGGATCAGCTCGAGGCGAATGCCGCCCGGACCAGCCAACATCATGTGAGTGGCGGGGCCGATTCCGGAGCTGCCGCCGAGGATCAAGGTGTGTGGTCGCTTCATGTTGAGTGTTGGGTTGGCGGTTGATTGTCTACCTACCGATAGGTAGGCTGAGAAACGAAGTCTAGGACAAGATTTCGATTTCTGCAAGCAATCTCCCTATCAGTAGGTAGAATGCCGGCATGTCGGACACCGTCCAGGGCATCCTCGATTCCGCCGAACGCTTCATGCGACGCGGCGGCTACCACGCATTCAGCTTTCGCCAGATCGCTGAGGAGATCGGCATCAAGAGTGCCAGCGTGCACTATCACTTTCCCACGAAGGAAGCCCTAGGTGTCGCTGCCACAAAGCGTTACGAAGATCGCTTCATGGCATTCCTGGGCGATCCGGTGGCTGCAGGGCGCTCCCCGCAGAAGCAACTCGAGCACTTCCAGCTCGGATTCCTCGGTGCTTTCGAGAAGGATGGAGCCATCTGCCTATGCGGCATGCTCCTGAGTGAGGCCGCCGAGCTCCCGGCCACGGTGCGCGAAGCCGTCCGCCATTTCGTGGATGCGCAATTGGAGTGGTTGGCGGCGGTGGTCGCCGGCGCGCAACCTCGCAGTCGTGCTGTCACCCGCAAAGCCATCGCGCGCACCTTGTTCGGCGCCATGCAGGGAGCCTTGGCGCAGTCGATCCTGGAACAGGACTCAGCCGCCATCGCCGAGGTGGGGGCGCAGATGAAGAAGATCCTGGCCGGCCCGAAGGCCAGTTAGATCTGTTCCTGATCGTTCACGGTGAGGTCGCTGACGACCACGCCGGTATGTGCGGTACTTGCCGGCTCGAACAACAACACGCTGGCTCCATCCGGCGCATAGGGCTGATGCTCCACGCCGCGTGGCACGATCAACATCTGCCCGACCTCGAGTTTCTCTTCGCGATCCCGAAAGCGCATGATCATGGAGCCTTCCAGCACCAGGAACATCTCGTCTTCGTTCGCGTGGTCATGCCAAACGAACTCACCTTCCAACTTGGCGAGTTTGACTTCCTGACCATTGAGGGCACCCACGATCTTGGGAGTCCACTTGGCGTCGAACAGGGAGAGCTTCTGCTTCAGGTCGATGACATTCATGCGCTTTGATCCAGTTTGCCTTCGGAGCGCAGGATCAGCACTGCTTCCCACGCCGCCCGACGTTCCGCTTCTTTCTTACTCGCACCCCAAGCGGGCGGGAATCCTCGGTTGGCCACTTCAGCCACCACTTGGAAGGATTGGGTTTCAGGATGTTCGAAGAAGTCGATCAGGGAGTACCGCGGCACGGTGCCTTTCTGCGTCTGCGCCCAGTTCTGCAGGGTCTGCTTGGCTTGGGCACGCGCGTAATTCTCCGGCAGTGCGACAAGTTCATGGCGCAGGATCGCAAGGATGATGCGGCGGCAGTTGGACAAGACTTCATCCTCCGGGCAATCCCGATACACCGCACCGAGCAAGGCTTCGACGGTGTTGCCGAACAAGGATCGCGGCAAGGACCGTCGCCCCTTCAGGTTGCCGCCATAACGCATCCACCGATCCAGGCCGAGCCGTTCGCCAGCCCGCGCCAAGGTCGCGCGCGACACCAACAGCGATTTCCACTCGGTCAGGCGTCCTTCACGTTCCTCGGGATACTCCCCGAACAGGAAACCGCTCACGACCAAGTCCAAGACCGCATCGCCGAGAAACTCGAGTCGCTCATTGTGGTCTTCCTGCAAACTCGCATGGGTGACGGCACGTTCCAGCAACCCGCGGTCACGGAAGTGGTAACCCAGGACATCTTCCAGGTGCCGCAGTGCAAGGGTCTCGTCGGACATCCGCCTCAGTCTATACTCCTCTTGCATGTCGGCCCCTCCCGCGACCGCCACTCTTGTCTCCGTCGAAGACCTGCGCCTGTCCTATGGCGAACGTCGGGCGGTGGATTCCCTGAGTTTCGCCATCACATCCGGAGAGCATTTTGGCCTACTTGGCCCGAACGGTGCGGGAAAGAGCAGCACCATCGCTTGTCTCGCCGGCCTCATCGATGGATGGAGCGGCACCATCCACCTGGGCGAACGGGAAGTGCGTCCGGCGCGTGATCCGGAAGCGCGACGTGGCATCGGCCTGGTACCGCAGGAACTCGCCGTCTATGAGGAGATGACCGCGCGCGAGAACCTGAAGTTCTTCGGCGAACTTGCAGGACTGCAGGGAGCCGCATTGACCGACGGCATCCACCGTGGCTTAGCATTGAGCGGTCTGGAGGATCGGGCGGAGGATCGCGTCGACCAGTTCTCGGGTGGCATGAAGCGTCGCCTTAACCTGGCGATCGGCGATGTGCATCGACCACCGTTGCTGCTGTTGGATGAACCCACCGTGGGTGTGGATCCGCAATCGCGCAATCACATCTTCGAGACCCTCGAGACCTTGGCCAGCGAAGGACGCACCTTCATCTACACCACCCATTACATGGAAGAGGCCGAACGTCTTTGCGATCGCATCCTCATCATGAATGAAGGTAAGGCTCTTGGTTGCGGCAGTCATGCCGAACTCAGTGCCGCCCACGCCATGCCCGACGCCACCCTGGAAGAACTCTTCCTGCACCTCACCGGCCGCAGCCTGCGCGATTGATGAAACTCACCTCCGCAGCATGGGCCTTGGCGCGTAAAGACCTGCGCCTCTTCTTCCGCGATCGCACCGGCGTGCTGCTCGGCTTCCTTCTGCCGATCTCGCTGGTCACCATCTTCGGCTACCTCATGGGCATGATGACGGGCGGCGGTGGCGGCGGCCCGATGCCTCGCGCGACCGTCTGGATCGCCGATGAAGATGGCACTGCGCAGAGTGCGGCGATGGTTGCCGAGTTGCGCAATTCGCAGATGCTGCGCGTTCGACCGCGTCTGAATGAGACTGGCACCCTGCTCGATGATCCGCGCGACGCCGCCACCTTGCGCACCCAAGTCGAAGAAGGCGATGTCGATCTCGCGCTCATCCTGGAACCCGGTTTTGCAGCCGCACTCACTGCCGGCACCGACGCCCCCGTCACCCTGGTGCGCGACCCTGGCCTGGAGATGGAAAGCCAGCTTGTCGGTATCAGTTTGATGCAAGCGCTCGCCACCATCACCGATGGCGCCATCTTCACCAACATGGTCGCCGATCAGATGCGCGCAGCCGGTTCGCCCGAGATCGCGATCGAAGGCATGAAGCAGATGAGCCTGCAGTTCGACATGGAGCCGCTCATGTCCGGCGAAGGTCTGTACACCACCGAGGACCACCGTCCGCCGGATCGCGATGAAGATGTCTCCTTCGCCCAAGCACAGGCGGTTGGGGGTATCGCGGTGATGATGGTGTTGTTCGGTCTGACATCGGCCGCTGTCACCCTGCTGCGCGAGCGCGATGAGGGCACCATGCGCCGGCTTTTGAGTTTGCCGCTGCCGCCTTCCGCGATCCTGCTCGGCAAGGCGATCTCGGTCGGAGTCGTTGGCTTGATCCAGATCACCTTGCTGTTCCTGGTGGGGGAGATGTTGTTCGGCATCGGCATCTGGCGCGATCCGATCACGCTGTTCGCTCTGATGATCAGTACCGTCGCGGCGGCTTCGGCCTTCGGTCTGCTCATCGCGGGCTGGGCCAAGACCCCGAAGCAAGCGGAAGGCATGAGCACCTTGTTGATCCTGGTGATGTCTTGTCTCGGCGGTTCGTGGTTCCCGTTGCAGATGCTCGATCTACCCGCCGGCATTGAAGTCGCCATGCGCCTGACGCTCAACCATTGGTCGGTCAGCGGTTTCCAAGACCTGTTCTGGCGCACTGATTCCCTCGCGGATGCGAGCATTCAATGGTCCGTAGGCGTGCTGTGGCTGTTCACGACGGTCGCTGGATGGCTTTCCCTGCGCCTGTTCCGCCGCAACTACCTGGGGCAGGGTTGAGTCCGGCCTCCGTTTCGTGACAATACCCTCAGGCCGATTTCGGCCGACGCCCCCCAGGCCCCCGCAACACCTCCCGTAATCACCGACGCATGATGCTCAAAGGCAAGAAAGGACTCATCTTCGGAGTCGCGAACGAACACAGTCTGGCTTGGCACATCGCCAAGGAAGCTCATGCTCAAGGCGCTGAAATGCTCTTCTCGGTGGCGAGTGAACGCTTCCTGCGCAAGGTCGGCCCGCTTGCTGCGAGTCTCGGCGCGCCGGAGCCGATCATCTGCGATGTGACGAGTGATGAAGACATCGCCAATGCCTTCGTGGAGATCAAGAAGCAGATGCCCGAGATCGACTTTCTCGTGCACGCCATCGCCACCGCCAAGCGCGATGATCTGCAGGGCCGCTTCCTCGATACGTCGCGGGATGGATTTGGGCTCGCGCATGATGTGAGCACCTATTCCTTCGTCGCGCTTTGCCGTGCTGCGGAAGACATGTTGGTGCCTGGTGCTTCGCTGCTCACACTCACCTACTTGGGTGCGGTGCGTGCGGTGCCGTCGTACAACGTGATGGGTGTGGCGAAGGCGTCGCTTGAAGCGAGTGTGCGTTACATGGCGAACGACTTCGGACCGGCAGGCGTGCGCGTGAATGCGATTAGCGCCGGACCGGTGAAGACCTTGAGCGCGTCGGTGGTGAAGGGCTTCAAGGACAAGGTCGACATCCAGCAGGTGGCAGCGCCCTTGCGTCGGAATGTCACGGGAGAAGATGTCGGCAAGGCCGGCTTGTTCCTGGTCAGTGACATGGCTTCGGGTGTGACCGGCGAAATCCTTTACGTCGACTGCGGCTACAACATCATGGCCGACTTCATCACGCGAGAGGGTTGATGAAGGCGGTGCTCTGTCTGGGCGGAAGCGACCCGAAGATGGGCGCTGGGGTTCAGATGGATACGGCGGTCTGTCGCGCATTCGGCGTGGCGCCGCGCGTGGTCGAGACCTTGTTCACGGAGCAAGGGGCCGAGGGTTTGAAGAAGGTGCAGTTGCGGAAGCCGGTCGACGTCGGACGCGACATCCTCCACACCCTGGATGACGGCGTGCAGGCGATCAAGATCGGTGCGCTTGGCAATACCGAGATCGTGGAGGTCGTGGCCGCGGCTTTGGAGCCTTGGCACGATGCAATTCCGATCGTGATCGACCCGGTGGCGTCGGCCTCGAAAACGGTGGGTGTGGCGCAGTTGAATACGGTGGACGGAGTGCGTCGGATGGAGGAGCTGCTGTTCCCCTTGGCCGCATTGGTCACCCCGAACCTGCTCGAATACGGCACCGGGGAACGCTACGTGACTTGCCGCGCCATCCTGCGCAAAGGTGGCCACGCCGACGCCTTCGCCGAATTTGAAGGACGCGAGCCGGGCGCCTTCGTGTCGGATGTCTTGGAGCAGGAAGGCGTCGAGCCCGTCGAGTTCCAACACGCTCGGATCCCGGATGGTGGATCCCTGCACGGCACCGGTTGTGCACTCTCCAGCGCTATCGCCTGCAGTCTGACGCAGAACCATGATCTGACCGAGGCCTGCCGCAGTGGCATCGACGCCCTGCAGGTGTGGATGAAGGATGCCGTCGCCCGCGGGGGTGCACTGGTGCCGAAACCGCCGGTGGCATGATTTTCTCTGGATTCCTGTCACAGGCGGCAGGGTGGAATCGGTGTAGAGGTAACCCCTCCTTTTGGGAGGTTCCTTTTCACACGATAGACCATGAGATCACTTTCCTACCTCACTTTGCCTTTGCTCCTGACTCTTGGCGTGAGCTGCCAAGTCGCCATCGGAACCGAAGCCTCCAATGAACATGGGGGCTGGGAGATTAAAGAAAACGCCAGCGGCAACGATGTGCTGAACGGCGAGAACCGCTCCGGCAAGGATGTCGAGGGCCAATGGCTCGATGCCGATAAGGAGCCCATCGATGTGGATGGCGATGGCGAATTCGAAGATGACAAATTCCATGTGCCCGATGGCGGCACCATCACCATCGAGATTCCTGATGGCGCTGAGTTCATTCAACTCGCAGAGGCGCCCGCGGGTCCTTCTCCAGGGGGGCAAGCCGTCTTCTTCAAGTTCTATCGCCTGCTCCCAGGTGCCGGCCTCGACTTCCATCCCACCAGTGGACAGGATCAATTGGAAGCTTCTTACACTGGGATCGAAGCCACGGACTTGCTTACCGGTTGGGCAAAAAGTCGCGCGGCCTTCCAGGTGATCGATCTCCCTTTGCCGGGTCCTGCCGGCACTGTGGTGGCAGACCATATGGTGCTGCGCGGAGATCGTAGTCAACAGACCGGCGGGCCTTTCAGCCCCTTTCAGATGTCTCTTGAAGTCGCCGATGAAAACCCGATCGTGGAAGTTCGTGTTCTTGTCGACGGAGTCTTGATCGGCACCGATCAATCTCCAGGAGTGATCATCCAAACCGGATCTTGGGGTTCGATCGTGACCTTCCATGCTTGGGTGGAGCCACGCGTTTCTTGGCTTCAAGGCAAGGAAGTCGAGGTGCAATACCGCGTTCCTGCAGACCCCATCCCTTGGCATAACATCACCATGAACCTTGGCCGTATCTAGACTGGTGGGGGTGGGGCCAAGGCCTCACCCCCCTTCTTGTTTTCATGCGTTTCCCTGCACTCCTTCTTGGGCTGTTCCTGTTTGCCGCTTGTCAGGCGCCAGCAGTCAAAAAGCCGGTGGGCCTTGCCTTGGCGCGTGGGCGTTATGGGCCACCGCCGGAGGAAGCGCTTGCAGTCATCCAGGTGCCTGCCACCAATCACCCCCGCCTCTTAGAGCGGGGAGATATCTTGATCCACTCCAAAGCCAACGCTGAGGCGAATCAGCGTTGGGTCGATCCAGAGCAAAGTGCGGATGGCGCCAAAGTGCATCTGTGCGCTGCCCTCGTCGGCGCCGTGTTGGATCGGGAATTCCAGTTAGGTTTCCGCCCCGGTTGGGACATCCTCCTGGTGAGTGTGCGGGAGGGCGAACGTCTGGAAGTGGCTGGGCGCAGTCGATTGCGCGAAGGGCTGTTCGCAGGCATTCCCTTACCGGAAGGCGGCGTTGGGAGCCAGGAGCTTTCTTATCTGACCACCGCTCTCGCCCATGAATATTCCGAAACCATATTGGGCGCACCGGATGTCCTCGGCTGCGCACTATGTGAAGTCGCTTGGGAGAACCGTTGGATTGGAGAGGGAATTGCGGAGTGGATGACGAGTCTCTGCGAAAAGGAAATACGCGAGGCAGGGCTTCCGATCCGGGATCGTATGGGCGCAAGTGTGAAGGCGCTTGCCGCCAGTGCTCCGCAGGCGGTGGACCTGTCCACCTGGGAAATGAATTGGGGTGCGAACCGTGACAAGGCGACCACGAAGGAAGAGGAGGAGCGCACCATCCTTCGTTATTTGGCTTCCGAATATGTGGTGCAGCTTTGGTACACCGGCGCACAAGCACAGGGCATGCAGTTTCCGGTTGCGGAACTCGCGCGATTCGTTGCTAGCTTCTCGGCAGGGCCGTCGGCGCAGGACATGATTCGATGGATGGAGGAGTCCTCCGGAGTCGAGCTCGGCGACTTGCTGCCTCAAGTACCGATGGTGGATGTGTTGGCCTACCACCAAGAGAAGAATCGATTCGATTCTTAGGTTGCTTCCGCGCAGGAGGGGAGTTGCCCCGGAGTGCCACAGGAGGGCATACGAATTGCGTGGGAAATGCGCGAAGATAACCGCGTGTCGGAATGAGGGGTACACGTCTTCGGGGAAATGGATCCCCAAGGCCCCTGGAACCTTGAAGCGGCATTCCTGAAATGTCGCGCTGCACCACGTCCTGCCGGAATCCCATCCTGGGAATGGGAAGAGGGGCTGCAGGCGGCAGCTGTGGAGTTTCTCGCACGTCCGCCACGTTGCATGCACCCGCATCTACTGTGGCTGCGCGCACGATCCCGCTGCCAAGATGCGTTCGCAAGGCCGCGCAGTTTGCCATTGCCGCAGGAGATGGCTGGCTCCACCGAAGGAAATACGGCTGCCTGTGAGAACGAGATGGATGCGCTCATGGGTTATGCCCAGCGCCTGCTTTCGGAAAGGCTATTCCAAACGCTCCGTGTGTGGCTGGGGCATGGATGCAAGATTGCCGAAACGGCTCGCGCTATGGATCTTCAGCAAGTCACCCTGCGTCAACGAGTGCATCGCATTCGCCGCCGCCTGCAGCCCATGTTGTTGCGGGCCTGAGGGCAGGCGCATTCCTTTACGACACGGGCATCTGGCCTAATAAGCCGGCAATACGCCCAGTTCCTTCGCCACGGCATCGACATAACGGTCGGTCATGCCCTGCACGTAATCGCAGACGGCGCGATGATCCGAGTCGGCGTATTCGAAGAAACGCTCCGGCACCTTGCTGACATCATCCAGCAACGCATCAAACACCTTGTCGAGCAGCTCCGTGGCGCGACGCACGTGCCAGTTGACGCTTTCCTTGTAGTACATGTTCTCGTACAGGTACTTGTGTAGCTTCGCGACCATCGACTGATATTGCTCACTGTGCCCGATCAGTCGTTTGTCGCCCGCCTGTGCTTCCACCGAGGATTTTGCATCAGTCTCCTTCAGACGCTTGGTCGACTCTTCCCGTACATCGGCGATCGCCAAGCCGAGCAGTTCATTCGCCGCCCGACGCCACAGCAGATCTCCATCCGCTTCATCCGGATGACGATCGCGCGCACCTTCCACCGCCAGCGCCCATAGCTCCAGATCCTTTTCCATCGCGACGGGATCCAAAATGCGCTCGCGGATGCCATCGTCGACATCGTGATAGTGATACGCCGTACTATCCGCCAGATCGACCAACTGTGCTTCGAGCATGGGGAAACGCAAACGACTTCCCGTAGCGGGATCGACCACCACCTCATGCTTTCGCAAACATGACTTGGTCTCCTCCGTGAGGTTCAGGCCGCAGTAATCCGGACTGCGACGCTCGAGGATATCCACGATGCGCAACGACTGACGGTTGTGTGCGAAACCGCCATGCTTCTCCATCTTCTCATTCAGCAGCACTTCGCCCGAATGCCCATAAGGCGCATGCCCGAGGTCGTGGGCCAAGGCGACCACCTCGCACAGCGGTTCATTCAGGTCCAGCGCACTGGCCAGTGACCGTGACACCTGCAACACTTCCAGGGAGTGCGTCAGCCGCGTGCGTTGGTTATCGCCGACGTGATTGATGAAGACTTGGGTCTTGTACATCAGGCGGCGGAAGGCGGAGCAGTGGATCACGCGGTCGCGGTCGCGCTCGAAGCGCGTGCGCCACGGATCCGGGATCTCATCGACCGCGCGACCGAGGGATTGGGCGGAGTGCGCAGCTGCCGGGTGCAGGCGCTCCAGCTCATAGGCTTCCTTGGCGAGGCGATCCATCGGCGCAAAGGATAGGTGTCCCTGTGATTTCAGGATTGCCGGAACTCTGATTTCTTCCCGAACGACCTTGCGCCCGAAGAAAACAAGGCTTCCCAAGGATTGACCATTTTTCGCGGCAAACCTATCATTTCCCGCCAAATTCCGAGTGCTGGCCCCTACCATCGTCTACAAGACGCTGATGCCGCAAGACTCGGCCCCCGCGATGTACCAAATTCGCCTCGAAGCCCTTCCTGAAGGGGAACTCGCCACTCTCCGCCAGCGCATTGTCGTTTGGGCGGAGGAGCGTGGAGCCTCCATGCCCCAGGTTCCTGAAGGTGCGCAAATCCTTTACCTGAAAGGCCTTAAGGAAGAAGCCGCCAAGGGCCTCCAAGCTTGGCAGGGCGTCCTCGACGTGTGTTCGGAAGGCGATAAGGATTTCCGCGCCAGTGAGCTTCTGCCGGGAGTGGTGCGCGTCGGAGCTGCGGAGTTCGGTGGGGGTGCCGTCAGCTGTATTGCTGGGCCCTGTGCCGTGGAGGATTACGAGTCCCTGCTCGAGTTGGCACGCGGGTTGGCAGCTGCCGGAGCGACTGGTCTCCGTGGGGGCGCCTTCAAGCCGCGCACTTCCCCTTATAAGTTCCAAGGTCTGGGGCAGCCGGGGCTGGAAATGCTGTCGGCGGTCGGCAAGGAAACCGGCCTGGCCGTGGTCACGGAAGTCCTCGATGCGCGCGACCTGGATCTGGTCGCCGAGCATGCGCAGGTCCTGCAAATCGGATCGCGTAACATGCAAAACACGCCGCTGCTCAAGGAAGTCGGCCGCGTCGGACTGCCCGTACTCCTGAAGCGTGGCATGAGCGCCACCTTGGAGGAGTTCCTTTATGCAGCTGAATACGTCGCCCTAGGTAACGCTTCCGGGATTCTGCTTTGCGAGCGCGGCCTGCGTCACTTCGATGACGCCGTCCGCAACCTGCTCGACCTCTCGGCTGTTCCGGCATTGAAGGCTCGTACTGGGCTGCCGGTGATCGTCGACCCAAGTCACGGAACGGGAGTGGCCCGTTACGTCCCCGACATGATGCTGGCTGGTTCAGCCGCCGGCGCGGATGGCTTCCTAGTGGAAGTGCATCCCGATCCGCAGGCCTCCTGGTCCGACGCCGATCAGGCCCTGCCGCTCGATACCTTCACCGCGACGATGCCACGCGTCGCCAAAGTGCTCGAAGCCTGTGATCGTTCTCTTCACGGTTTCTCGCATTCTCCCAAGATCTGACCCCCCTTTAGATCCCGAATCATGGCAAGAACACCATACATCGCAGGTAACTGGAAGATGCATCTGACCAAGCGCAAGGCCTCGGCTTTGGCGCGAGATGTTGCGGCGCATCAGGGTGAAGTCACCCACCGTAAATCGGCAGTCTTCCCGACCTTCGTTCATCTTGATCACGTCCGCCGGAACCTCAAGGGCAGCAACGTGATCCTCGGCGCCCAAAACTGCTTCGGCAAGAAGGAAGGCGCCTTCACCGGCGAGATTTCGCCCTACATGCTCCGCGATATGGGCGTGAAGGTGGTCCTGATCGGCCACTCCGAGCGTCGTCATGTCTTCGGAGAGACCGAGCCGATGCTCCACGACAAGGTCAAGATCGCTTTGCGCGCCAAGCTGGATGTCATGCTTTGCGTCGGCGAGACCTTGGAGGAGCGCGAGGCCGGCCAGACCTTCCAGGTCATCGAGCGCCAAATGAAGGCGCTCAAGGTCGTCAAACCCGCCCAAGTGGATCGCATCAGCGTGGCTTATGAGCCGGTCTGGGCGATCGGTACCGGCAAGACGGCCACCCCCGAGATCGCGCAGGAGGCCCATGCCGAATGCCGTCGTCAAATCGCGGGTATCCTGGGGGACGAGGCTGCGGCCAACATCCCCATCCTTTACGGGGGCTCGGTGAAAGGCAGTAATGCCGCCGAACTTCTCGGCCAACCCGATGTCGACGGCGCACTGGTCGGCGGCGCATCGCTCTCGATCGAAGACTTCGGTCCCATCCTCGACGCTGCAAAGGCCTAAGGCCCGCGCCGCGCACTCAAGCCATGGCTTTCCTTCTCTACCTTCTCTTCTTCCTCTCCGCCCTGATGCTGATCCTGGTCATTCTTGTCCAGGAAGGTAAGGGTGGTGGACTCGGCGGCGCCCTCGGTGGTGCCGGCGCCGAGACCTTCGGTGTCCGTGCCGGAGGTGTCAACAAGGTCACCTTCATCCTGTTCGCGATCTTCGTGCTTTCGGCTTTGGCTCTGCATTGGACTGCGGATGGCGCCAACGCGGGTTCCGTCTTGGGCGAACTCAACGATGGCGTTGCGGCTCCGGAACTCGGTGGCGCTTCGGGTGCTGCTCCGGTCGTCCCGGAAGACAACTAAGTCGTGGTGACTGCCACTCCGCCGCTGGAACAGGTGGCTCAGCGCACCGCGGAAGCCTTGCGCCAGAGCGAAGCCCTGTTGGATGGTCACTTCCTGCTCAGCTCCGGCCGCCATGCCGGTCGTTATGTGCAGTGTGCCCGCATGCTGCAGTACCCGGAACTCGCTGGCGGAGTCTGCGCCGACCTGGCCCAACAAGTGCAACAGATGACAGGGGAAGAGAAGCCCTTTGATGTGGTGCTTGGTCCCGCCATGGGTGCCGTGACTTTCAGCTATGAACTGGGTCGTGCCTTTGGTGTGCGCGCTTTGTTCGCCGAACGTGCGGCTGAAGGTGGCTTCGAGTTGCGCCGTGGATTCACGATTGAACCGCACGAACGCGTGTTGGTGGCTGAGGATGTGGTCACCACCGGCAAGTCGGCGGGGGAAGTGGTGACCATGTTGCGCGCGATGGGCGTCGAGAACATCTCGGCGGCCTCGATCGTGAACCGTAGTGGTTTGGACAACCCCTTCGGCGACATCCCTTACTTCCGTTGCCTCGATGTTGAGGTGCCGTCGTGGGAAGGAGCCGGTTGCCCGCTGTGCGCCGATGAAGAGATCGGTCCAGCGGTGAAGCCTGGCAGTCGTCCAGGCCTTTCCTAGAACAGAAGCATGGCAAAGTCCGCGTCTACGGCGACTCCCCTGCGCAGCATGACGGGCTACGGCCGCGGTGCTTGCGAGAACAAGGTCGCGGTGGCGTCGGTCGAACTGCGTTCGGTCAACGGCAAGGGCCAGAGCATCAAGCTGCGCCTGCCGCATGATCGTCTGGAGCTCGAGTCGAAGGTCGAGGCGGTGGTGCGCAAGGGCATCGAGCGCGGCAGCTTGAATGGGCAAGTGCGCGTGCGTTTGTTGGATGCCCCGGTGGCGGATTTGGATCTGAAGGTCCTGAACCGTTACTTGAAGGCTTGGCGCAAGGCCGAGAAGGAATTGGGCATGGCGTCGACGGATCCGTCGATGGCGGAATTGCTGGCATTGCCTGGTGCACAACAAGGTGCAGAAGAGTCCGCAGCGGTCACCCGCGGTGTGAGTAAAGCCGTGTTGGAGGCAACGTCGGCCGCACTCGAGGCTTTGGTGGCCTCGCGGGAACAGGAAGGCGCGCGTCTGGCCAAGGAAATGCTGCGTTTGAGTCGCAGTCTGCGTTCGCTGCTGAAGAAAGTGTTGAAGCGCAGCCCGATCGCACGTCGTGAAAACGAAACGCGGATGAAGGAGCGCGTCGCACAGGCCTTGGAGGCCATCGACCGCGCCGAGCCGATTGATCTGGCGCGGGAACTGGTGGTGTTGGCGGAACGTGCCGACATCCAAGAAGAGATCGCACGCCTGGACATTCATCTCGACCGCCTGGATGAGAAGATCCACCAGGGCGGTGCCGTCGGCCGCGAACTGGAATTCCTGGTGCAGGAATGTCATCGCGAAGTCACGACGATGGGCAACAAGTCTTCCGATCAGGGTTTGAGCGAGTTGGGCGTGGCCATGAAGACGGTGGTCCAGCAGATGAAGGAGCAATTGGCCAATGTCGAGTAGGGAAGCCCGCTTGATCGTGGTTTCGGGGCCGACGGCCTCGGGCAAATCCACGCTTTGGCACCGCTTGGTGCAACGCCCCGAGGTCGATTTCTCGGTGAGCGCCACCACACGCGAACCGCGTCGCGGCGAGAAGGATGGTTATGACTATCACTTCGTCGACGAGACCCGCTTCCGTAGTTGGATCGAGGAAGGTGCCTTCCTGGAATGGGCAACCGTGCATGGCAAGCTCTACGGCACCCTGCGCGAACATATCGAGGCATCCTTGAACCGCGGGCACGACATCGTCCTTGAGATTGATGTGCAAGGTGCGCGTCAGCTGGCCGATTGTGGCCTGCCGATGGTCTCGATCTTCGTGATGCCTCCTTCGATGGAGATCCTCAAGAAGCGCCTGCGGGATCGCGGCACCGAAACCGAGGAGCAGATGGCCAAGCGCCTGAGCATCGTCGAGCGTGAAATGAGTTTCGCCGGCGATTACATGCATCAGGTCGTCAACGATGACTTTGCGCGGCTCGAAGCCGAGGTCAACGCCCTGCTCGGTTATGCCGAGCTCCATGAATCCAACGGGGAGAACGCCTGATGGCCACCATCCTCGTCGGTGTCTCCGGTTCCGCAGCCTGCTTCAAGGCGGCCGCCCTGTGTTCCCAGCTGACCAAAGCCGGGCATGAGGTGCAGGCCATCCTCACGGCTTCCGCGGCCAAAATGGTCACGCCCTTGCAGTTTTCTTGCCTCACCGGCAAACGCGCTCTGGTCGACGAATTCGCACCGGAAGATCCAGCCGGCATGGATCACATTGCCCTATGCCGAGAAGCCGACCTCCTGGTCGTGATGCCCGCCACGGCGAATACTCTTGGGAATCTAGCCCAAGGTCTGGCCCCCGACCTGCTCGGCAGCACCGCTCTGGCTTTCGGAAGTAGCCGTAAACGCCTAGTGGTGCCTGCAATGCACCCGGAAATGTGGGGAAATCCGGCGGTGAAGCGCAACATGCAACTGCTGGAGCAAGATGGTTGGCAGTGCGTCGGCCCGACGGTCGGTGGGACTGCCTGCGGCGATTTTGGCGAAGGCCGCATGGTGGAGACCGAAGTCGTCCTTGAGGCCATCGAGGCAGAACTCGCTTCTTGATGCATCTCCATCCATGATGGATGGGAAAAAGCCGATATATCGGATACCCTTTTGTCTGACGTAGACGTGACCATGAAAGACTCGAAAAGCCTAGCCCTGCGCATTTTCTTTGCGCTTGGATTGTTCGATGCCATGCAGATGACCCTGCACCACGGCATCACGCCTTTCAACACGCAGTGGCAGGTAGCCTGGACATGCATCCTGGCACCCTTCGGGTTTTATTACCTGTTGTCGATCCCGAGCATGTTGATCAAGGGCGGCAAGTACATGGTGCACTTCGCGGTGTTCTTCACCGTGGCGCGCCTGGTCAAGTACGTGACGGTGCACATCATCTGGGGTTACCTGGATGGCGCGATGGTGCGCTTCAGTATCGGATTGGTAGTGATGGCTTTGGTGCTGTTCGTGCCATGGTCTGGTTTGACCACCTTTGCGCGTCGCTTCATGCCATTGGTCACGGCACCTGCAGCGCTGATCTTGATCCTGTTCCTGACTTACTCCGAGAAGCAGCACTTGCGCATGGGGCCGACCAAGTCCGCAGCGGAAGGTGCGCCGAACCTCGTGTTGGTGAGTTGGGATACCGTGCGCGCGGATGTGCTGCCGATGTACGGCGGCACCATGTTGCCGATGCCGCACCTGCAGGAGTGGGTCGATAAGTCGATCCAATTCAACGATGCAGTGGCGCACGCACCGATCACCGGTCCTTCGCACGCCAGTATGTTGACGGGATTGATCCCGCCGGAACATGGCATGCGCTCCAATGTGCAGGAGATCATTCCTCCGGAGCAAATCGTGCAACGCCTGCCATCGATCCTGCGCGATAACGGTTATCACACTGGCGGCTTCATCGCGGCTTACCCATTGCGCGAGCGTTTCGGTTTTGGCGATGGATTCGCGGTCTACGATGACCGCATGAACGAATCGGTCACCATGCGTCTCAAGGACCTTGGTTACTTCGACTCGGTTTGGGTCGACGCATTCGCGCCCTTCATCGGCAAAGGTACCCAGGTTTCCACGCCAGGCAAGGTCGTGCAGCAGCGCGCTTTTGAATGGCTAGAGACGGTTCCGGAAGAGGATCCCTACTTCATGTTCCTGCATCTTTATGATGCACATGGACCTTGGAACCCGGTCGGCAAGTACAAGGAAATCGCAGACGCGAGCTATGGCAAGGCATTGCCTAAGGCTGGTACCGATGAGGAACGCGACATGAAAGACATCGCGCGTTATCGCGGCGATGTCGCGATGATGGACGATCTCTTCGCCGACATGATGGTGGCGCTGGAAAAGCGCGACCCAGGCTTGCAGAACACGGTCATCCTGCTGACTTCGGACCACGGCGAGTGTTTCGGCGAAGGCGGCATCCACAAGAACCACGTCAACTCGCTTTACGAAGCGACCCAGCACGTACCGATGTTCCTTTACCTGCCAGGGGAGAAAGGCGCTGGCATGCAAGTCGAAGAGACGGTCACGCACCAGGACATTCTGCCGACTTTGCTTGCTGCAACCGGCGTCGATGTGCCAGGTGGCCTCGCGGAGGAAGATGCCTACCCATTGCAGAAGGTCTTGCAGCCTGGTGGTCTCGGATTCGAAGAGCGCGAGGTCTACATGGAAGCCCAACACTGGTTGTTGGATCCGAAGGAGCGTCAGGTCGCACTGCGGACCAAGGAATGGAAGCTGGTCGAGAGCGAGGTTGAGAAGAATTCGGAAGAACGAACCTATCGCCTCTGGCAGTACCGCGTGGATGAGGACAACAACCTGAAAGAGGATCGTCCGGAAGTCATGGCGCAGATGATGGAGAAGTTCCAGGCGTTTATGGCGACCGTCCGTTACATGAAGACGGCTACGGTTGAAGTCAGTGCTCAAGACATGGCGAATCTGGCAAGGCTCGGCTACGTGGGGGATGCTGAAGAAGACCTGCCTGAATAATCTTCTGGTGAGTGGTGCACACTCACCGAACCTACACCATGGCTCGCTTCCTCATCACCGCCGGACCGACGGTCGAAGCGATCGACCCGGTGCGTTTCCTCTCCAACCGCAGTAGCGGGCGGATGGGATATGCACTCGCCGCCGACCTGCAACGTCGGGGGCACGAGGTGATCTTGGTCAGTGGGCCGGTGAACCTTGCGGCACCGGAAGGCGTCCGGCGAATCATGGTGGAGTCGGCCTTGGAGATGCTGGAGGCATGCCAGGCAGAATGGCCGCAGTGTGATGGCGTCATTGGTGTGGCGGCAGTGGCGGATTACCGTCCGAAGACCAGCGGCGAACAGAAGCTCAAGCGCAAGGAGGGGGAAGGCCTCACCTTGGAGCTGGAGCCAAACCCAGACATCCTCAAGACCCTGGCTGCAGAAAAGGGCGACCGCATCGCCATCGGTTTCGCGCTCGAAACGCACAATGCCGAGGCCGAAGCACAGCGCAAACTCGCAGCCAAGAACCTCGACTACCTGATCCTCAACGGCGCTGAGGCACAAGGTGCGACGTCCTCCCAAGTCACCCTCTTCCGCGCCGACGACACCCGTTCCCCCCTTGGTCCATTGCCCAAGGAAGCACTTGCCACCGCGCTTTTGGATATCATTCTGCAGGGAACATCCTGACCGCACATGCGCGAACCTCGCACACTCCTGATCCGTATCGGCGTTTCGCTCGCCCTGTTCGACGTCCTCATGACCTTCCTCGGGTCCGAGCCGCCGACCGACGATATCGGTGCCATGCTGGGTGGCTTCTTCATGCCCTTCGCGTTTTATGGCCTGGTCTATCGCATTCTGGCCATCCTGCCTTCGCCGGGCCTGTCGCTTTTGAGTGGCTTGGTGCTGATGGCAGGTCGTTTGATCTATTCCTTGATCCCGATGTTCCTGGCCAAGGATGCACCGCCGACGGTGATGCGTTTCGGTCTCGCCCTGGTCGTGATGGCCGCCGTGATGTTCGGTCCCTGGCCGAAACTGGATCGCATCTGGAAGTGGTCGCCTGCCGTCGCCATCGGCCCGGGTCTGCTCGGCCTGTTCCTGGTCGTTTCCCAGGTTCCATCCGCCTTCACGTTGGATCCGCCGGAGAACAAGGCTGAAGAAGGTTCGCCCAACCTCATCCTTCTGAGTTGGGATACCATCCGCGCCGATGTGCTCACCCTTTATGGTGGTCTCGGTCTGGATACGCCCAACCTCGATGCCCTCGCTGCACGCGGCATCGTCTTCAACGACGCCGTGGCCCTCACGCCGATCACGGGTCCGGAACACGCAACCATGCTCACCGGTGTTTATCCACCGAGCCATGGCCTGCGCGCCAACATGCTCGGTCGTGCTTCCGACGGCCCCGAAACCCTGCCCTCCCAGCTCCGACGCGCGGGTTATCGCACCGGTGGTTTCATCTCCGCCTTCCCGCTGGTCGCACGCTTCGGTTTCAACGACAGCTTCGAGCACTTTGATGATCGCCTGCTCGAGGATCCAATGTTGAACCTCAAGCGTTTTCGCTTCTCCGATGCCGGTTGGATCAACACCTTGCGTCCGATCATCCCGAACAGCCCCAACGCCTACAGCGAAGTGGATGTGGTGCAGAAGCGCGCGACGGATTGGCTCGAAACCATCCCGGCGGAGGACCCGTACTTCCTGTTCCTTCACTTCTACGACGCCCACGCGCCGTTCACTCCGCGCGAGCCGTATCGCTCCGCAGCGTTGGCCAAGGCCGACATCTCCTTCCCGGATGCCGTCGACCCGAAGGAGGAAGAGACCATGGATCTCTATCGTGCCGAGATCGCCATGCTCGACGATTACCTCGGCCGCCTCATGCCGATCCTGGAAGAGCGTGACCCAGGTCTCGCCAACACCCTGATCATCCTCACCTCCGACCACGGGGAATGTTTCGGTGAAGGCGGCATCGTCCAGAACCACGTGCCCTCGCTCTACGAAGCGACGCAACACGTGCCGATGATCGTGCACCTGCCCGGCGGCGAAGGTGCAGGCACCCGCGTCGATCAGACCGTCTGCCACCTCGACATCGTGCCGACCTTCCTCAAGGCATCCGGCCTCGACTTACCGGAAGACCTGGAAGAAGTGCAGTCCTACCCGCTCCAGAATGCCATCGATGGCACGGGGTTCGGCGATGGAGAGCGTCTGCTCTATCTCGAGGCGCAGCAGTTCAAGTTGCTGGATGAGAAGAAGCAGGCTTGGCGCGGTCAGAACTACAAGTTGGTGCAGTGGGAGAACGGCCATCAAGACTTGTGGAAGTTCCGCGAGAATGAAGTCGACAATCTGGCGGAAGCGCAGCCCGAGCTGGCCGAAACGATGCTTGCCACCATGCGCGCCTTCTTCGAGGAACTGCCGAAAGCTACCGGCGCCATGGTCGAGATGTCGAAAGCCGACATGTCGAAGATGAGCGCTCTCGGTTACACCGGCGACGACGAAGAGCCGCCGGAAAACCAGTAGGCGAGGCGTGCGGACCGCAAGATACGGGGTGCCAAAACCGGCTTCCTGCGCATTCTGCCACTAGAACACCGCGAAATCCCATTTGCGCCCGTCCCTGGGCTGTTTCCGCCGGTGTCCAGACTCTAGGATAGGGGTGATTTGGCCACCTCCCGGAAGAAGAAGACCACGCGCAAGACCTCCGCGAAGAAGACCAAGCGGAAGGCCACTCCCAAGCGCAATCAAGTCGGTACCCAAGTCGGGTTTCTCGGCTCCGGGGTTGGCGCTGTCCTGAGTTGGATCACTACGGGTATCCTTGCGATCGTGGCCGGTGTGCGTTGGTTCGCGACCCTGTGCCTCGATGCGCTGCAGGGAAACCGCGGCCGCCAGCCTTTCGGCATGGTGTTGGCCGCCGCTTCGATCTATCTGCTCGTAGCCTTGCTCGACTACCAGCGCGCCGAAGACAACTTATGCGGGCGCCTGGGCTACAACTTGTCCGACTGGTTCCTGGTCTTCTTCGGCTTCGGCGCCTTCGTGCTGCCGACCTTCGGCGCCTTCTGGGGTGTCGCGCGGTTACTGCGGGAAGAGAGCAGTGGCTATGCCGAGTTCAAACTCGTCGGCATCGTTCTGTTGAGCTTTACCACTTCCTTGGTTGCCCAAGCCCTTGGTGATCCCGTCGCCACCAACACCTTCCCGAATGGGCAAGGTGGTTGGATCGGCACCACGGTGCACCCGCCTCTGGCAGAAGCGTTGGGGCCCTTCGGCATCGGCGTGGTCTTGGCCTTGTTGGCCGGCTTGTCGACCTTCATGGCCACCGAATGGGCCTTCGTTCCCTTGGTCCGCGATCTACTGAAGCGCAGCGCCACCTCGCTGAAGCAGCAGGACCTGCCTTGGGATAAGCGCGAGCGTAAGCCGATCATGGAAGAGGCGGAAGAGAACCGCGTCAAGGCCGCTTCCGGTCTACGCAAGTTCTGGAACATGCTGCGCGGGGAGTTGAAGCCTTTCCATGTGGATGGAGATGCTGAAGCACCTGCTGCTGCTGCGCCTGTCGAGGAAGTCGCGAAGCCTATGAAGATGCGCATCGGTGGAAAGGATGTCGATGCGGAAGCCGCCGAAGCAGCGGCGGAAGAAGTCGCGCCGAAAGCCAAGAAGCGCAAAGAGAGGCCCCAACCGCAACCCGTCGAGCCTGCGGTGGTGGAACCGGTGGTGCCGGAACCGGAACCAGCCTTCGATGAGAATGGCGATTTCATCTTGCCGGGCATCTCGAAGGAGCCGGAAATGCGCTCCGCCGAGATCGACGCCGACGAAGGCCTGAAGAGTGCGCCGAAGAAACCGAAGCGCAAGCCTCGCCTCGACAGCCTGCCGTCCTTGGAACTCCTGATTGAAGGGGAGTCGAGTAACTCCGAAGACCAGCGCGGTGAGATCAACGAACTGGGGCGCAAGCTGCAGTCGGCCTTTGATGCCTTCGGCTTGGATGGCAAGGTCATCGGCGCCGAACGCGGCCCGACGCTGACCATGTTCGAAGTGCAGTTGGCTTCCGGCGTGTCGGTGAAGAAGCTCAAGAGCCAGCGCGATGACTTAGGTATTGCCCTCGGCACGCATTCCGTGCGTATCGTGTTCCCGCTACCGGGTCGCTCGACCGTCGGCATTGAAGTGCCGAACTTGAAGCGCGATTCCGTCCGCCTGAAGGATGTGTTCCAGGGGCAGGACTTGGATTTCGCCAAGAACAAGCTGCCGATGGTGCTCGGTTGCGACACCCTCGGCAAGAAGGCGGTGGAAGACCTCGCCAAGATGCCGCACATGCTCATCGCCGGTACTACCGGTTCGGGTAAGTCGGTGTGCATCAACAGCATCCTCGTCACCATGCTGCTGACCCGCACGCCGGATCAGGTGCGCTTCGTGATGATCGACCCCAAGCAGGTCGAACTGCAGGTATTCGCGGATATTCCGCACCTGCTGTGCCCCGTAGTCACCGACATGAAGCGCGCGCCCTTCGTGCTCGAATGGTCGGTGCGTCAGATGGAGGATCGTCTGCATCAGTTCAAGATGGTCGGGGTGCGCAGCATCGGCGATTACAACGCGCTTGGTGTGGCTGGATTGAAGAAGGTGCTCGGGGATCAATACGATCCCGAGGAGTATCCGGAGACCATCCCGTACTTCGTGGTCGTGATCGATGAGCTCGCCGACCTCATGATGACCAACAAGAAGGAAGTCGAGACGGCCATCGCGCGCATCGCGGCGAAGGCACGTGCGGCGGGTATCCACCTGATCGTGGCAACCCAACGTCCTTCCACTGATGTGGTCACCGGTCTGATCAAGGCCAACCTGCCTGTGCGCGTGAGTTTCCGCGTGAACACTGGCATCGACAGCCGCGTGGTCCTCGATGAGGGTGGCGCCGATGGCCTGCTTGGCAACGGTGACTTCCTCTACCGTCCGCCGGGATCCGGTGTGCTGGTGCGTGGCCAGGGTGCTTTCGTCAGCACCAAGGAAGTCACGGATGTTTGCGACCACCTGCGTCAGCATGGCAAGCCGGAGTTCCTCGAGGATCTGGTCCAGATGAAGGGCCCAGGTGCTGGCGGCAGTGGCGGCGAGGTCGACGATCCGCTCTACGACGATGCCGTCCGCGTGATCCTGCAGAGCGGGCGCGGCTCGGCCTCCCTGATTCAGAGGGCCCTTAGCGTTGGATACACCAGGGCTAGTCGCCTCATTGATATCATGACGGAACAAGGCGTGCTCGGCCCCTTCGTAGGTTCGAAGGCGCGGGAAGTGCTCCTGACCGTCGACGAGTGGGAAGAGAGGAACAACCAACCGCAGTAGCGGACGGCGTGCGCGCCATCCGTGTTGCGCTCGTGCACTTGGGGTGCGCGCGCAACCTCATCGATTCCGAGAACATCCTCGGTCGCCTGGGCAGTGAGGGCTATGCGCTCACCGGTTCGGTCGACGAGGCTGATGTCGCGATCCTCAACACCTGCAGCTTCATTGGGCCTGCGCGCGAAGAGTCGGAAGCGGCGATTCGGGATCTGCTGGAGGCGAAGGCGTCGGGCAATCTGCGTGGCGTGATCGTGGCCGGATGTCTGCCGGAGAAATTCCGTCCCGAGGTGGAGGAGAAGTTCCCGCAGATCGATGCGATCCTCGGCTTGAGTGATTACTCGAACGTCGCGCGGATCGTCGAAGAGGTGTTGAAGGGTCGCAAGGTCCGCGAAGAAACCGGCGGACGTGCGCCCCAAGGCCAGGGCGAGTTCCTGCGTCTGCTGCAGACACCTCGCAGTTATGCGTATTTGCGGCCGAGTCACGGCTGCGATCACAACTGCGCCTTCTGCATCATTCCGCAGATCCGCGGGCGTCAGGCGAGCAAGCCGATCGAGGCTGTGGTGGGGGAAGTGGAGAACTTGGTGCGCCAGGGCGTCCGCGAGGTCGTGATGGTGGCGGAGGATTCCACCGGTTATGGCCGGGACATGGGTAAGGGTGGTCCGCGTCTGCCGGACCTCGTCGATGCGATGGCACAGGTCGATGGCCTGCGTTGGTTGCGCGTGATGTATGCCTACCCCAACAAATTCCCTTGGGAGTTGACCGATGTGATGAATCGCAATGCCAATGTGTTGCCTTATCTGGATATCCCAACGCAGCACATCAGCACCGCGGTGTTGAAGCGGATGCAGCGTGGTGGATCGAAGGAGAGTGTCAGCCGCATCGTGCAGCGTTTGCGTGATGAAGTGGAGGGGGTTGCCCTGCGCACCACGGTTTTGGTCGGGCATCCTGGCGAAGGTCAGGCCGAGTTCGAGGAGCTTTTGGGTTGGCTCGAGGAATTCAAGTTCGAACGCCTCGGCGCCTTCTCCTTCTCCCCGGAAGCCACTGCCCCTGCCGGCGCCGATGTGGATCGCTGTAGCCCGGAAGAGGGTTTGGAGCGCCAACGCCAGGTCATGGAGGTGCAATCACGCGTCCACGCGGCTTTCCAGCAGTCCCTGGTCGGCCGCACCCTGCCGGTGCTGGTCGATGAATCCGAGGGAGATTGGGCCATCGCCCGCACTTGGGCCGACGCGCCCGAGGTCGATGGCATCGTGCGCATCCACGATCCAGCCCACAACCTCAGTACTGGCTCAATGCCAAAGGTTCTCGTCACCGAGGCGGACGGCTACGATTTGGTGGCGGAAGTCCAGCAGTGACCTACCCTGGACCGATGTCCGCCGGCGTCCGCGCCACCTGCCCGGAAGCTTCCTGCAACCGCGCCACAACCTGAACCCATGCTCGCCCGACAAGTCCCGAACCTCGTGACCGGCGCCCGCCTGCTGCTGGCGATCGGCGCGTTCGGTTTCATGGGGGAAGTGATGCAGGTGGAAGTGGGTTCTCCAGAGATCGAACGCTGGTCTTTCTGGGCGTTTTGGTTTTTCCTCATCGCCGCCATCACCGATTTCGTCGACGGCCACCTGGCCCGCAAATACGGCTGGGTGACGGCACTCGGTCGGGTCGCGGATCCCGTGGTCGACAAGGTCTTGATCCTCGGTGGCCTGACTTACCTCGCCGCGAGCCCGCAGTATGCGGTGGAAGGTGATCTACTTGCGGTCATGCCAGTGTGGGCGGTGGTGGTCATGCTCGGTCGCGAGTTCCTGGTCACGGCGTTGCGTGGCTTGATCGAAAGCAACGGCATGGAATTCCCAGCCGATCGGTTCGGTAAGTTGAAGCTGGTTGCGCAGGTGGTCTACATCGCGATTCCACTGGGCATCTCCGGCGGCATCCCGGCCTTCCTGCATTTCCCACTGCTTGCCTATGTGCGTCACCCGTGGTTCTTCTTCGGCGTGTTCTGCCTGATGGTTGGCCTGACTTTATTCTCCGGCCTGAACTACTGTATTCGCGGTTTCCAGATGTTGAACGATCCCGATTCCTTCCGGAACCCTGAAGACCTGCAAGGCGAGGGAGACACCGCGTGAGCGGCGAACTCGAAGACCTGCAGGACCTGCTCGATCGTCTCGAGCGCCTGCCGCGTGGCGAACGTGCCGACCTGGTCGCCTTGTTGCGCGGTTGGTTCGAAGCGCAACACGCGCCGACGGAGTTCGACCCGGAAGAACTGCCCCAACAGTTCGGCATGATCGGTGGATGCGCTGCGATGCAACGCGTGTTCGACTTGATCGGTCGCATCGTTCGCACCGACATCCCGGTGTTGGTGTTGGGTGAAAGCGGTACCGGCAAGGAGTTGGTGGCGAAGGCACTGCACGATTTCGGCGCACGACGTCGGAAGAATCTGGTGGCGGTGAACTGTGCGGCGATCCCGTCGGAGTTGTTGGAGGCGGAGATCTTCGGTCACGTGAAGGGAAGTTTCACCGGCGCGCATAAGGATCGCGTCGGTTATGCCGAGGCGGCGGAAGGCGGCACCTTGTTCCTGGATGAGATCGGTGAGATCCCCTTGGATCTGCAGGCCAAGTTGTTGCGGTTCTTGCAGGATGGGGAGATCCGCCCCGTCGGTTCGAACCAGACCAAGAAGGTGGATGTGCGCATCGTCGCGGCGACCAATCGGGATCTGCAGAAGCGCGTGCAGGAAGGCCAGTTTCGCGAGGACCTCTACTATCGTTTGGCGGTGCTCAATCTCGAGTTGCCGGCCTTGCGGGAGCGTTCGGAGGATATCCCACACTTGATCAAGTTCCTGCTGCAGCAGCAGGCCGGGGAAGGTCTACCCAGCGCCGAGATCGACGCGAGCGCGGTGCAGGCTATGCAGGCCTATGCCTGGCCAGGCAATATCCGCCAACTCCAGAACGAACTGGTGCGCGCGGCAACCTTCGCTACGGAAGGTGTGATCCAGGTCAACGACCTCAGTGCCGAGATCCAAGCGAAGTAGCGCGTTAAGTGCGTGCTGAGTGGCAGCGTATTCAGCTGCCCTGCGCTTGCTTCCAGCGCTTGTACATCCGACGCCCTTCGAAGCGACCTTTCCATGCGGGCATCATCGCACCCATGCCGAAGAGGTTGCGGTTCTTCCAGACCAGTCCGAGCAATCCACCGCCGACACCCCAAGCCAAACCTGGATTCGGGAAGTTGCCGACGAGAATGGCAAAGACCATGTGCAGGAAGCGTCCGACCGGGCCATAGCCTTTCATCAAGGCATAGGTCTCGTTGGCGCCATTGTTGAAGATGGCTTCGGCATTGAAGCGCTCGGTGTTGCCGATGCGCGGAGCCTCGTGGTGATCGGCTTCCACTTCCGGGTCGAACAGCAGGCGGAATCCTTGCCGTTGCACACCGAGGCATGCGTCCATCTCGAAACGGAAACAATCACCGCGAAGGTTGCGATCGAAACCACCGGCCTTACGCAAGGGTTCGATCCGCAGGCTCATGTTGGCACCACGGTAATGATCGACGCGCACCACGCGATCCGTATGGCGCGTGCTTTGGTCGAGGATCATGCCAGGGAACAACACGCGGTTACGGAAGCGAGCGCGACGTGGATCGGGCACGCCGTCGTAGACGTTGATGGCGGGGCCGGCGACACCGCCAATGCGAGTATCGCTTTCATAATGACGCGCGAGGTTTTCCAACCAGAACGGGCGCGCGATCGCATCATCATCGAGCAGGCATGCGACATCTCCCGTCGCGGCATCCAAGATCGCATTCTCCGCGACCACGATCCCGGGTTCGGTGAGCATCACCTTGACCACATTCAACTTCGGATGATGTTGGATGAAGTTATCCACCACCGCAACACCCTCTTCATCGATGTCGCCCCGTAAGGAGACCAGGATCTCGTCGGGTGTACGTGACTGCAGCGCCAAGGCTTCAAGGTTGCGACGCAACAGATCGGGTCGCTTCAGCGTCGGAACGAAGATCGAGAACCTCAGTTTCTCATCGCTCATGACCGCGCGACCTCCAATGCCTTCGCATAAGCGGCGACATGTTCCTCAGCCGAACGCTTCCAGGTGAAGGTAGCTGCATGGGCGAATCCGCGACGCACAAGGTCATCGCGTTCGGCGCCAGGAGTGGCAGCGCGCATCAGGGCATCGACGATGGCGTCGGTGTCGTGCGGATCCACGAGGAGGCCTGCATCGGCGGTGACTTCCGTCAAGGAACATGCATCGGCGGCAACCACTGGTGCGCCACATGCCATGGCCTCGATCACTGGAATGCCGAAACCTTCCAAGAAGCTCAACAACGCGAAAGTCGCGCAGCATGCATACAGGCGCGAGATGTCTTCATCATCGACGAAGCCGGTGAGCAACACACCTTGATCATGTCCACGTTCGACAATGCGCTCCCACATCTCGTCGTAGAGCCAACCCTTGGCTCCCGCGAGCACCAACTGCCCTTCGAAACCACGCGCACGCATCTCTTGATACGCCTTGCACAAGCCTTCGATGTTCTTATTCGGTTGCAGCGTGCCGAGGTAAAGCACGAAGCCAGGTTCGATGCCATAACGCTCCTTCAGACGCGCAAGATCCGATTCCGGATCCTCCGACTTCTGCAGCCCGGGTGAGATGCCGTGGTAGATCGATTGCACCCGATCCGGATCCACCTGCAGACGCTCAACGATATCCCGTTTCGAGAACTCCGAAACCGTAAGCACTCGATGCGCCCGACGTGCCGATGGTGGCACCGTAGCGGTGCGCTCTTTGATCCACTCTTCCGGCAGTCCTTCCGGCGCACGCAAGAACGCGAGGTCGTGGATCGTGACCACCCGCGCCGACCGACGACTCGGTGGAATCAAATCGAAGGGCCCATGAATCAAATCATGTGCGCCCGCAGTCCGTTCCGCCGGCACCTTCAACATACGCAACACCTGCGGCGGAATGCGCGACACCTTGTAGTCGCTGATCCCCGCAAGCTGACAAGTCTCCTGCATCTTCTCGAGGTGATGTCCGCGGAAGAAGTTGAAGTACAGCCCCAGCTCCCAATCCGACGGCATCACCTTGGGGATGTTCAACAACATCTCCATGCCATAGCGATAGGCACCACCCTTGTGGTAACCAGACAGGGCCATCGCGGTGGCGTCGAATCGAATCTTCATCGGGGGAGGCTCATCGCCTGACGGTAAGCCGCGACATGTTCCGCGGCGCAACGTTGCCACGAGAAGGAAGCGGAATGCTCCAACCCGCGCGCGCGTAGATTCTCGCAGAGTTGTTGGTCTTCGTCGATGCGAAGTAACAAAGCGGCGAGTCCTTCCACATCATCGGCATCAAAAAGCTCAGCTGCACCTGCAGCGACTTCCGGCAAGGCGCCGCGGTCGGAACAAGCCACTACTGTGCCTGCTGCCATCGCCTCGATCACGGGCATGCCGAAACCCTCGTAACGCGAAGGCAGCACCATGGCGTGGGCGCCCGCGACCAGAGGTGGCAAATCATCCTGTTCGATGAAGCCGAGGAAGCGCACGCGTTCCTTTAGAGCCGGATTGGCATCTGCCAATTCACGCACCGATTCCGCCTTCCAGCCAGCCCGACCCGCGACGGCAAGATCCGATTGCAAACCCTTCTCCAGTGCCAGGGCATAAGCCTTGAGTAACACCGGGAGGTTCTTCTTGGGTTCGACCGAGCCCAAAAACAGGAAATACGGCTTGTCTTGCAGCCCAAACTGGCCACGGACCCGCGCAATCTCTGCCGGACGCTCCATCACGGTGCGGAAGGCCTCTTCGATCCCGTGATAGACCACGCAGGTCCGTCCATGGGGCACGCCGTAATGCCGAACCAGATCCGTCCGCGTGTGTTCGCTCACACAAATCCAAAACGCTGCCTTACTCGCGAGGTCTTGGGTGCCTTCCTGCAGACGCGCGACCCAGCGCGGGTCGAGGAACTGCGGATGATGCAGATACATCAGATCGTGCGCCGTCGTGACCAAGCGGGCGCGGGTCGGAAGCTTCCATACCGGCTCCGGAGCATGGACCAGATCCTGCTTGCCGCAGAACCACTCCAAACGCGCGCCGAGCGGCTTCAGCTTCTCCAGCCAATCGGGTGAGGTCCACCAATGGTGAATGCGGGCGCCCTGCTGCCGGAAGGAAATCAGGCCGGCGCCATGTTTGGGGTTGAGGAAGGCCGAGAACAGCGAAAAATCGAGTTCCGGGTCCTGCAACTGCAAGAGCTCCGGTACCAGCTTGTGCCAGTAGGAGTCGATACCGCCGAAGTTGCGCACGCGGGCCAGGCGGTGGCCTTCCAGGAGAATCTTCATCCCGTCAGCTCATGGTACGCGGCGTCGGTGCTATCCCAATGGCCGCTGGGGCTGAATTCCTTGCGCACCCAAGAGCGCATTTCGGCGCCGGTGGACGGCAGCAGGCTGAGATCCTCGGCCAAGGTCTGGAGAACACGGCGCAGGGCATCCGCATCCTCATTGGGGAAGGTCCAGCCGCGCCCCTCGGGCAGCAGCTCCGGTACGCCGCCAGCATGGGAGGCGAGGGCAGGACGTCCGCGTGCGCCAGCTTCCAGGACTGTGAGCGGGCTGTTCTCTGGAACGCGGGATGGCAGGACCTGAAGGTTGGCGCGGGCATAGGCGGCCTCCATGGCTGCGGCATCGCAGAAGCCAAGAAACTTGACACGCTGCTCAAGGCCCAGAGTTTTGCACAAGGCTTTGAGGTTGTCCTCCTGGTCGCCGGAGCCTGCGATTTCCAAAGTGGCCTCGGCGAGGGGGCCGGGACAGCCGGCGAGAGCGTGAAGCAGCACGTCCACTCCCTTGGAACGGTACAGGGTGCCCGCGAAGAAGAGCCTCAGGTGGTCCTCAGGCAGTGCTGAGGCCTCTGCAGGCTGAATCGGGAGCCTCTGGACCCGAGCCTTTCCCTCTGGGAAGCGAATGCCGCGCAGAAGGGCATCCGTAGGGCATAGGAACATCTGGGTGGCTCCAAAGACACAGGCCCGCGCCTTCGCCAGCGAGCGTCGATCCAGGACTTGCTTCAGCTGACCCACAACGCCGGAACGATCTAGCCCCCAAGGGTTTGGGTCAATCAGGGAGAAGTCATGCACGGTCATGACCAGGGGGACCCCCAATTTAAAGATAGTAGGGAAAATCGTACTGCGGAAAGCCGAGCAGTTTTGGACATGCACGAGGTCGGGGCCTTGTGTCTCGACGAACTCCCTTAACTGCTCTGCCAGAGGCGCGTGAAAGCTGTGGAAATCACGCCGTCGTTGGAAGGACGACTTGGGCCACTGATAGCGGAAGACGCTCTGATCCCCCTCAGGAAGGAAATCTGCAGCATGATCCAGGCAGAACAGACGGTTCTCGTGGCCGCGTATGGCCATCTCGGGCAACAACTGCTTGAGATAGGCAGTTGCGCCGCCATGGATGTGGGGAGCATCGTGGAGATGAAGGACACGCATGACCAGGTCGTCGTCTGGGCCAGAGTCTATCGACCAGGTTGCGGTGTAAGTCTATGAATTCGGGGTAGTTAAGGAGAATGCCTTGTAAGCGGAGAAAGAACGAGAACGAGTTTGATTTCGTAAACCCCTTTCAGCAAGAGACTTAAGAAACCTTTAGCGCTTTTAGCTGAAATTCAGGTCAAACTCCTTGGTGGGCTTCCGATGTAACCTCCATGGGCTTCGGCCCTGTTCGGAAAATTCATGAAAAGGTCTTGCCCGAGCTAGCCGCATTGGCAAAATGTTCCGCCAACTTTCGCAAAGGCTCCCGCTACGTGAAAGTTGCACCAAACAATCCATCTCTCGCCGATTAGGCCGTCCGGGCCTGTCAGCAGAAACAATCCACGAGCCCTTTGGGCCACAAGAGGAAGTTTCGAAATGAAGGTTCGCCTGATCAACCTCGCGGCAGTCGCCGCGGTCACCCTCGCTTCGCAGGGTGTAGCACAACAAAACGACAGCCTCGAGCGCGCTCTGGCTGATCTCAACTCTGGTCTCAACGCTCCAGCCGGTAACCACGGCGTCGCCATTGGTGGTGACTTCCGTGCTCGTAACCGTTGGTACGACGATTCCTACTCCAACGCCACCAACAACCGTGACGTCGACACCCGTGCCCGCATGACGTTCCTGTTTAACGTCACCGAGGATTCCACGGCATTCGTTGGCTTCAACGGTCGTGAGTCCTGGGGCGATGGTGGTTTCGGTACCACCCCTGGTCGTTTCGACGATCCAGCCGATGAGTTCCAGCTCACCCGCTCTTGGGTTGCTGTGGACAACCTCTTCGGCGACGGTGGCACCTCCAAGATTGGTCGTGATTACTACACGGCAGCCAGCGGTCGTGTCCTCGGCACCGACGAGTGGGACAACCGTCCTGCTACCCAGTCTGGTATCTGGTACAACCACGCTGCAGGTGGAGCAAACTTCCACTTCGCCATGCTGAACGGCGTCGAGAACGGTTACGGTTCCACCGCTCCGTCCCCGACCGCCCTCACCGACAACGGTGACGACATGGTCTACGTCGCATCCCTTAACTGGACTTGCGATTACGTCGAGCAGCTCGGCCCAATCAACCTCCAGCCTTACTGGATTCGTAACGAAGACACCGGCGCCGAGTTCGCAACTTGGCTTGGTGTGGTGTTCTCCGGTGAGCTCATGGGCTTCGGCTACGAGGCTGAGTACTCCACCTACGACATGGGTTCCGCCGATGGCGATGCCTGGTTCATCACCACCTCCCTCGACCTCGATGCTCTCGAGAGCATTCCTGGTGTCGAGAACGGTGGCCTGGATATCACCCTGTCCAGCTCCGATGACATGTTCGCCACCACTGGCACCACCCGCTACCACAACGCTGCTGGCTTCTCCGATAAGCTCGGCGCTGGTGGTATCTGGACTCCTGACACCGACACCTGGCAGCTCGGCCTCAACTTCAGCCCGTCCGCGGGTTGGATGGGTCGCGTCGCAGTGATCAACGTCGAGACCGGTGCTACTGAGTGGGACGAGATCGACATCTCCGTCGGTCACACCTTCAACGGCAACGTGGAAGGTTGGTTCGGCTACGCCATGCTCGACCTCAAGGGCATGTCCGCTGATGAGGACACCTTCTGGGCTGTCCTGGACCTGGCCTTCGGTCAGTAAGTCTTTCGGACTGTCTCTACAAGACGGGCACCTGCAAAGGTGCCCGTCTTCTTTTTTGTCTACACGGAACGGATTCCTGCAAAACGTTCCGGTATAGTCCTCCACGCATGACGCCCTTGATGCAGGACTTGCCAGAGCGCCCGCTGGACATCGTCGGAGATGTCCATGGGGAATGCTCCGCCCTGGAGGATCTCCTTCAGCACCTCGGCTATGGCCCCGATGGGGATCATCCCGACCATCGCTTCTTGGTATTCGTCGGAGACCTGGTGGACCGCGGTCCGGATAGCCCGGGAGTGGTTCGGCTGGTCAAGCGTCTGCGTGATGCCGGCAATGCGCTTTGCCTGGTCGGCAATCATGAGCTGAATCTCCTTTTGGGCAAGGAGCGCGCCGGCAATGAGTGGTTCTTTGGTGAGCCGCAGTTCCTGCGCGGCACCGAGCAAGCCATCCCGCAGGTCATCGCCGATGATGCCATGCGCGAAGAGATGCTCCTGTTCCTGCAGACCCTGCCACTAGCCGCCCAGCGCGATGACTTGCGCGTGGTGCATGCTTGCTGGCAGGCAGAAGCCATCGCCTCCCTGGAGGACGAGAACCGTTCTCTGGTCGACCTCTTCTACGATTCCGAGAAGAGCATCACCCAGGCCTGCATCCGCGATGGTGAGAAGCCGGATTCGATCGTGGCGGATCTCGCGCGGCAGAACCAAAACCCTGTCACGGTGCTCACATCAGGGATGGAAGCGCCCACCGCCGAGCCCTTCCGCGCCGGTGGTCAGATGCGCCGGGTTGAGCGCGTCGCTTGGTGGCGGAGTTACCGCGACCAGGTGCCGGTGGTCTTCGGCCACTATTGGCGTGCCATGGATCCGGAGAACCGGGCCGTCAAGCGGGGGCCTTATCTGTTCCAGGAGCAGGCTTTCCAGGCGCCTCTAGGGCCTTTGGCGAACGCCTACTGCGTGGACTACTCCATTGGCTACCGCAACGTCGAGCGGGCTAAGGAAGAGGTGGGAACACGCTCCACGGCCCTGATGGCCCTGCGTGTGCCCGAGTTCGAGCTCCTGGCGGATGATGGCAGCCGCTACAGCGCCGATGCCCGCTGAGCGCTGGGCCTTGGAGGTCGGTGGCCTGGATGCCGCAGGCCTGCAGCAGGCTTTGGAGCATGCAGGGATCGCGTTGAACCCACTGGCGGAAGAACTGCTCTCCTCCGCAGTCTTTGCCTGCACCCTGCCGTCGCAGCACCTCAGCCTGGAGTCCTGCACAGTGCAGGCCCTCGGCTTCCCGGATGGAGCCACCCTGCCGGCCATCCTCGACGCAGCCCAAGCGCAGGCACTTCACCCCTGCCCGATGGATGCTGCCGCCTACCTCCGGTTGCACCATCTCCAGCAGGTCGAAGACTCCGACACCAAGCCGCGCTCCACCCCGGGTGCACCTGCAGGTTCGCTGACCGTCGCCACCGTCCATCCCGGACAGCCCGACACCTTCCCACGCGGCTTCTATCTGCGCAACATCGACGGCACCCTATGGCTCCGCGGATACCGCGCCGACGACCTACACGTGTGGCATCCAGAAGACACCCTAGTCTTCCGACGCTTGCCTTAAGCAGCCGGATCGAACTCCACTTCCTCGGCATCGGCCCATAGGCCATCGAGGTCGTAGAACTCGCGAGCTTCTTCCGTAAGGATGTGCACCACGACGGTATCGAAGTCGCACAACATCCAGCTGGAACTGGTGGTGCCTTCGTCGTGTCCTTTGGAACCCGTGGTTTCCTTCGCCATCGTCTTCAGACTCTCGGCAAGCGTCTTCGTCTGACGCACACTTTGAGTGGTGACGATAAGGAAGTAATCGGTGATATAGAGAAAGTCCGACACATCCAGGATCCGGATGTGCTCACCTTTGGACAGGTAGGCTTCGTGCGCCAGCTTTTCAGCCAGCGCACGAGCCTGTTCCCGACTAGATTCCGAATCCAACTTAGGCGTTGTACTCGAGGAAGAAAGGAAGGAGCAGCACGGAGACCACCGACATCAGCTTGAGCAGGATGTTCAGGGCCGGACCGCTGGTGTCCTTGAAGGGGTCGCCGACGGTATCACCAACGACTGCAGCCTTGTGTGGGTCGGAACCCTTGCCGCCATGGTGACCCTTCTCGATGTACTTCTTCGCGTTGTCCCAAGCGCCACCGGCGTTGGACATGAAGATCGCCATCATGACGCCTGCTGCAAGCGAACCTGCGAGCATGCCGCCCAACATCGTGACACCACCGAAGATGCCGACGACGATTGGAGTTGCGATCGCGAGCAGACCAGGAAGGACCATCTCCTTGAGCGAACCCTTGGTGGAGATCTCCACGCACTTGCCGTAGTCCGGCTTGCCGGTGCCTTCGAGGATGCCAGGAATCTCGCGGAACTGACGACGTACTTCTTCAATCATGGAGAAGGCGGCGCGGCCCACAGCTTCCATGGTCATGGCGCCGAAGACGAAGGGCAACATTGCGCCGATGAACAGGCCAATGACGACCATAGGCTCGGAGATGTCGAGGTTGAAGGCATCACCCATCGAAGCCTTGGCGGTTGCACTATAGGCCGAGAAGAAGGCCAGTGCGGTCAGTGCGGCGGAGCCAATCGCGAAACCCTTGCCGATTGCGGCAGTGGTGTTACCGACAGCATCGAGAGCATCGGTGCGCTCGCGAACTTCCGGTGGCAGTTCGGCCATTTCAGCCATGCCACCGGCGTTATCCGCAACTGGGCCGTAAGCATCGACACCCAGCGAGATGCCAAGAGTGGAGAGCATGCCGACTGCAGCCAGGGCGATGCCGTAGACCTCGCCACCGGACATGTTGTAGGCCACAGCAATAGTGACGCAGATGACGATCACCGGAAGCGCCGTCGACTTCATGCCGACACCCAGTCCCGCGATGATGTTGGTCGCTTCACCAGTCTCGGACTGCTCCGCGATCTTCTGCACCGGCTTGAACTCGAAGGCGGTGTAGTACTCGGTGATCTTTCCGATGATCACACCCGAGGCGAGACCAGCGACGATGCACCAGAACAGACCCATCGGATCCATCTTGTTGCCGAACTCGAGTCCAGCAGCGTTGGTGAGGTACCAAGCGAATCCGACCAGGATGAATGAGGCGACCAGTAGGCCGTTGAACAGCGCGCCGTGGATTTTCTCTTCGTTATCAGTCTTGACGACCAAGGTGCCGACGATGGATGCGAAAATGCCAAGTGCTGCAAGAGCCATCGGCAGGTAGACCAAGCCATCTGCTGGAGCTTCACTTTGGGTCACGGCAACTGCGCCGAGAGCCATGGTTGCGATGATCGAACCCACATAGGACTCGAAGAGGTCAGCGCCCATGCCGGCGACGTCGCCAACGTTGTCACCGACGTTGTCGGCGATGGTGGCAGGGTTGCGGGGGTCATCCTCAGGGATGCCCGCTTCGACCTTACCCACCAGGTCTGCACCGACGTCCGCGGCCTTGGTGTAGATACCACCACCGACACGTGCGAAGAGTGCGATCGAAGAAGCGCCGAAGCTGAAGCCGAGCACGTGCTGCAGGCCAGTCTCGGTGGTGCCGTTGAGCCAGGTGAAGAGCGCGATGCCCAAAAGGCCAAGGCCAACCACGACCATGCCCATGACCGTTCCGGAACCGAAGGCAATCTTCAGTGCACCTGCAAGACCTTCGCGAGCAGCTTCCGTGGTGCGGACTGCAGCGCGGGTTGCGGTGTACATGCCAATCCAACCAGCGAGTGCGGAGGCGGCAGCACCGAAGACAAAGGCAAGGACGGTGTGAGGACCGCCACCCATTTCAGTACCGAGCAGGAACAGCAGGATGGCCACGATGCCGACGAAGCCCGCGAGGAGCTTGTACTCAGTGACTAGGAAAGCCTTTGCGCCATCTTGGATGGCTTTGGCGAGTTCCTGCATGCGCTCGTTTCCGGCGGGCGCACTCATGACTTTTGCGTAGGTCAGAGCAGCCATGACGATTGCGGCAGCGGCTCCGAGCCAAGGGAGAATTGTGATCATGTCCATCGACGTCTTCGAGTGGAGAGGGGGGGACTACGCACCGCGAACCCCGAATTGGGGGACTCGGCCGTGAAGCGAAGCGCGGATTTTAGCGAATCCCAGCCCTTGGGGGCCCAAGAAAACGCCTAGGAACCGTCTTGGTCGCGTTTTTTCCGCATACTCAAGATGCGCAGGAAACGTTCGCGTCGGGCGCGGCCTAGGCGCACCACGATAAACACGATCAGCAACAGGCCCAAGATGAGAAGGGGCCACTGATATTGGTGCATCTGCTCGAGCAGATAATCGAGATTGGAGGCGAACTTCCAGCCCAGCCACACCGAAATCGGCACCGTGAGGGCGGCGCCAATCGAGTCCAGGGTGACGAACTTCCAATACGGCATGCGCAGATTGCCGGCCACCAGATAGGCCACCATGCGCACTCCTGGCAAGAAGCGGGCGAAAAACACGACCTTGGTACCGTGTTTCAGGAAGCTGCTGTTGAAACGTCGTCGTCGTGCGGGGCGTAGATGGCTTCGAAGGACCGGCCAGTTGTAGACCCGATCTCCGGCAAAGCGCCCGAGGCTGTAGATGATGGTGTCGCCGGCGAGGATGCCCGCCCAGCACCAGAACACGGCGCTGCCATAGGAGAGGCCATCTTGGGCGACGAAATAACCCGAGCCGAGGATGACGAGCTCCTCCGACCACGGTGGCAGGCCCAGTCCACAGGAGACCAGCAGCAAGAATGCCCAAAGCTCGGGATTCTGCGCCATATGGTCGAGGACCGATTCCATGGGGGCAGATTGTAGGGGCTACTGACCGGAGGCGGCGTCGAGACTGAGGTCTTGGCTCAAATACTTGAGCAGGAAGGCGTTGCGGTCCTCGGGGGGAGTGTGGAGATAGCGCAAATAGGCCTGGCGCATACCCTGCGTGAGGGGGTGGAGGCCACCGCCAGCCGCGAGGCGATCGCGGGTGGCGTCGATGGCGACGAGGAGGTCGTCGCGGTCGAGGGTGTGGGGGAAGACGCGTTCGACAAGGATATAGGCTTGTGTTTGCAAGCCGGTCCAGGGGTCGGGGAGGTCATCCTGGTGGTCGTGGAAGGACTGGAGGCCGAGTTGGGCCCAATAGAGGGCGTCGGCGGGGAGGCGATTGGAGGACGGGCCGGAGGCGCCATAGCCCACACGGTAGCCGGCGAAATCAATCAGCTCGCCTTGGCCGGTCTGGTGGAGATAGGAGGAGCCGAGCTCCAACAGGGCGGGGTAATCGAGATCGTTCTCGGCTTGGTGGAAGCGCTGTAGGGTCCACCAGCCTTGCAGGCTCTGCCAGGCGGAGTGGCCGAGGGGGGGCATGGTGCCGAGCAGGGTGCCGCTGAAGCCGAGAAGAACAAGCGTTAGGGCTAGTGTTGGGCCGAGAGGAGGGCGCAGCTTCATCCTTTGCGCGGGGGACGGCGTCGGCAGGCGAGGAACAGGCACAGGCCTCCGGTGACTAGCCAGGCGGTGGTGGAAAGCGGCGCGGTGGTGTCGGCGAGGCGTTCGAAGCGTTGACCGGTGGCGACCAAGCCCTCGATCGGCGGCATCGCGAGCTTCAACAGCAATACGATCTTGGCCAAGAGGGCTGCGGGGCCGTTGCCGAGATCCATGGGCTGCAGGGGAAGGGTGGCCAGGCTGCCGATGGTGAAGGTGGCGAGAGCACTGAGGCTGCCGCGGACGCGTCCGAAGCGGAACCAGGCGAGCAGGATCGCGAACAAAGGTAGGAAGAACAAACCTTGTGCGGCGAGCAGGCGGCCGAGGTCGCTTCGGTCGGGGCGCGGGATTTCCAGCCGGGCGAGCGAACGGCGGACGGCCACCTTGGATCCTGCGGGTGCTTGCAGCACCATCTTGCCGGCGGCGGCTTCCCCGGGAGCCAATGGCCAGGCGAACAGCTTGCCGGCCTCGGCTTCGATGGTGCGGGCATCGGGTGATTGGATGGGGATCGGCGGGAAGGCGCCATCCGTAGGGGCAACTGCGCTCCAATCCAAAGTCAGGTGCAGCGTTGCGGTTGGCGGGACCTTGCCGCCTAGATCAATGAGCCACTGCCCTTCCTCGTGCTCCATCACATGCACCGGATAGAGACCGGTGGATGCAGGCGGTTGCGGGAACATCGGCAACAGCGGTGGGATCAAGGCCGCGCCGAGCAGGCCGACGGTCAGGATGGTGCAGGCGAGGAACTCCGCGATGGGTGCGCGTCGTCCGCTCGGGTCCCGCAGACGTTCTTCCTCCGGCCATCCTTGCTCCGCGCGTCTTTGCAGCAACCATCCGCAGCGGAAGATCACGATCGTCAGCAACAGGCTGACGTATGCGAGGTAAGTGCCAAGGGTGTGGGATCCCAAGCTCGGGTCGAAGCTCAAACTTGCCGCGGCGAACAGTGCCAGTGCAAATGCCGGGATCCACCATGTGCCGATGAGTCCGCGCAGGAATCCAAGTGTGAGGCTCAGCATGAAGCCTCCGGCGTTGCAGGATCTTCCTGCTTTGTTCCAACCTGCAAGCTCCCCATCTCCGGTGCAAGGTCATCACAACCCACACCCTCCGGCGCCACGATCAAAACCGCACTTTCCGGACTCGACGCCACCGCCTCCGCCAAGGCCTCCATGCCTTCCGGATCCAACGCCGTCTGCGGCTCATCCAACAGCAGCAACTGCGGTTCGCTCAACCACGCCCGCGCCAAGTTCAACCTCTGACGCCATCCGCGCGACAGGCTCCCAATCCGCTTCTCTGCATAAGGCAGCAGCTGAAACCGCTCCAACGCCCTTGAAACCGCCTTTTCGCGCTCTTTTGACGTACCGCCATGCAATGCATGCAGCTGCCGCAAGTAAACCGCGCATGGGAGTGCCTCGGGGAAGCGCGGTTCCTGCATCGCATAACCGATGCGCCCGCGCACCTGCACCGATCCATCCGACACCGCCAGCAATCCAGCAAGCGAATGCATGAAGGTGGTCTTGCCACTGCCGTTGCCGCCGCGCAGCAGACCGCGGTCGCCCGCATGGAGCTGCAGGTCCAGCGGTCCGGCGAGACGTCGGCCGCCGCGATGCAGGAGGAGCGCATCGACCTTCAGGACTGGAACTTCGGACATCGTCAGGGCAGTTGCACATCACAACCGCATTCGTGCATCTTAGCGCAAGGTGGTTTTCGGCATTGCTAAAGTATGCGCCATGGAACTGCGTCGCCGCGAGACCGGAGAGAGCTACACGCTGGAAGACGGCATGGTGCTCGGTCGCCTCGATTCCTGCGCCGTCAAGGTGGAGGATGGCAGCATCTCAAGGCGTCACGCCAAGATCGAGGCTGCTGGTTTGGGGTATGACCTGGTCGACCTCGGTTCCTCCAACGGCATCTTCCAGAATGGAGCGCGCAAGGAGCGGTTCGAGTTACGCCCCGGCGATCTGATCACCTTGGGCGCGGTTGCCTTCGATGTCGTGGGGGAAACCCCGGCAGCAACGGCCTCCACCGATCTTGGTGGTGCGGATGATCTCAGCCTCGAAGAAGAAGACCAAGCTCACGTCGAGCCTGAGTCAACGGCAGCGCCTTCCAGCTCCATCGAAGAAGCCGCACGAAAGCGCGCGCAGATCCGTCGCGAGATCGAAGGCGATGGTCGCTCCAAAGGATTAGGCGACCTCGGCCAACAACCCTTGGGCATCAAAGTGCTGGTCGCCATCCTCGCCATCGCTGTGTGCTACGGCGTGGTGACCGGCATCCGCATCTTGGGCGCGAACCTTTAAGGTTCACGGTTTGGGCCTCGTCGCCAAGCGAGGAAGTCAAATGAATCGTTGACTCTCGCGGCCCAGCAAATCACTTCGGTGTTGGTAGAAGGCCGCGGTCCATCATGTCTCTGGCCATTTGATTTCGCCTCTCCTTCTCTGCTTCGAAATCATCGAAGTGGGCGAAATGCGTACCGACGTCGACATCGCCATTGCGCAGGTCAACAGGGTGATCCCAATGGATTTCTTCTGGCACGCCAGGAAGAAGCGGGAGCATTGTAAACCTTAAGGTATAAATGTCCGGAGCAAGCTTGGAGACCTTGAAGGCACCGTGGCGAGGATCATCTGACATGTCCTCCGGTATTTCATCTCGATTCGCTAGTTTTGGCCTTCCGCCAGTGACGTCGGGCGTAAGTACAGTCGAAGCAACAAGTGCCCCGTCGCTTTCTCGGATGACAGTCAATTGAAATGTGGAAGCTTCAGGACGGTCCATGAACTGGAACATGCCCGAGACTTGATTCCCTCCTTCCAAGTAGAAATTGTGAATGAGAGTTTCATTCGGCTCCAGATTGATTTCTGGTCCGAAGAATGTAGAGCCTCCAATATGTAAGGCGATGGAGTGTCTTCCCGGCCGACCCTCTAGCCGAAAAGCTCCATTCTCATCGACGGAAGTCTGGGTGGATTTTGGAATGGCGTAACTATCGAGCCCAAGAAAGTCCAAGACCTGAACGATTTCAACGCTTGATGTTTGCAGAAACGGCTTGAGGGCCGTGTCCACAACCACCATTCCTTCCACTAGGGTTGTTGACCCAGATTCAAGCTTCGGTTCATGAGAGTGCGAAACATGGTCCTCAGTACTCTGATGTCCTGCCAAAACATCCGCTCGGTGATCCTGTCGAGACAGTTCATTTGCGGGCAGAACCGGGGCCGATTCCAATGGCGGCTGTTGAAAGGAATCATCCGAAACTGGACTCGCGCTTGGCCAGAAGAGCAATAGGGCGGAGCCGAGGGCTACAGCCAAAAGAATACTGAGGACAAGTCTCAAGGTTACGGGCATCCACCGATCGGGCAAACCGTGACTGGGCCCTTCTTCACATAATCGGTAATCCAAATGAACATGCCTAGGTCAGGTTCATATCCGAAATAATAGAACGGAATGTCCAAGTAAATCTCTAAGCAAGCATCCGTATCATCCGTTTCTGGTTGTGAGTCTGGGGCGTAGGCACCAATGTCCCCATTGTCATTGCAGACGGTTCCCGTAACTGTCCCCGGTGATGCTGGGTCAAAAAAACCCGATCCCATGAAATCATCACTGTAGGCACCAGGGTCTTCGTCCATAACCCTGGGGGAGAGTGGAGGAAACTGGCTTGAAGAATCAGCCCATTCGCCCCCTAGAGGTGCGGCTCCATGTGGGATGGTAACCGTTTTGCATTCACCATCATCAATTTCGATGCAATCGGGGATGTCAGGGACAGGAGAGGCAATAGCAGCAGACGCTGTCAATAAAGCCAATAGTAGAGTTTGGTTTTTCTTCACTCTACAAAGATGAGTCGTTGGTGCCAATATACAAAGATGAGTCGTTGGTGCCAATAAAAACGATAGGAAAACAAAAATTAATTTGTTCACCGCACAAGGTAGATGGCTGAGCTGAGACACTTCAGCCTAAGGCGAGGGGGCAAAAAAAATCAGGTGTGCGAAAGCTCACGGTGCGCAGCCACCGCTTCCTTATAAACCGCAACCGTCTTCTCAGCAGCCTTGGCCCAAGTGAAGTCCTTGGCGCGCTTCAAGCCAACCGCTGCAGCCTGACGCCGCCATGGTCCTTCACTGACCATGCGCTCGATCCCTTCGGAAATCGAATCGACCGATTTCGGATCCACGCGCATGCCGGAATGCCCAGCAACCCATGCCGGAGCCGTTTGATCGCCTACGATCGACGGCGTGCCACAGGCCATGGCCTCCAACACCACCAGGCCGAAGCCTTCGTGCAGCGATGGGAACAACAAGGCCATTGCGCCCTGGTAATAACGCAACAACTCCGTATCCGTAACACTCTGCACCCAACGGATGCGCTTACGGTGACGCGAATTCTCCATGCGCTTCAGGAACTTCTCATAGTCCCAACCCGGACGCCCGACGATCACCCAATCCGGTGCCATGTCGCGGTCCCAAGCCTGTTCCATCGCCTTCAAGGTACGCAGGTAGTTCTTGCGCGGCTCCAAAGTTCCCACCGTGAGTAGGAAACCCGTATCGCTCAACTCCTGCTCCGCCGGACGGAAGTAAGGACTCACTCCGTGTGGTACCACCGAGACCTTGTCGGATTGCGCACCCAACAATTCGGCATCGTAACGACCAGGTTCCGACACCACGATGATGCGATCCGAGATGTTCAATGCCCGACGCACGCGGTCGAGCAGCACCGAAGTATCCCAACCATGGAACTTCGGATCGGCGACAAAAGCCGCATCATGCAAAGTCATGACCTTGGCCGCACTACGCACCGTTGGGTAGGCATAGTCGGTCCAATGGAAGACATCGACCTTGGCCGGGAAGCGCCCTGCATCCATACCCGGCAACAACGCAATCTTGTCCATCACACGACCCGGCAACCAGCCAAGGTTCATCTTGTGACGACGCTCCTCGAGTCCGGGGGGTACCTGACGTCCGCCGCGCCACGAGGGGGCGAACATTTCCAGGAACGGACCCTGGCCCTCTTCCATCTTGGTGAGGGCAGTACCGAGTTCCCGCACGTAGCGGCCGATGCCCGCGTAATCGAACAGGGCGGGGCGGATGTCGAAGCCGACGTTCAGCATGCCCATAGGGTACCGCTGCTCGCCGGCTTGCCTACTAGGAGTTGCCGCCGGTCAAGCGCTTTGCGAATGCGTCGCAAACCACTTCGGTGAACTCCATCGTGCCGAGCGAACCGCCGAGGTCGCCGGTGGTCTGGCCGGCGCCAATGGCATCGCGGACGGCATCGTTGAGGGCGGCGCCGAGTGCGCGATAACCCTGGTGCTGCAGAAGCATGCCGAAAGCCCACAAAGCGGCGGACGGATTGCACAAACCCTTACCGGCGATGTCTGGGGCGGTTCCGCCAGCGGGGTCGAACATGGCGAGGGTGACCTTGCCATCATCGTCGAAGCTGTAGGAAGCACTGGCGCCGAGGCCGATCGAGCCGATCATGCCGCAGGCCGCATCCGAGAGGAAGTCGCCGTACTCGTTGGGGGTGACCACAACCTTGTAGGCCTCAGGGTTCATGATCAACTTGGCCAGCAGCGCATCGAAGAGCTCGGCCTGGTGGGGCACCTCGGGGTACTCCTTCGCGACATCCTCTGCGACTTCCTCGAAGAGGCCGTCGGTAGCGCGCTGAATGGTGTACTTGGAGGCGCTGATCACGCCACAATCGAGCTTCTGTGCGAGCTCGAAGGCGAACTTGGAAGCCTGGAAGCTCGGACGGCGCTCGATCACGCGCACCGAAACCGCAGCCTCACTACCGATCCGACGCCCGGCATCCTCATAAGTACCACCGACCGCGATGCGGACGATGTGCAGGTCGACGGTGCCATCAAAACGAGTCTTCACACCCGGGATGCTGGCCACCGGACGGTGAATCACGCTGAAATCAAAGCGCTCACGCAGCACCTTGTTGGGACTCTCCATCTCGGTGATGGTCGGGTACTTGATCGCCACGCCGTATTCGCGAATGGCGTTCTCCGCATCGGTGTACGAACCTTCGGCGTCGGTGCGACGACGCTCGACGCTCATGTCCACCGGATGAAACTTCACCGCCATCGGCAGCTTGCTGGCGACATGGTGGACGGCTTCGGAAAGTTCGGCGGAGATGCCGTCGCCGAGGAATTCGGCAAGTTCAAGGGTTTCTGCTGGGCTCATGACGGTGTCTCAGGAAGGGACGGACCGAGTATTCTATCTCCCGTCTGGATGCCGACCAGAGCCTCTCCATGAGCCGTTACCAAGAAATCGACCTCTACGCTCTCGACACCCTCCTCGAGGAAGACGAGATTCTCATTCGCGACCAAGTTCGTGCCTGGTGTGATGAGAAGTTGCTGCCCATCATCGGGCGCCATTGGGAAGAGGGCACTTTCCCCACCGAACTCATTCCCGAATTTGGGGAAATGGGGTTGCTCGGCCCATCCATCCCCGAGGAGTACGGCGGCGCAGGCCTGAATGGCGTGACCTACGGGCTCATCTGCCAGGAGATCGAGCGAATCGACTCTGGCATTCGCTCCTTCACTTCGGTGCAGGGTTCCCTGGTGATGTATCCGATCCAAGCCTTCGGCTCGGAGGAGCAGCGCAAGAAGTACCTGCCCCAATTGGCTACGGGCGAGATGATCGGCTGCTTCGGCTTGACCGAACCCGATTTCGGTTCGAACCCTAGCGGCATGCTGAGCCGTTGCCGTCGGGATGGAGACGATTGGATCCTCGATGGGCGCAAGATGTGGATCACCAACGGCACCGTGAGCGACATTGCTATCTTCTGGGCGAAAGATGAAGAAGGCAAGATTCAAGGCTTCATCGTCGACAGCCATTCCGATGGCTTCGATGCGCCAGAACAGAAACACAAGTGGTCACTGCGCGCTTCCGTCACTTCGGAGTTGGTGCTCGATGGTGTGCGGGTTTCGGAGGCTGATCGTCTTCCGAATGCTAAGGGCATGAAAGCTCCCTTGTCCTGCTTGACTCAAGCGCGTTATGGCATCGCCTGGGGAGCCGTAGGTGCGGCGCAAGCTTGTATTCATGAAGTGTTGGACTACACCACGCAGCGCATGATTTTCGACAAGCCGCTTGCCGGGTACCAACTCACGCAGGCCAAGCTCGCGGAGATGGCTTCCGAAATCACAAAGGCACAACTTCTCGTTTGGCGCCTTGGTCGCATGAAGGACGACGGCACCATGACCCCACAACAGGTGAGTCTTGCTAAGCGCAATAACGTCAAGATGGCATTAGATACCGCGCGCGAGGCGCGAACCCTGCTAGGGGCCAATGGCATCACTTTGGAGTATCACTCCGGGCGCCATGCCTGCAACTTGGAGACCGTTCTAACCTACGAAGGCACGCACGAAATCCACACTCTGATCCTCGGTCATGAATTGACCGGGATCCCCGCCTATCAAGGTTGAGGACGCAAACATGTCGACTTTCGAGAACCACGAACTTGCTCCTGACATGGAGTTCGAAGCGATCCGTTATGAGCTGCGTCCGGTGCAGCTTGCGGATGGCTCTTCCGACTCGGTTTTACAGAATGCTTGGATCTGGCTGAACAATCCCAAGCAGTTCAACTGCTACAGCACGCGCGCACTCGCCGAGTTGATTCTCGCGATCCGCCGCGCGAGTGCCGATCCGAGAGTTCAAGTCTTGGTTGTGACTGGCGAGGGGGACAAGGCCTTCTGCACCGGCGGGGACATCGCGGAGTACAGTGAGCATTACGCCGGACGTCCGGATGAATACCGTAGATATATGCGTGTTTTCAACGATGCCATCTCGGCCTTGATGCATTGTGATAAGCCGGTGGTCAATCGCGCGAACGGCATGCGTATTGGCGGCGGACAAGAGATCGGTTTGGCCTGCGATTTTTCGATTGCAGCCGATACCGCGCGTTTCGGTCAGGCTGGACCAAAGCATGGTTCTTCCCCCGTGGGCGGATCCACAGACATGCTGCCAGTCTATGTAGGAATGGGCAGAGCCATGGAGTCTTGTGTGCTCTGCGAAAACTGGAGTGCTCATCGCGCGCTGCAGTTAGGCATTATCAACGACCTTGTACCAGTCCTGAAAGTGGATGGAGCGTTTCTCGTGAACCCGCTCGTGCATACCGAGTTCGTTACCGATGCTTGCGGCCGATCGCTTTATGGCATGCCACTCGAGGGGGAACCCCTGCGCGAGGCAAAGGCCATCCTGAAGAAGGCCGAGGTGGATTTCGAGCTACTCGATGCCGCTGTCGAGAATCTATGCACCCGTTTGGCACTGACTTTCCCGGATTGCCTCACCTACACCTTGGAGAACCTGCGCAAGCACAAACTCCAACACTGGGACCGTAACCGCGAAACCAGTCGTGCCTGGCTCAGCCTCAACATGATGACGGAAGGGCGGATGGGTTTCCGAACATTCCATCGTGCGCCAAAGGAGCAGCGCCAGGTAGATTTCCTGGAGCTGCGTCGCGGTCTTGCGAAAGGCATGCGTTATGGCCCTGAGCTGGATGGAGTCGCAGCGCCTTTCGCCCGTGAAGATCCTAAGGAGTGATGGTGATCGGCAGGGCGATCGAACTGGCCTCTGGCAGGCCAAATGCGCTGTCGACGATGGCAGCCATGTAGAAGGTGCGTCCGACGAACGGGGTCAAGGTGTTTGGCATGACGCCGATCGTTCCAACCGCCTTGCCATCGGAACTAAGGGTGCCTTGCAATCCCGAGTTCAGCAGGGAGAAGTAATCGCCGTAGTAGGAGCGCAGCACGCGCCCATCCAACAGCAGCGGGATCTCGACACCAAAGTGGAAGGTGCTGGAGTCACTTGCGCTGACGAGCAGGCGATAGTTCGAGTAACCCAAGAGCTGGCCGAAATCGAATTCCAAAGCAATGAGGTTCACTCCGGAAGCGGAAAGCGTATCGGCACTTGCGCTCAGGAATGGATTGAATCCATACACCGCAGCGGCGCCACTGCCAGAACCCTGACCCCGGATACCAACGATGTGGTCGGCGTACCCGTTCGGGCTGACATTGCCGCCACCATCAAGAGCCCCACCGAACTGGATGAAATCGAGCGCACCATCTTCACGATGCAGAAGCGATCCATCGACTCCGGAGTAGATGAATACCGATCCATTTGCGGTCCTGCCATTCGCATCGGTGAGCGGAGCGCCGACCAGCACATCAGGAGTTCCATCCAGGTTGACGTCGCCCGCGCCTGCGACGGCTTCACCCAAGTTGCCACCGGCATCGTTGCCATCCCACTGCAGCAGCAAGGCGCCCGTGTTGCCGGAATAGACGAATGCGCTGCCTGCGTTCAGTAGGCCGCCTGGACTCGCGACCGAAGCGCCGACCACGACATCATCGAAGCCGTCTGCATCGAGGTCGCCGACACCATCGACGCCGCGTCCAACGCGGTCATCCATGGCAGCTCCATCCCATTGGTGGAGGAGCGCACCGGTCGTGCCGGAATACGCGAACACCGAACCCGCACGGGCCACACCACCCGGCGAGGCCAAAGGTGCGCCGGTGATCAAGTCTGTGGTGCCATCATTGTTGAGGTCACCTGCGCCGGCCACGGACCAACCGAGGTTGTCGAGTGCTGCACTGCCATGCCATTCATGAAGCAAGATGCCATCGGCGCCAGAGTAAACCGAGGCAGTGCCAGCCCAGCTGTTGCCGCCGGGATCTGAGAATGGCGCGCCAATGATGAAATCGCCGGTGGTATCGGCATTGATGTCTCCGGCGGCGGCGCAGCTATGACCGAAGCCATCGCCAGCAGCAGCGCCATCGAGTTGCATGATCAGGGAACCATCCAGGCCGGAATAGACATAGACCGAACCCGCGCCGGCCATGCCACCTGGCGATGCTCCGGTTGCGCCCATCAAAACATCGGCAAAGCCATCGCCATTCAGGTCGCCGACGCCCGCAACAGATGTTCCAAGCAGATTGGAAGCAGCAGCTCCATCCCATTGATGGAGGAGGGTTCCGTATTGACCGGAGTAGAGCATGACCGAACCAGCATCCGTAAGGCCGCCGGGGGCATTGAATCGTGCTCCGACCAGGAGGTCGTCGTGGCCATCTCCATTGGTGTCACCGGCGATGGCGACCGAGAAGCCGAGTTGTTGACCGGAACTTCCGTGAAAGTAGAAGTCTTCCTGGAATGCACCACCTACCGTCTGTGCGGATATAGGTGTTGCGAGCAACAAAAGCGAAGTCGAGATAATCATGGTTTAAAAGAGTTCAGGGAACGGATGAGTTAGGCCGAGCCTAACCGAAATCTCCCGTATCCACGAGGAAATCACCCGCGGGACTCTCGCCTATAGCGGGTCTGCATGCACGGTCACCGTGCTGTTCGGCAGGGCCTTTTCGATCGCCATGCCGACCTCCTCGCTGAGGTCGTGCGCCTCCACGAAACTCATGTTGCGGTCGAGATCCAGGTGCAGCTCCAGGAAAATATCCGCCCCGGAGTGCCGACTGCGCAGGTCATGGAAGCCTGCAACCCGCGGCGCAAAGCTGTT